>CAMDJM010000063.1 GCA_945900785.1 Akkermansia muciniphila
CGGGACGCAGGGTCATTTTTAGAAGGCTGGTTTGTCCTTTGCCGCGCGACCACCGCGCCTCCGGGACAGCAACCAACCTTGTATTCAACCATGGCAGGGTTTTGGCAGCCAGCAAGCAAATTGATACAAATTCACCAAAGCAGAACTAATCTGAAGTGAGTAAATTACCCCAGAAGCGATTTCAGAAGGTGACCGATCAGGGATCGCGAAACCGCCGGATGGTCTGCTTGATGTCACCTTAAGAAATCCGTTGGACAAGGAAAAAAGCCTCGGCAATGATATTAGGGTGATCGAGAAGCTACCGGCCAAAACCCAGGAGTTTGGCTGATCTCATTTGCTGCAGCGGGACTTTCGGCCCTGTCTCCCTAAGATTCCTGATGATAAAAGCTCTCCAGCCAATACCCCCCAACGTTTTTTTCATGAAAAGCCCCCAATCCTCTCCCGCCATGCGCATCGCGGCCAGCTTTACAATCTTACGGCTGATCCCGGCAAGACGAGGAATCTCTATTTCAAGCACCCAGAGATTGTGAAGGAACTCAAGGGTCTGCCCGCTACGAGCAAAGCTTCTGGACGCAACAACTCGAAGATCGAATGACTTTCACCCGACCTATGAAAAACAAATCCGCCGCCCAGACCCCGGGCCCGGCACGGCTCCGGGTGGCGGAAATTCTCTCGTTGGTCACCCTGGGCGTCCTGCTGCACTTCGGTGCTGTCCCGGTTGTGTCCGCAGAGGTGATAGTGGCCGGAGTGGCCTCCAGCCAACTTGATCCGGAACTGAAGGGGCTGGTGCTGATTGAGGAATTGAATTGCGCGGCGTGTCACGCGGGCGACACGTCGTTGGCAGCTCGATCAAAGAAGGCACCGCGACTTGCGGACATCGGTTCGCGTGCAAATCCGGGATGGCTGGAGACGTTCATCGCAAATCCACATGGAACCAAGCCCGGCACCACAATGCCGGATTTGCCCGGGCAATTGGGCGGGGAGGAAAAGCGGCAGACGGCAACGGCCCTCACGCACTTTTTGCTCTCGCTGAAAAAGAACGACTTCGCGCTGCAGCCGCCGGATGCGGTGGCGGCAGAGCAAGGGAAGCGGCTGTTTCATTCGCGCGGCTGCGCGGCGTGTCATTCGCCCCGGGATGAAAAGGGCGCGGAGTTGTTGCCGGAGAATTCCGTTCCGCTCGGTGCATTGGAGAAAAAATACAGCTTCAAAAGCCTCGGGGATTTTCTGCGCCAGCCGCACGCGAGCCGGCCGTCGGGACGGATGCCCGATATGCGGCTCGCCGCGAAAGACGTGGAGCGCATCGCCCATTATCTCCTGCAAAATACGCGCGTGCCAGGCTCTCTCGGCTACACGCTTTATCGCGGGGAGGTGTGGGAGGGGCTGGAGAGTGAGAAGGTGACTGCGGAGCGGGCGGGGCAGGTCAACGACTTTGCGCTGGAGAGCCTCGGCACGGGCACCATCCAGCAGCACACGGCGATCAAATACGACGGTTGGGTGAACATCGCGAACGCGGGGCGTCACACGTTTTTCCTCAGGATGAACGGCGGCTCGCTGCTCGTGGACGGAAAGCAAATCATCCAGCAGGAGCCGAGCGACCGGCGCGGGGTGAAGGAACTGGAAGGCGCGGCGGAACTCGCGGCGGGCTGGCGCAAAATTCAACTCACGTATTTTCACACGGGGCACGAGGCGACGTTTTCGTGCGAAATGGAAGGGCCGCAGCTCAAGCGGGGACCGATTCCTTCTTCACGGTTGTCGATCTCCAACGAACCCATTGCGCCCTTCGAGCCTCTCAAAGTGGATCCCGGACTCGCCGCCCGCGGGCAGGAGCATTTCGTCAAACTCGGCTGTGCCAACTGCCACGACGATCTCAAGGCCCCCACGACACCCGGACCCGCGTGGGCCAAGCTCGATGTGGGCCGCGGATGCCTCAGCGAAGGTGCCGGAGCGTGGCCTCGCTTCGACTTGAATGCGGATCAGCGCACGGCCATCGCAAAGGCGCTGCCCATCGCGGAGAAGCCGCCGCTCGACGACAAGCAACAGCTCGCAAAGACGCTCGTCACTTTCAACTGCACGGCCTGCCACGAACGCACAGGCCTCGGCGGAATCGCCCCGGAAAGAAACGCGCTCTTCACCGGCACGCAGCCCGCGCTGGGGGATCAGGGCCGGCTGCCGCCCCCGCTTTCTAATGTCGGCGCGAAGCTGACACCGGAGTGGATCGCCGGCGTGCTCCTGCACGGCAAACGCCAGCGCGACTACGTGGATGCCGCGATGCCGCAGTTTGGTGAGGCCAACGTCGGTCATCTCGTGGAACTGTTCGGCAGGGTGGACGAACTGGAAAAAGTGACTTTCCCCAAAATTGCGAACCTGCAGGAGTCAAAAAATGCCGGTTACGAAATGATCGGCAGCACTGGCTTCGGTTGCATTGCCTGCCACGAATTCAACGGACAGAAAGCCGGCGAAGTGAACGCGCTCGACATCGGTTACACCACCGAACGGCTCCAGAAGAACTGGTTCAATCTCTACATGCGGCAGCCTTCGCGTTTCCACCCTACGGTGATCATGCCCGGCTATTGGCCGGACGGAAAATCCATCCGGCCAAACATCCTTGGCGGCGACACCGCGCAGCAGATCGAAGCCATCTGGGCCTATCTGGAAGACGGCGAACGGGCGAAGAAACCCGCGGGCCTCTCCCGGCAGTCGAACGAACTGCGGGTGGGTGACGTCACCGAGATCTGCCGCGGGCAGAGCCCCGTGGGCTATCGCGGCATCGGAGTCGGCTATCCTGGGCGCATCAACCTCGCCTTCGACTCCGGCGAAATGGCGCTGCGTCAGCTCTGGAAAGGCGACTTCGCCAGCGTGGACTCCGGCCACTTTCACCCGCGCGGAACCGATTCGATTTCCTTCCCGCCCGGCATCCCGTTCCACCGCCTCACCTCGCTGGAAGACAACTGGCCCTACAAAGGAAAAACCAATCACGCCTTTCCGCAGGATCACGGCTATCAATTCCGCGGCTACCATCTCGACGCCGCGCGCCGCCCGATATTCCTCTACCACTACGGCGACATTGCCGTGGAGGAATCCTTTGATGACGTGCCCGACAAGGACGGCAAAGCCTACTTCAAGCGCACCCTCCGTTTCGACACCCCCGCCGCGCCTTCCCCGTGCTACTTCCGCGCCGCCACGGGGAACAAAATCACCGCCTCCACCGACCGCACCTTCACGGCGGACAAACTCCAACTGCGTATCACCAGCGAACACAAAGCCATCGTCCGCGATGGCAACCCCGGCGAAGTCTTGATCCCGCTGACCCTGCCCAAAGGCCGCAGCACCCTCACTCTGGAATACCAATGGTAATCCCGGCTCCAACGCCCGCATCACTTCCATGAAGCTGTCACTCCTCACTATGTTCACTGTCTCCATGTCCATCGCCGCTGCCGCTCCTCCGACTGAGAAGAAACCCGTCACTGACGAATACCACGGCGTGAAGGTGGTGGACGATTATCGCTGGCTGGAGGAGACCGGTTCGCCGGCGGTGAAGGCGTGGACCGGGGCGCAGAACAAACACTCGCGGGCATGGCTGGAGGCGCGTGCTGATCGCGCGGGCATTGAGGAAAAGCTGACGGCGCTTTACGCGAAAGACACGCCGTCGCACAGCGGGCTGGTGTCGCGTCAGGAGCGGCTCTTTGCACTGAAGTTCCAGCCGCCGAAGCAACAGCGGCTGCTCGTCACGCTGACTTCGGTATATGATCTGAAGTCGGAAAAAGTCGTGCTCGATCCGAATGAGATCGAACCGAAGGGACAGGTGGCGATGGATTGGTTTGTGCCGTCGCCTGATGGAAAATTGATCGCTGTCTGTCTCTCCGAAAATGGGAGCGAGGAAGGGACGCTGCATTTTTACCGCACGGAAACCGGCGAGCATTTGCCCGACCGCATCGCCCGGGTGCAATACCCCACCGGCGGCGGCAGCGTGGCGTGGATGCCCGATGCAAGCGGCGTTTTCTACACGCGCTATCCTCACAAAGGCGAGAAGCCGGAGGCCGATCTGAACTTCTACCAGCAGATCTATTTTCACAAACTCGGCGCGCCCGCGTCGGCTGATGAATACTCTGCGGGACGGGACTTTCCGCGCATCGCCGAGATCGAGTTGGAGACTTCCGATGACGGTCGCTGGGTGCTGGCGAGTGTGGCGAATGGCGATGGCGGCGAATATGCCCACCACGTCCGCGAGACGAAGGACGGCGCGGCTTGGCGGCAAATCACGCGGCACGAAGACGCGGTGAAGGCAGTCGTGTTCAGCCACGATGGCGCGACGCTTTATCTCCGTTCAGTCAAAGATGCGCCGCGTGGAAAAGTCCTGCGCATTCCCGCCGCCGGTGGGCTGGACGAGGCGAAAGTGGTCGTGCCCGAGAGCGATGCGGTCATCGAAGGCATCACGCCCACGGCGAAGTTCCTTTTCGTAAGCGACCTGCTCGGCGGACCGTCACGCGTGCGGCAATTCACCCCCGATGGAAAAGAGGCCAAGATCCTTCCTCTGCCGGAGGCATCCGGCGTCGGCGGACTCATCGAAGTGGGCAGGCGCGTTCTTTTTCGCCAGACCAGCTTTGTCGCACCCGCGGCGTGGATGATTTTGGATCCGGAGAGCGGCAGCATCAAAAAGTCCGCGCTCTTCAATACCTCGCCCGTGGACTTTAGCGACATCGAAGCCGTGCGCGAATTCGCCGTGAGCAAGGACGGCACGAAAGTTCCCGTCAACATCCTGCGCCGAAAAGGCACGAAGCTCGACGGCAACAATCCTGCGCTGCTCTACGCCTACGGCGGCTACGGCCACAGCATGAGGCCGTTCTTTGATTTCGAGAACCGCCTCTGGTTCGACCGCGGCGGCATCTATGTCGTCGCCAACATCCGCGGCGGCGGCGAATTCGGAGAAGCGTGGCACCTCGCGGGCAACCTCACGAACAAGCAAAATGTGTTCGATGACTTCGCGGCCTGCGCGCAGCACCTGATCACCCGCGGCTACACGCGCCCGGAGAAACTCGCCGTCGAAGGCGGCAGCAACGGCGGTCTGCTGATGGGCGCATTCCTCACGCAGCATCCCGCGCTCGCCCGCGCCGTCGTCGCCCACGTCGGCCTCTACGACATGCTCCGCGTCGAGCTCGACCCAAACGGCGCCTTCAACGTCACCGAATTCGGCACCGTCAAAGACCCCGCTCACTTCCGCGCCCTCCACGCCTACTCGCCCTACCACAACGTGAAGGACGGCACGGAATATCCCGCCGTCTTCTTCCTCGCCGGCGAAACCGACGGCCGGGTGAACCCCGCCCACTCGCGAAGAATGACCGCCCGCCTGCAAGCCGCCACCGCATCCAGGAACCCTATCCTGATCCGCCTCAGCGCCGCCTCCGGCCACGGAATGGGCACCGGTCTTACCGAAAAAATCGCTCAGCAAGCTGACGTGTTCGCCTTCCTTTTCGACCAGCTCGGGATGTCCGTCAAATAGTCCGCCTATGCAAAAGATCATCATCGCACTCGCCTCCCTGGCCGTGGCCACGCCCCTTCACGCCGACGAGGACCTCGGCGAAATGTGGGGCACCGCTGCGGAGGAGGCGAAGTATTATCCCATCGTCAATATCCCCATCCCACCCACCGTGCCCCTGCGGCCGGGCGGACTGGAGAGTCTGCCGGACGGACGCCTCGCTGTCGGCACCCGGCGCGGCGACATTTATTTCGTGCGCGGTGCATTCGATTCGCCGCCGACGCCTGAGTTTCACCTCTTCGCCAGCGGGCAGGACGAAATCTTCTCCCTCTCGTGGCGCGACGGCGCGATGACCGCCATCACCTGGGGCGAAGCCACGCGCATCTCCGACAGCGACGGCGATGAAGTCGCCGACCGCTACGACACCCTTACCAGCAACTGGGGTTACGCCGAGGGGCACGAGTTTGCGTTTGGCTCGAAGCCCGATCCCGAGGGCAACATCTGGGTCGCGCTGGGCCTGAGCGGTTCGTATGAATCGCACAACCTTTTCCGCGGCTGGGCGGTCAAAGTGACCCCGGGCGGAAAGATGATCCCTGTGTGCAGCGGACTGCGCAGCCCGGGCGGCGTGGGAGCCAATGCGGAAGGCACCATGTTTGCCATTGAGAGCCAAGGTCCGTGGAATGGCTGTTGTTCGCTGAAGCATCTCAAGGAAGGCGCGTTCCTCGGCCACCCTGCCAGCTACAACTGGTATCCTTTCGTCCCCGGCATGAAAGCTCCCGCGCTCGAACCCAAAACGGATTCGCGCATGGGAGTGGAGAAAAAGCGGGTCAAGGAACTGGTGCCGCCGGCCGTGAAATTTCCCTACATCAGGATGGGCCGCTCGATCTCCGGCTTCCGGCTCAATACCACCGGCGGCAAATTCGGCCCCTTCGACAACCAGCTTTTTCTGGGAGACTACAGTCTGAGCCTGATCATGCGCGCGACGACCGAGCAGGTGAACGGGATTTGGCAGGGCGCTTGTTATCCCTTCCGCGAAGGACTCGCCACCGGCATCATGAATGTGGAGTTTTCACCCCGGGGCCAGCTCATCGCCGGGGGATTCACGACGAACAGTCAGTGGCCCGTCCGCGGAACGGAGCCTTTTGCCCTCCAGCGCATTGATTGGAACGGCGTGGTCCCGTTTGAGGTAAAGGAAATCAACATTCGCAAAGACGGCTTCCTCGTCACCTTCACGAAGCCTGCGGACAAACCAACCGCCGCGAAACCCGACGCCTACAGCATCACGACCTACACCCACATCTATCACGGGGGCTACGGCAGCCCTGAAGTGGATCAGACCACTCCGCGCATCACCGAAGCCACTCCCTCGGCCGACGGCCTCACCGTCTATCTGCATCTGGATAAAATCATGGAAGATCACATCCACGATTTCGACTTCGGGAAAATCACCGCGCAGGACGGCCAGCCCCTGCTTCACAAAAAGGCCTACTATACGGTGAACGAGATCCCAAAAAAATAGCCCGCCACTCCTACCCACTTATGGACAAACTACTCTACCGTTTCCTGTGCTCCCTCGCTCTCATTTTATTCTGCGGCCCGCTCCACGGCGACGACAGTCCGCAGTGGCTGAGGTATCCCGGCGTGGATGGGCCGGGAAAAGGGAAGCGCGTCGTTTTGATCGCCGCGGACCAGGAGTATCGCAGCGAGCAATCCATGCCGATGATGGCGAAGATTCTCAGCACCCATCACGGCTTCGATTGCGCGGTGCTTTTCGCGGTGAACGAAAAGGGCGAGGTGGATCCGACGATGCCGGTTTACCCTGAGAAAGGTAAGGAGTTTAAAGAGCATCACATCCCCGGTCTTGGGCAGCTCGCTTCTGCGGATCTCGTCATCTTTTTCCCGCGCCTGCTCACGCTGCCGATGCCGGAGCGGGAGCTGATTGTGAAATATATTGATTCGGGGAAGCCGATCATTTCGCTGCGGACCGGGAACCACGGTTTTCACGCCGCGCTGCCGTATAAGATCAACGGCAAACAGGTGCGCTGGGGCGAGGATGTATTGGGCGGAGCCTTCATGGACCATCATGGCCGCTGGCACGCCGATTCGACACGCGGCTCGATCGTCCCGGAGCAAAAGGACCACCCGATTCTCACCGGCGTGAGTGATATTTGGGGGAATTCGGATGTTTACCGGACTTACAAAGAGGGAACCAGTTTGCCGGCGGGCTGCACCGCGCTCGTCTGGGGTCAACCCCTCATGGGCCGGAAGCACGACGACGCACCTAATCTGGAACTGGAGCCGCTGCCAGTGGCGTGGTTCAAAAACTGGGAGACGAGCGGGGGCAGGAAGGCCCGTGTTTTCCACTCCACCATGGGCAGCGGCCATGATCTGGAAAACCCCGGCCTGCGGCGGCTCATCATCAACGCCGTGTATTGGGGGATGGGCATGGAACCGGCCATCACCGCGACCCGCAGTGTGGACATCGTCGGCAGCTACCAGCCGCTCGAAAGCGGCTTCAATTACCAGGAACTCGGCGTCGTCCCGAAGCCCGTTTCGGCCTACAAATAGCCGCACATCCCAACACCCGGGGCGATTCGCTTCTCCTCCACGACGCTGGAGTGGACCAAACCTGAAATCTTCAACACCGATCAGGGAAGCCAGTTCACCCCGGAGAAATGGACGACGCGGCTGACGGGCTTGGGCATTGCCATCAGCATGGATGATCAGAGGGTGGCAGCGGCCGGCGGAAGCGCTGAGCGCGGAATGAGAAAAAGATTCTAACATCTAAGCCCCCCATGCAGCCCCGGTTTTTGAAAGCCTGCGCTGCGGGCTGCGCACGGCCCCCCACTCCAGCTTGCCAAACCCGGACCTCCCCCGCACCAAACTTGACATCCTGGGCAGGCGGATTGACTGGTGGGACGCACCGGGCAGCCTAGCTTAGCCAGCAGGTGGCCGGACTTTGGGGTCAAACTCATACCCCATTTTAGTAAATATTATCTATGACTTCCATCCTCCGGTATCCCACGCTCGCCTCCTTTATCTTCATTTCAGCCTGCATCACCACGATGATGGCGGAGGATGGCGACAGCCCCGCGCTCGCCGCTTATCCCAATCCGTTTTCGCGGCCTCATTCGATGGGGGATAATTACGACACCTGGCGTGATGCAAAGGGCCCTGATATCGGCGGGACGCCTGTTGATATCAACCGTCTGCCGTCGCGCGTCGATAACTCGACCCGCCCGCAGTTCCCTCCGATTTACAAACAGAAAGGCGGAGCCTGTGGTCAGTTCACGGCGATTGCCTCGATCTTCACCTACGAAATGAACGTCCTGAATGGCACCGAGGCCAGCACAACGGCCACGCAATTTCCCGCCGATTTTTCCTGGAACATGTGCAATGCTGCCAATAGTGCCCAAGGATCGGAAGCGCATCATGGTTGGGAAACGGCCAAGCAGATCGGAATTCCCACCGTCAAATCCTACGGACGCGTGGAAGGAGACAAAGACAAGATCGGCTTGTGGGCCAACGGTTACAGCATCTGGCGCGAAGCGCTGGAGTATCGCGTCGCTGGCTATCGCTACACCCCGGTTGCCACCGTCTCACAGATCAACGAAGCCCGGGGCTGGCTCTTCGACCGCAACCAACCCATCAACGGCAAAGAATCCATCGGCGGATTGATGGCGCTGGACGGACGGATGGGCGAGCTCAATGAAGTCACGAGAACAATTCCCGAAGGTGATTATCTGGCGGGCGAAGACTTGTGGATCCGTTGGGGACCCAGCGGTTTCGGCCACGGCATCACTTGTGTGGGATACGATGACGAGGTCGGATTCGATGTGAATGGCGATGGAAAAGTCAGCAACGACATCGACATCAACGGCGATGGCGCAGTCACCCTTGCGGACCGGGAGCGCGGTGCCTTCATCGTAGTCAATTCATGGGGAAAAACCTGGTCGAAAGACGGTAAAATTTACCTGCTCTACAGCGCGATGGTTGATCCCACTTGGGAACGCGGAAACTACCTCGGCAGGATCGAGGTCTACCGACATATTCCCCTTCTGACATTAAAACTCAAGCTTACCTGCAACAAGCGCTCGGATCTGCGGGTGACCATCGGCATCGCTGGCGACAAAGGCACCACGAAACCCGAACAAGAACTAGCTCCACAAGCGCTCAACGGCTGGCCGCTTTTCGGCAACCGCAAGGACAACGTCGGCCAAGTCCCTCTCTCTGGACCTGATGATGAAAGTCCGCTCGAAATGGGTGTCGATCTCACCCCACTGCTTAACAAGTTGGGCCCTCGGTCCGGCGGCGATGGCCGTCTATTCTTAAGCTTCAGTTGCGCGGAAAAAGGCGACACCACCGGCCTGCTCCATGCCTGTGCCATCCGACGCTACGATGACCAAGGCTCCTTCGTCCGGGAATCAGTCGTGGAAGTCCTAGATGGAACGTTCGGCAATAAACCGCTCACGCTCGAAACAATCCTTCCTCCCTAATGAGCTGCACTCGCGTTGCTGCTTGTGAATAACCTGCCAGACGCGCCTTATCCGGTTGGCGAAAACCTGCCCGCCAACCACGCAGACAACGCGAAGCGGGTCACCTACCCATATAGGTCCGGGGAACCGGCCCCACAGCCCCCTCATCTGCCGTTCCATGCCCCGCCCGTGGCGTCACCCGCGAAAAGTAAATTCCTTTTAGAAAAGACTTCCCTCCCCAAGGCTCTCCGCTCGATCCCGATGAAACCAAAACAACCCATCCACATCCATACAGCCTTGCTGCTGCTCGGAGCGAAAAACGGCAGCCCAGCGATGCGCCAGCCGATCAATGACGAAGCGACCCGCTGGGCCGACCTTCCTCCCAAAGGCGACTTGATCGATGTCTTCCTCGAATTCAAGGATCCCGGCGGCATCCTAACTTAAAACCCGGTCAGCGATTTCATCACCCGGTCCGCAGAGCAGGCACGCAGCCCCAGAACCGTTGCGACGGAACGGGACAAGCTCACCCGCTTTCCGAGCACGTTCATCTGGAAAATCATTCGAACAATTCAAACATCAACAATTCAAACACCATGAAAACAAAAGTAATACTCACCGCCGCTCTGCTGGGCGTCTCAACTCTGAACTGCTTCGCCAAGCCGCTCAAGGTCTTCATCATGGCGGGCCAATCCAACATGGAGGGTCATGCGGCAATCAACACCTTTGACTACATCGGCAAGGATCCGCTGACGGCACCCATCCTCAAGGAGATGCGCAATCCCGACGGGACTCCACGGGTATGTGATAAGGTCTGGATGTCCTATTTGACTGGCCCGTATGATGGCAGCGCAAATGGCGAGGGTCTGGGAAAGTTGACCACAGGCTTTGGTGCACGTGATGATCAACCCACCAAAAACGGGGGTAAGATTGGCCCCGAATTTACCTTCGGAATCTACATGGAGAAAGAGCTGAAAGAACCCATTCTGATTATCAAGACCGCTTGGGGCGGCAGATCACTCAACACCGAATTCCGTCCGCCAAGTGCCGGGCAATACAAACTGCCAAAGGAGACCTTGGCAGAGTGGGACAGGAATCCCAACGCCCCGGATCGTAAAAAATGGCAGGAAGACAAGGATGCCGCCTCGGGCGTATTTTACCGAATGATGATCGACCACGTCAAAAGGGTGCTGGCAGATCCAAGGCGCGTCTGTCCGGAATATGACGGGAAGGCTGGTTTTGAAATTGCAGGCTTTGTCTGGCTCCAGGGTTTTAACGACCTGGTCGATGATACTACCTACCCCGGTTCCGGCCAACCTGCAAGATACGACGAATACTCGCGCCTATTAGCCCACTTCATCCGGGATGTGCGCAAAGATCTTTCCGCCCCGAAGATGCCATTCGTGATCGGCGTGCTGGGTGTCGACGGTGATAAACATGTGAATTTCCGCAAGGCCATGGCCGCGCCGGCCGATATGCCCGAGTTCAAGGGTAATGTGATCGCTGTGGATACGGCCCCCTTCTGGGATTATGACATCGCCGCCGCAGAACCCAAGCAGGGCAAATATAACAATATCGTCGGCACGTCGCACTCATTGAAAGCAGATGGCACTATAGACAAAGATTGGAAATGGGAGAACTACTGGAAGCCGGTTGGCCAGCCTCTGCCTGAGGAGCGGCTATGGCGTTTCACCACGATCAATCCCACCGGGAAAAAGGACAAGCCGGAAAAATATGATGCCAGGAGATTCCGCGACATCACCATGCCCGCAGGGATGGAGAATTGGTTCATGCCCGACTTCGATGACAGCAAATGGACGGAAGGCAAGGCACCCATCGGAAAGGGCGTCTGGAAACACAGCGGAATCACCTTGGCCAAATTTCCTTCCAAATGGGGTGATGGCGAATTCCTGCTGATGCGCACAACGTTTGAAATCGAAGATCTCAACTTCGAATCGTATCGCATCGCGAACTTAGCGAGACAAGGATTCCATGTTTACTTGAATGGTAATAACATACACACATACATCTGGTGGCAGGACAAGCCAGTTTACGGCTGTATTGTCCTGGAAAAAGAACAGATAAAGTTGTTGAAGAAGGGGAAAAACGTATTGGCGGTATATGCCAATGACGAATATGATCTGAATTCCCCAGAGCGCTATGCCGCGATAGATATGCGGATTGAAGGTATCACCAAACCCGACAAGGAGAAGCTCGACCTCGCCTTGGAGGAAGTCCTTCCGCACAAAGACAGAGAGGCTACAAAAGGAGCTTCCAATGGCGGTTACCACTATTTTGGCAGTGCTAAAATATTCGCGCAGATGGGCAAGGCATTTGCAGAGGCCTTACTACCAGTTCAGAAATAGTCCCCATTCCTCCTGAGCCGGCCCCCGATATCCGGGCCATGTGCCAAGTCTTCCTTTTGGTGGATGGGTGCTGACAAATCGCCAAACCCAAACCACCCAAATGAAAGCCAAATTCGGTAGCTCTCCACGGGGCAAGCTAATTGGTTTTACCCTGCTACTTCGGGAAGGAACGAGGTGCATTCAAGCACATCCACCAGTTCAGGAAGAAGCACCGGGCAACCCGGCGGTCACACGCCGTGGCGTGGCATGCGGGACCAGTCGCCGGTGCTGCCCGCGTTGGGATTGTCCGCCGGGTCATTCGTCCCCAGAATGTTTCCCTGCCGGTCCACCCAGTAGTGGCGGTATTGGCTGGTCAGCTGAATGGGCCCCCGGGTGTCATAAGGATTCACCCACGTCTGCACCGCACCCAGATTTTCCCGGAAGGCGGACTGCTGTCGATCCACCCTGGCATTTCTCTGATCCACGACACCCTGCCAATTCTGCTGGGACCAGTCGCAGTAGCGCTGCGCGGCCTCGGCGTAGGCCATGGAATTTTGAAGATTCTGCGCCATCACCCCACCGCGTCCAAAGGCCGCGCCATTCGTTGCCGAAATCTGCTCCGCCACCTGGGGCAGCCATGAGGCATAGGCCGGCCATTGTGCAGCTTCGGACAGTGCGGCGGCACCGCCATGGTCACCGCATCATAACCCGGAGCCACATGGCACCGGGCGATGCCCTGACAAGGAACCCCCTGGATGAAGTAACTCACGTCAAATTCCTGCGCGGATTGGAAACCCGCCACCGGTTGGGCCGGGCGCGGCGGGCTGAACTGCAGCCCCATGGGCTGGATCGCCATCAGCGTCTGCCACACATACTGCCCCGGCATGACATAGCCGGGCAGTCCGGCATTTCCCACCATCAGTGTCAGGGCCTTCCGGTCAGGAGCCACCAGAGTCAGGGCATAGGCCCCATCCTCCCCGACCTGCCACCCCGGCGGCAGCGCGCAGGAAAAACATTGCCCTTGACCAATGCTCAACCCCGGTGCCGGCGCGGGCAGCGGCGGAACAGTCGTAGGTATCGGAGGAGGAATCGCATAGGACGCACAGGAGTCATTTCAGTCATTAGCGGGGAACTGCGCACAGATTCAAGGGCAAGGGAAAGCTGTTAGTTGCGCAGCTGAAGAGCAGCGCCCGTGCCTGTGAGTCCGCCGATCCCTCGGATGAAGCCCTCGCCAGCGTCGTCTGGGACCTGCGCAAAGGCCACATCCCCTCCCAACTGCTCCCCGCCCCTTCCAAGCTCACCCTGCGCCCCACCGGCTTCCTTGGCGAAATGATCGCCCACTGGGGCCGCGTCCCCAACTTCCGCTTCTACGAACTCCAGGTCGCCGTGCCGGAAGACTTGAATGCCGGCCCGGACTGGGACCTCACCCCCATCCGGAGCATCACCAGCGCCTCCGACCCCATGCCCCGCACCCCCGTCGGCAAAACCATGGTTGTCCGCGTCCGCACCGTCAATCCCAAGGGCCCCAGCCCTTGGAGCCCCGCCGTCGCCTCCCTTCTGCTGTCATCCGCTGCCATCTCTAGCTTAATCTCCCCTATCCGATAAATCGAACCAAACCAACCGACCCCGCCGTCCGATTCCAGGCTCAAAAAACCTTTCAGGCTCAATCTGTCGGTTCTGTCACCCAGCGTTACTTGCCGGAGTCACGGAAACGGCGACAGAGTAGCCGTTTCGTGTCCCACCGTGAAATTTCCCTCTGACCCCTCTCCAGACTTCCCAGAGACCAGCGGCACTGACTTGGTCGAGTCAGAGGCCCCGCCATTGGTCAGCGGCCCTGTCGGCCCGGATGCCCTGCTGGAAACCGTCCTTGAAGGCCTGACCCACGCCTGCCTGCTGGTCGACGCCACTGACCGGATTTTGTTCAGCAACGAAGCCGCTAAAATCCTCTTCATGCCCAAAGGCCGGCTGCTCGGCCGCAAGCTCGAAACCGTTCTAGCCGACCGTCAGTTGAGCCAGCTCGTTTCCGAAAGTTTTGAATCCGGCCGGTCCGGCTCCCTTTCCTGCGCCCTGCGTCTGCCCGGCGAAGCCTGGCGCGACGACCGGCACTTCATCGTGGAATCCGTGCCCGTGAACCTGTCCGCAGAGCGCAAGCTCGTCCGCCTTGCCCTGCGCCCGGATGAGGCCGCAGACGCCGCTGCCAAAGTCGTGCCCAACCCCGCCGCCGATGTCATCGTCCAGCTCCGCGGCCCCCTCACCGTGGTGCAGGGTTACCTGGAAAACCTCCTCGACGGCATGATCACCGACCCCGTCGCCCTGCGCCAATCCCTCCTCACCATGCGGCGCAGCACCATCCAGATCGAGCGCATCCTCGAAACCCTGCGGCAATAACCGGTAACCCAAAACCACTGGCAAGCCGTCCGGTTGGGCCCGCCACTCCTGTTTTCCCGGGTCCCGGGGGTGCGACCGTCAAAACAACCTCTACTGGGACACCGCTGGAGTCCCCGGGGATTGCTGCAACGGCGGGGCAAGCCGCATTTCCGGTCTCAATCCCGGGATCGACCTGCAGCAGTGGCACCACCTGGTATTTCAGAAGGACGGCAGCAGCAAGGAAATCTGGGTGGACGGGCAGTTTATCCTCAGTGGTTCCAACACCGGCGTCCTCGAAGCCAATATCCAAACCCTGTCCATTGGAGCCGGGGGGCTGGAAAGCACCGTGGGCGTGATGGATGACTTCGCGGTTTATGGCGATGCCCTGACGGCGGATCAGATCGGGCGCCTCGCCGCCGGCGAAAGCCCCACCACCATCCGCTATCCCAAATTGGAAGTGGGCAACGTGAGCGTGAACCCCACTACTATGGCAGTCACTCTGGAGTTCACCTCCGTTCCCGGACTGCTCTACGCCGTTCAGGCCAGTGAAAATCCCGAAGCTGGCTGGCCCATCACGCTGATGTCGAATCTGGCGGGTTCCGCCGCAGCCACTACCACCTACACGGATAACATCGTGGCGCGTTACGCCCCAGGTGCCCCTCCGGCGCGGCTTTACTACCGGATCGTCCTGCAGTAAAAGTTCTCCCCACCGCGAACCCCGCCGGATAGTCTCCGGCGGGGTTTTTTGTGCCCGTCCATAGCCATCGGGTTTGGCATGTTCTGCCTCTGAATGAATCTGACGAAACTCCTATTTCTGAGCGGTCCCTTTTTGGGGGGGCGGCAGCGGTGCTGGCGCAATCCACGGTTGAGCCGCTCAAGGAACATTCCGCGTGGTCCGAATGACTGCCTGATTACCGGGAACCAGACTCCGGCGGGTTGGGGGCGGCGGATCATAACTACTTCCAGCCACAGTGAGGGTGGCCCGCGCCGGAAAGCGCTAGCTTGCAGACTCTGGGCTTCTGTGGCGGAATCATGCTTCCGGATGCTGCCATGTCCCTTCCTTCTGACATCCCCGACCATGAACTGCTCCGCCTGATAGGGCGTGGGGCGTATGGGGAAGTGTGGCTGGCGCGGAATGTGATGGGGATCATGCGGGCGGTGAAGGTGGTGCGCCGGGCCAGTTTTGAGAATGAGCGGCCCTTTGAGCGCGAGTTTGCGGCGGTGAAGCGCTACGAGCCGGTGAGCCGGAAGGCGGCGGGACTGGTGAATGTGCTCCACGCCGGCCGGGCGGCGGATGGATCGCATTTTCATTATGTGATGGAACTGGCAGATGCGGCAGAGGCGGGGGTGGATGCAGCGCTGGAGCCTGACAGGTATGAGCCATGCACCCTGCGCACCCAGGTGGGCCGGATGGGGCGGCTGCCGGTGAGTGAGTGCCTGGAGATCGCGGTCAGTCTGGCCAATGGGATTGGGGACCTGCACCGGGTGGGTCTGGTGCACCGGGATGTGAAGCCCAGCAATATCATTTTCGTGGCGGGCCGGGCCAAGCTGGCGGATATCGGATTGGTGGGGGATATTTCGGAGAGCCGCAGTTATGTGGGAACGGAAGGCTATGTTCCGCCGGAAGGGCCGGGCCAGCCGGGGGCGGATTTGTATAGTCTGGGCCGGGTGTTGTATGAGATGGCCACCGGTTATGAAGCCACCCGGTTTCCCGTGCTGCCCGCCGACTGGGCCCAGCGGGAGAATGCCGGAGCTTTTGAGTTTTACGAGATCGTGCTGCGTTGCGGGGAGCCGGATGCGGCCCGCCGCTATCAAACGGCGGATGCGCTGCTGGCGGATTTGGCGTTGCTGCAAAGCGGGCAGTCGGTGCGGCAGGTGCGGCAGATGCGTGGGATGATCGGCCTGCTGCGCAGGATCGCGCTGGCGGCCGTTCTGACAGGATTGGCCGCCACGGCGGCAGCGTGGTGGCAACGGCAGGAAACGGCCGCGCAACGCCGCCTCGTGGAGCGCGCGGAAAAAGCGGAGGCAGAGGCGAAACGGAATCTCTATCAAAGTCTCATCCAGCAGGCCCGCAATGCCCGGCTCAGCGGTTTTCCGGATGGCCGGTTTACCGCCTTGGATTTGCTGGAAAAGGCGGCGGTGCTGAATCCCGGGGATGCGGCGATGCGGGAGGAGATGATTTCCAGCCTGGCGACTCCGGGGCTGCGGCAGACAGGGTTTCTGGCAGAAACGTCAGGGGCGGCAGCCTTTGGGCCGGCGCTGGACCGTTGCCTGACCGTGCTTGGATCGGATGAGCTGCTGCTGCGGGAGTTTCCGGGCGGCAGGCCGTTGGGTGCGGTCAAGGCGGCGGCAGCAGGGACGGGCCTGACGCCGGTGCAGGTGGCGGAGGATGGCTCCCGTGTCTTCGCGCGGGATGCCACCGGCCGGTTGTGGCGGTGGGATGGGGACCAGGCAGCCAGCCCGCTGGGCGCGGATGGATCGGGGGATTGTTATTGGGGGGTGAGCGCCCAAGGCACCCGCGCGGTGGCCTGGCGTCAGGATGGGCTGGTGACGGTGGTGGACGTGGCGCAGCCGGAGTCCCGGCAGGTCTGGAAAGCGGACGCCGGATTCCGCGCCGGGATCGATTTGGGCTGCCTGATTTCCGATGATGGAAAACGGGCCGTTTTTTGCTATCCGGATGATTCCAGGGTGAAGGTTTACGCCCTGGAGGATGGCAGGATCCTGTTCGATGGGCTGAGTCCCCGGGCGTTGCATGGTCCCTTGGCTTTGTCAGAGGATGGCGGGGTGGTGGTGGCGGGATTTGCCGATGGCGGGATCGGGATCTGGCGCACGGGGGGCATGCAGGTTTGTGAGGTGCTGGAAGCAGGGCAATCCGCCATCAGTGGGCTGGCAATTTCTCCGGATGGCCGGTTCCTCGTTTCGTCTTCCTGGCATTCCACCAGTTATTTATGGGATCTGGCGGATGGCACCCGCTTGTTCCGCACCGCCCTGCCTGCGGGGATTCCCCTGTTTTCCAAAGATGGGCGGAGGTTGGTGCTGTCGAATACCAATGGGATCCTTTGCTATGAATTCGATCCGGCGGAAGGGTGCCAGTCACTGGTATTGCCGCGTCAGGCGATCACTTCGCGTGACGGCGGGATTGGCCGCTTTGCGCTGCATCCCACGGTGCCCTGGATCATACTGCCTTCAGAGGAGGGGATTTTACTTTGTGATGGGGCGCGGGTGGGCGTGCGGCACCGCTGGCCGCTTCCGGCAGTGGAGGCAGTGTTCACGCCGGACGGGCGGCAACTGCTGCTGGGCGGGCGCACCTGCACGCGTATCCCCTTGGAGGTTTCGCCGGAAGGCCATTGGAGCACCGGGATCCCGTCGCTGCTGCATTTGAATGCAGAAGGCCTCCGCTTCTATCAATTACGGACCTCAATGAATGGGCAGGTGATTGCAGGCTGGAGCAACGATGGGAATTGGCACCACTTCGGAACCGGAACCGGAACCGGAACCGGAACCGGAACCGGAACCGGAACCGGAGCCGGAGCCGGAGCGGGTGGAATCAGAAAGGCGGTGTTTCCGAGGGCGGCGGATGCGAGTGAATTTATATCCCTCAGTCCTGACGGGAAATGGCTGGCGCATGGGTTCCGGGGAAGCGGTGTCAGGATCCTGAATCCGGCGGATGGGACGGTGGTGGCGGATCTGCCTGGCACCGGGGCGTGGACCAGTGTGGCCTTCAGTCCTGACGGGAAGTGGCTGGCGGTGGGGGATGCGCTGGGTTTTAAATTGCTCAGGACAGGAACCTGGCAGGAAGTCTGGCAAAATCCGGAGGGTGCCAATGGGGGGATTGGGCGGCCGGTGTGGTTTGATCCTGGTTCGCAGTGGCTGTTGAGCGGGACCCAGCCGGGCAGTGTGACCCTGCAGGAGGCGGCGACGGGGACGGTGGCGGTGACGCTGCGGCGGGACCGGGATTCCTGGGCGCAGCACCTGGCCATGACTGGGGATGGCTCCGCCGTTTGGGAGCTGGATCACCGCACGCAAACCTTATGGCGCTGGAATTTGCACCTCCTGCGGACCTTTTTGCGGGCCCGCGGCGTGGACTGGACGGAGGCTCCTTTGCCTCCTGCCATTCCTGCCGAGGGGCCGGTAGCGGGAGGGTGGTTGCTGGGGGCGGGGCAGTGAGGTGGGATGGGGTGAGGGTTGAGAGCTGTAAACCTGGAAAAGATTATAGAGTTTGAACAGAAGGTCACAAAGGGCAGGAAGTAAGGGACTTACGTGGTAATCGTCCTTGAAAACCGTTCACCCTCTGGAGGAGTCCGCCCAGGTCTGGAACTCGTTCTTTTTGTGGCCTTCGTGCCCTTCTGTTCAAATTCATTCCGGTTTTTAGGGTAAACCGTTCATCCTACGGGTTTTCTTTGTAATACGTGCTGACTTCTCCCGGGTTACAGGCAGACAAAAAAACCCGCCGCAAAGCAGTTATGCTTTACGGCGGGTGGGCAGTGCCGGGGCTCAGGGGAGCTTGGAGCGGTAGAACATCCGGGGGCCGGCGGAATCGACCGGCCAAGGGGAGGTCGCGCCGGGGATCGTGCTCCAGTTTTCTCCGACGCCGAGGCTGGGGCTTTGTTCGAGGATGCCCAATGGCCAGGTGAGCATGACCCCAGACGTGGTCACCGGGCTGAAGTCGTAACGGACCTGAAGGGTGTCAGGGTCGATCACAGCGGCGGTGGTTTTGAGGGTGGCGATCTCCGTGTCATTCAGGATGCGGCTGTAGAAACGGAAATCATCAAGGTCACCGGCGTAGGTGCGCCAGTATTCGTCGTGGGATTTGCCGAGTTCGATGGGTTGGCCGGCGGGCCAGCTCCAGGAGCTTGTATTCGCATTGGTGCCGACTGCGGTGCCATCCACGTAGACGGTGATGCCGCCAGCAGCAGACTGGTCGTAAGTGACTGCGATGTGGTGCCAGAGTTGGTCCGCCACGACGGTGGCGGTGGTGTAGCTATTGGCCCCGCCACTGCATTGGATGAAGAGATTGCCCGCATCCGTGACGCTGATGATCGTGCCAGTGGTGGTGCGGCGGTCGAAGAGGATCGCGGCTTCGCCACCCAAGGTGGTGGGCAGTGGCGCATTCATCCAAAAGGCGATAGTGCCGGAGGGAGCATCAAAGCCGGTGCCAGGCGGAATCATGATTTGGTCTGCGCCGCTGGTGTCAAAGCGACCGGCCCCCGTGCGGGTGATGGGCAGCGCATCCGTGCTGGAGGGGAGGATCTCCACGCCCTTGTTGATGCCGGGTCGGGGCAGGCCTGCGGGTTTACTGTCCGGCACCAGATCGGCCGAGGCGATGTCCATGCCATAGCTGGCTCCGGTGCCCTTGAGGAAGAGAGTGAAGACTTCCGCCTCTGACAGGGCGCGGTTGTAAACGGCGGATTCATCCATCCTGCCGACATAGTTCCGGGTGGTGCGGCCAGCCTGGTTCCCGGCAAAGGCCATCGCCTGATTCATCACGTGCGGGGTGTGCGTGTCACTGCGTCCGGATTTCAGGAGGTTCAGGCCATCGCTCATATACATGGTCACCCGGGTAGGCTCCAGGACCATGGCGCAGAAGGTCCAGATCTCGGCCGGCACCTGGAGACCGGAGCCCCAGCTCCATTGGCTGCCATCCCAGTGATAGCGCAGTTCACCATAGGGTCGGCCATTGGTGCCATCCAGGTGGAAGCCGCCACCAGCTCCCAGCCAGGCAGGCCAACTGAGGTCGTCAGTGGTGTTGAAGCGTTCCGCCCGTTTCAACCAGGTGGTGACAGTGATGGTGTTGCTGGTGATATTGAGGGGAGGCACCGCGTTGTAGCCGTTGGCGGTGTTTTGCACCGACGCATTGGTGGCTTCAAAACCGGGGGATTCCGGAGGTTGCGGGCCAGGGGCGGCGGGCATCATGTCACCACCATAGGTGCCGTTCCAGGCGGATCCGGCGGTGCCGCTGTTCCGGGGGGAGGGAGGAGTGGGGCCGGCGGGGTCGTTCATCCTCCAATAACCACTGGGGTTCGAAGCGAGGACGAGGCTTTGATAAGGGACGGCAGGCGTTGGGCTGGTGGCGTTTTGGTAATGGGCAAGCACCTCTTCGGCCGTGAGGGCAGCAGGGTAGATGGCGACTTCATCCAGTCCACCGCCGGCGAAGGTGCCGCCGCCAACGTCGCCGTTGTCATTGGGGAATCCGCCGAGGCGCATCGGCAGGGTGGAGTTGGGGGTGAAGCCGTTAACCACTTCAATGCCAGTGCCCTGTTCCACGCCGTTCACGTAGAAACGCTGGGTGTTGGTAGCAGCATCCAGGGTGCCGACGAGGTGGGTCCAGGCACCGGGGACGATATCCACGGTGGAGTTGATCTGGTTGCGGAGGGTGCCGTTGTAGGTGCGGAATTGCCATTTGGTGACGCCATTGCCGCCGAAGAAGAGGAAACCGTCACCGGCGGCAGGGCCCCGGTTGATGAGAGGGTCAAAGCGGGCGGTGAGGGCAGTGGGCGGGGCCTTGACCCAGAGTTCTGCGGTGAAGGACGGGGTATTCAGTCCGGCATTGTAAGGAATGTCAATGAACTGACTGCTCAGGGTGACGCCTGCGGCTTTGTTGGCAGGATCCCCTACGAGGGCTCCTGGCTGCTGGAAGGGCAAATACCGTTTTACAACGGCGTTGCCAGCGGCACCCACGCTGCCAGTGTTCGCGGCAGTGCTGGTGTCGGTGACGGGAAGGACGGTTTCACTGTAGCGATACCACAGCAGGGGTTTCTGTGCCGCCTGCACAGCTTCGTAGCTGCCGGGAACGGGCGTGGTGACCGCGAGCACCGCGCTGGCAGTGGCACTTCCAACATCGTTGGAGGCAGTGACGGTGTAGGTGCCCGCATCAGCGGCGGTGATGGAAGGCAAATTGAGGGTGGCCGCAGTTTGACCTGGGATCACGGTGTTTCCAAGTTTCCAGGAGTAGGTCAGGTCACCACCCGTGGCCAGTGAGGTGAAGGTGACAGGATAACCTGGGTAAAAAGCCTGCCCGATGGGGGTGGTGGTAAAGGCTGGTTGAGTCAGGGAGGAGATGTTGATCGTTACCGGGTTGCTGACCGCCGTGCCGGCTCCATTGGATACGACTACGCTGTATTCGCCGGTGTCTGCCACCGTGGCACCAGTGATAGTTAGAGTGGGGCTGGTTTGACCCGGCAGGTTGGTAATGCCCTTCCGCCATTGATAGCCCAGCGTAGGGCTGCCGGAGGCCGCAGCACTGAGGGTGAAGCTGCCGGTGACATAAATCGTGCCAGATGGGGCCACTGGCGGGGTTTCGATCACCGGGACGTTGGTGGTCGTTGGGGTGTAGTCGATGATGAAACCAGCAAGGGTGGAACGCACGCTGCCGTTGCGGGGGGCTCCGGTGATCAGCAGACTATTGTTTTCGGTCACGGTTGAGATCACGGGGCTTTCCGGGGAAATGGCCCAGACGCCTCCGGTGGCGGCGGTGATGGTGCCAGGATCCGGCACGCCGTAGACGATGACGTCCGTGCCGCTGGAGTGGGCGAGGCTGGCATCGGTAAAGCCGCTGGCGCTGTCCGAGGAAGCGATGAGGGTGATTTTGTAATCAGCCATGCTGTTGCGCAGGCCGCTGAGGCGCACGCGGTAGCCGGTGCCTCCATCGTCCAGGTATCCATAGACCACCTGGTCCGCCCCGGGTTCTTCTCCCGGAGTGGTGGGGATGGCGGCGAAGTAGCTGTAGGTGTTGGCAGCGGACCATTCGAGCAGGAGGGAACCACCTCCCGGCAGGGGGATGGTATTGCTGGTGGCGAAGGGTGCTGCTATGGAATTGGGGTAACGCGGGACGTTATACCAGTCGAAGGCAGGAATGCCGAAGCAGGTATCCGTCACGGCGGCCCCTCCATCATCCACCCAGTCATCCTGGAAATTGATGCCGATTTTCGCGGCGAGGCCGGTGTTGGGGGCGGACAAGGTGACCAGTCCGGCGAGGGCTGCCAGAGGCAGGGTTTTGAGGTATGGGGTTTTCATAAAGCGAGGGTTTGGAGCTGCTGGATCATATGCGGGCATGGGATGATCCCGTAACATGTTCATTGATTCAGCAAATCAACAGCCACCCTATGAAGAATAGGCCTCCCAAACTACCCAACACCCGATCAGATTTAATACTTTTCTGATTTCTGACCCATGTTAAATACAAAAACCCCACTTTCAGGCCAGCCAAGCCTGAAAATGGGGCTGGGTTTTTACCGGAAAAATGGCTAGTCGAATCCGATGGCCCCAAGGTTTTTGATGAACGCTCCCTGCAGAATGTAGGCGATGGCGGGGATGCGTTCGGCGGAACTGAGCTTGCTATCCTTGTCGAAATCCAAGGCGAGCAGCGGGGCCCGGGCGGCTTCGAGGTTTTTGGAAGCTTTGTTTTGGTCCGCCGCGCCGATCTGGCCGCGCACCTGACCGAAGACGGTTTCGCTGCCTTCGAGGAGCCGGTCGATCATTTGGTTGGCCAGATACACCCGCAGCGCCTGGTGGGTGGCCTCTTTTTGCTCCTTGGTCTCGAAAATAGCGCTCAGCGTGATGACACCCATCTCGTCCGTAGTGGACGGCCCCCAGATGACCCGCTTGGGCGGTTTTGTGGGGTTGGCGGGGTTTTCGGCCGAGTTGTCATAGGACATGAGCACATCCAGCCGGGTGCCGGCGGGCAGCTTGATGGGATCTTTAAAGGCGTAGTCTTCCTGCCATTTGAAGTCCCAGTTGGAAGTCTTCAGCAGCCAGCGGGTGCTGCCATCCGGAAAGGTCGCGCTCATTTCCATGCGTTTGCCCAGATAGTGGGCGTGGGCGTTGACGGAGAAGATGGTGCAGTCCTCCGGGATAGTGAAGGAGGCTTTTTCAATGTGTTCCTTTTCCCCGGCCGGGATGTCGATGCCCTGCATCATGCCAAAGTGGGGTGGCACGGGAATGATGGACCATGGCTTGGCGGTGGGCTCATCGGAGTAGTGGAAGCCCACGGAGGATTGGTCGGTGGTTTCCTTTCCGATCGGATGATAGTGCACCTGCACCACGAGGTCGGAGCCCTTGGGGATGAACCAGCGGAGGCCGTAGGGCAACTCCACCGGCTGGGTGCCGACGTCCCAGCCGCCGATGTAGCGGAATTCGCCATTGGACTGGCTCATGCCGCCGAAGCCGGGTTTCGGGTCCTTGGCGTCCATCTCGCGGGCCTTGCCGGTGGTGTCCAGGTAATAGAGGATGTGGTGCACCACGCGGGGATCGCCCGGATGGAATTCGATGCCTTTCACCCAGGTGTCCTTGTCCAGATTCAGGGGGATGGTGAATTTCCGGTAGATGTCCCTGCCTTCCGCAGGCACGGTAAAGGCCTCGGGCATGGTGGCAATTTGATCTGGTGGACCCATCTGCCATCCGTCCTTGATTTCAGGCAGGACCGGGGTTTTGGCAGGATCGCCCTCCGGGGTGCCAGCGGCCAGCCAATCGGAGAAGAGGGCAATCTGTTCCTTGGTGAGGGAGCGGTCATTGCTGTAGGCGACCACGCCGGGATCCGCATGCCACGGGGGCATGGTGCGGTCCTCCGTGACTTCGGCGATCAGCTTGGCGCGGCGCTTGACGGATTCATAATCCGTCAAAGCGAAGGGGCCGATCTGGCCCGGACGGTGGCAGGCGGCGCAGTTGCTGAACACGAGAGGGGCGATGTCCTCACTGAAGGTGACGGGGCGTTTTTCTGCGGCAGCCAAGGCAGCAGGCCAGAGCAGCAGGAGAGCGAGGGAGCGCAGGACAGGTCGGTAGGGCATGGGTTATGGGGGGTTAGGGCATGGGGTGAAAAGGCAGGTCAGGTCTATTTTTCAGGAGCTGGCAGGTCCAGGTAACAGCCGATGGCCCGGGTGACAGGCTGCGGCACGGGCTTGCCCGCCAGCACGGCATCCAGGGAAAGGCGCAGGTCCCTCACAGAGGGCTCGGCGCGCACCGTGCCGGGTTTGACGGCCCGGTCATCAATCCGGCCCCGGTAAAGCACCCGGCTATCGGGACTGAGAATGCAGGCTTCCGGGGTGACGGTAGCTCCGGTGAGTCTGGCCAGCTGCAGTTTTGGGTCCAGCACTCCTGAAAAGGGCAGCGCGTAATCCTTCAGATGACGGGTCACTGCGGCAGCGGTCTCATGGGCATACACGCCGTAGCAGGTGACGCCCCGTTTTTGATATTCCTGGACGATGCGGGCGATCTCCGGCGCATAACCATTGCCGACGGAGCATTCCGTGGTCAGGAAAAACAGAACCGTCGCCTTTTGACCCCGGTCCGCCAGAGGAGTGATCATGGTGGCGTGGGCCTCGGCGGGTTGCACCGCTGCCAAGCGGGTCAGGGTGGCATTTGCCACGGCTTCGCCCGCCGCCAAAGCCCCGGCCTGGGTGGCCCACCAGAACAGGGTAAGAAGGGGGAAAATGGCTATGGATTCATTCATGCAGCTTCTGAAATAACGCGCCTGGCCGTGGATTGTGCAACAGAAAGGGGAAGAATCCTCCAGTAGCCGCAGTGCTGCCCTGGGCAGGGGGCAAGGAGGCGGTATTTTACTTTGTTGAGCTGGGGACTTTAGCGGGCTGGAAGCCCATGGGCCGCACCGGCTGGAAGCCTGCGCCACGCAGACATTAATTAATTAACAAAATGGAAATAACCCGGCTTGAGAAAATGCCGGATTGGGGGAGATCCTTGGAAGCGTCCCTGCCTGCGGCGCTTCACCCCGATTATGCCGGCTCACCCTCCACCGCCTTCTGCTGTCGTGACAAATGGCCTCCGCCCCTGGTGGAAACGGCTGACCCGGCTCCTGCGCTCCGGGATGGATCTGCTGTATCCGCTCCGTTGTGCCGCCTGCGTGGCGCGCCTGCCCCTGCCGGTGGTTTCGGATTTTTGTGCCGCCTGTGAAGCCCGGCTGGAACCGGTCACGGGGCCTTTCTGCCAAATTTGCAGCGAACCCTTTACGGGGCAGATCACAGCCGATTTTTCCTGTCCGAACTGCGCCAGCCAGACTTACGCCTTCGACTGGGCGATCACCGCCTGGCAATGCTCCGGCCCGCTGCGGGAAGCGGTGCACCGCTACAAATACGGGCGGAATATCCACCTCCGGCTGGCTCTCGCCCGCAAATTGCATGATACCTTCGCGGACCATCGGTTTCCCTGCGGTGGCGCCCCTGCCCTAAGGCGGGAAACGGAGGCACCGGCCCCAGCCTCAAGTGCGGCAGATCTGCCCACAGTCCTGCCTTGGCTACTGGTCCCGGTGCCGCTGCACTCCCGCCGTTTCCGGGAGCGCCGGTTCAATCAATCGCTGGAACTCGCGGCCACTCTGGCAAACCTGAGCGGTCTCCCCTGCCGGGACGTCCTCCAGCGCACCCGCTACACCACCGCCCAGGCCGCCCTGAACCGGCAGCAGCGCCTGAAAAACCTTGCAGGTGCCTTTTCGCTGAAACCCAAAACGGCTCTGCCACCCCATGCAGGCATTTTCCTCGTGGACGATGTCTTCACCACCGGTTCCACCGCCCATGAATGCGCCCTCGCCCTGAAAAAAGCGGGAGCCGGGCGCATCATCATCCTGACCGTAGCCCGCGGGTAAATTTGTGGATAGGCTGCCTCCTGAAACCGGAAAGCGGAGAAGC
Organism: Akkermansia muciniphila; assembly: GCA_945900785.1. Lineage (GTDB taxonomy): Bacteria > Verrucomicrobiota > Verrucomicrobiia > Verrucomicrobiales > V1-33 > CAIZWU01. The sequence goes on from CAMDJM010000063.1 coordinate 26,288, forward strand.
CGGATCCAGTCCGGCGGCTTGCTGGCTCTTCCCTTCAGGTTTGGAGCCATTGCGGCGGGTCCCGACCGGCTCACACCAGCATCAACGCCGGGTTTTCAAGGAGCCTTTTCAGGGCGGCGAGGTAGGTGGCTCCAACGGCTCCGTCGACGACGCGGTGGTCGCAGCTCATGCCGACCCACATGCGGTCGCCAACGGTGATTTCGCCCTTGGCGTTGACGACGGGGACTTTTTTGGCGGCTCCGATGGATATGATAGCGGCCTGGGGCGGGTTGATGATGGCGTCGAAGTTATCGATGCCGTAAGCGCCGAGGTTGGAGACGGTGATGGTGCCACCGGCGAATTCGTCAGGGCTGAGTTTTTTGTTTTTGGCCCTGGTAGCGAGTTCCTTGACGGAGCTGCTGAGGTCCAGCATGGATTTTTTGGCAGCATCCCGGATCACGGGAGTGACGAGACCGTCCTCCACGGCGATGGCGACGCTGAGGTTGACCTTGGCAAACTGGACGATGCTATCCCCATCGAAGCTGGCGTTGACCGCCGGGACTTGAGCGGCGGCTCCGGCGACGGCTTTGAGGATGAAGTCGTTGACGGTGTATTTGTTGCCACCGGTTTTCTCGGCCCCGGCATTGATCTGGGCACGCAGGGCAAGGATGGGTCCGGCGTCCACTTCGATGTTGAGATAGAAGTGCGGGATTTGGGTCTTGGAGTAGTGGAGGCGCTCCGCAATGATGGTGCGCATGCCGGAGAGGGGGATGCGGGTGTCATCGGGCCCCGCGGTGGGCCGGATGGTTGGGACGGCTTTGGCAGCGGCTCCAGCCGGGGCACTGGCGGGAGCGGTTTCAACATCAAGCCGGACGATGCGTCCGCCAGGGCCGGATCCGGCAAGGTGGCGGAGATCCACCCCGAGTTCGGTGGCAATGCGCCGGGCGAGCGGGGAAGCTTTGATTTTCCCGTTGGCGGTGACGAGGGCGGCGGACCTGGAGGCGGCGGCGCGGGAGGCGGTGGTGGTTTTTCCGCCAGCCGGGGCACTGGCGGCGGCGGCAGGCGCGGCGGCAGTGGGGGCTGCTGGAGCGGGGGGGATGGCTTCACCTTCGTCTACGATGACGCCCAGGGCGGCTCCCAGCAGGGCTTTGCTGCCAGCGGGGACATAAATTTTTCCGAGGATGCCTTCATCAAAAGCCGCCATCTCCATGGTGGCTTTATCGGTCTCGATTTCCGCGAGCACATCTCCACTGACGATCTGGTCGCCCTCTTTTTTCAACCATTTCACGAGGGTTCCCTCGGTCATGGTATCGCTCAACTTCGGCATTTCAATAATAGTGGCCATAAAGCGGGCCAAAATGCCGTGCCTGCCACTCCGGGCAACTGAAAAGGCAAGGGAAGTGAAGGGAAGGGGTGCGACCGGGAATTCATGAAGCATCCCAAGCCACCAGTGGAACGCGGGCGTCCCGCCGGTGCTGGCGGGCGGTCATCCTGACCGCTGTAAGCCCCTGCGGGCGGGACGCCAGCAACCCAGCACAGCCGGGACGGCTGTGTTCCGTTCCATGATTAGGCGGTCGCACCCAAGGGAAGTTTCCTGCACATCCTTCAATGGCAGCAGTCCCCTGACGGGTTGGACCGGTGCTCATCCGCACCGCACTTCCCAGGACCATTAATCACCACCAGCCGTGGCTGCGGGGCCGGTTAGTCGTTCCGGTGGAAGCGGCCGTCGCCGGCGAGTCGTGGGGTGCCGTCATCGTCAGGAATGGGCGGCAGGAATTTGCGCTCCACAAGGAAGGCGTCAGCCTCGGAGATGGTGATTTCGTAGAGCCGCGGATTGACGTTGAAGTTGAAGAAGCCGTGGCCCTGGGTTTCGAAGGGGCGGATTTTTACCTTGTTGCCGCGCCACCACATTTTGCGGCGGAAGCGGGCGCTGTTTTCGTAAGGCACCACCCGGTCTGCGGTGCCATGGATGATCAGCACCGGCGGGAGACCGCGCCGGACCCGGCGTATCAGGTCAGCGCGTTTGGCCATTTTCCGCTCCGGAAATTTGACGTGGCCGACGCCTTTTCTGGAGAAGTCCAGGATGGGGCTGAAGAGAATCAGCGCGTTAGGCGCGCAGGGGATGGACAGGTCGTCCACCGGATCATCAAAATCCTCCAGCATGGCAGCAGCAAGGGCTCCGTGGGCACCGGCCGCAGCTCCGCAGGCGATCAGGGCATCCGGCTTCACTCCGAGGTCTGAGGCGTGGCCGCGCACCCAACGGATGGCGCTGCGGATATCGGCGATGGCATCCCCGGGGGTAGCGGCAGGGAAACGCGAAGTGACACGGTAGTCGAAGAGGATCGGCTGCATGCCCCGGTTGACAAAATACAGGGCGTGCGGGGCGAACTGGCTGACGAGGCCGGAGTCCCAGGTGCTGCTGTAGAAAAAGAGGATGGACGGGCGGCCTTCCGGGGGGGCTTCCCCAGGCACGGGGAACACATAGGCTTCCATATCAACGCCATCCGATTCCTTGTAGGCATAGCAGATCGTGTCCGCGAGGAGGCTGCGGTTCCGGTCCATCATGGACAGCGGATCGACAGCTCGACGCATCGCGGGAAGGGAGGACATGGGGAGAGGCAAAGGGAA
>CAMDJM010000064.1 GCA_945900785.1 Akkermansia muciniphila
ACCATCGTCCTCGAAGGCTCCAGCTACCGCATGAAAGACCGCCTCGAGACCTGACACAACCGACCAACCCCTGTTCTACCCTAAAGCCCTTTTGGCCCTCCGATTTTTAAACCGCCCGTTTTATCCGACGTTCACGCCGCCGCCCGCAAGGGTGGTCCTGGCTGCCGGGAGCGATGCCATTACGGTGGTGAATCCGGCCTCCCAGTGGCTGGTCACGCTCGATTCCACTCTGGGACGGGTGGAGGTGTTCAGCTACGATGGGGTGGGCAATTTGCAATACCATGGCCTGCAGCAAGGGACCAGCCTGCACATGCTGGTGTCCTACACATATCAGGTGCAGAGTGTTTCCGGCCTGGGTTCCATCTGGAGGACGGCTACCAAAACGGTATACACCGGGGAAAACAGCAGTGGAGCGGTGACGAGCACCTATGCGTTCACCTACTACACGGGAACCTTCCAGATCAGCCAGAAGACGGTGACCCTGCCAGTGATCGCCACCGGCCAGAACGGCACGGGCCTGACGTTTACCCAGGTGCGCAATTTCGACACCCAGGGGTTCCTGACTTCCTCGGTGGATGACCTGGGCGTGACGGCAGCTTATGATTACTACAAGTCACGTGCGGCTCTGAAGCAGGTGCGGCGGGATACCACCGGCTTGAACCTGACCAGCGACTACGAGGTGGACAATTTTGGACGGACCACGCTGGTGCTGGGGCCTGCCCACTCCATTGACCTCAATGCCACCGCCACGCCCATCCGCCGGGCCCAATGGACCTATTACAAGGATGTGGAAGGCGAGCAATGGACCTTTGGCGGCTACAAAAAAGTCACCGGTGGGGCCACGCAAATCGTGGGTCCGGTCACGATTACGCGGCCCAATCTGGCTCCGCCTTCCGGTTTTACGGGTTACCGGCAGGCTTCCCGGATTGATGCGGTTTACAGCAGCACCGGCATCCCGGCCTCCAGTTATTCGTTCGGGCAAAATACTTGGGTCAGCTGGACTCTGGGACTTTACAATCAGGCGGAAAAATTGACTGAGGAGTGGAGCTATTTTGTGATTCCGTCCAGCGGCTACGGCACGCAATCCACCCACTATGGGAAAAAGCTCTTTGCCTATGACACTGCCGGGCGGTTGAACCAGACCACCTGTGCCGGTGGCACGGTTGATAAAACCACCTTCAATCCCGTGGGCTGGCCCGTGCAGGAGGAACTGGGGACCAGCGCCGGCCTGACCGTGACCCGGGTGAATGAGTTCAACGACAACGGCACCCTGAAAAAAGCGACCCTGCCGGTGGATAGCACTTCGTCCAACGACCGGATCACGGAATATGCCTATGACTGGCGGATGCGGCTGGAGAAGGAATGGGCCACGGTCAACCTGGATGCGGGGGCCACCGTGCTGCTGGCCACCTACAGTTACGATAACCAGGGGCAGGTCACCCTGACCGAATCCTACCACACTGCGGTGGGCAGCGGGAACCGCACTGGTTCCCAAAGCGCGGCGTATGACGATCTGGGCAACCTTTACCAGCGCACCACCTATGCCGTGGACAGCGCCGGGGCCACGGGCAACAGCCTGGTGGATAACTGGTTCCGCGACGGCATGGGCCGGGTGGTGCGTTCCGCGCCCGCCGGCAGCACGCTGACCACGGTGACGCAATTTGATGCGGTGGGCCGCCAGGCCACGGTTTACCAGGCCACTGGCACGTTCAGCGCCACCACTCCGGCCAATGTGTCCAGTGCCATCGTCATGGAACAAACCGCATACGCCTGGGATGACGGAGGCAATTTGATCAGCACCACTGGCAAGCAACGCTTTGACAATGCCACCGGCAATGGAGCGCTGGACAGCGCCACGGTGGAGCCCAAAGCGCGGGTCAGTTATGGGGCTATCTACTCGGATGCGCTGGGCCGGACCCAGGCGTCTGCCAATTACGGCACCAACGCAGCGGCAGCCTGGACCCGCCCGGCCACCATCCCGGCCCGGTCCAATACCGTGCTGGTGACCAGCAAGGCGTATACCCCAGCGGGCAACCTGGGCACGGTCACTGACCCCGCCGGGATCCTCACCAGCAACACCTGGGACAATGCGGACCGCCTCATCACCGTGGTGGAAAACCAGCCCGGCAGTTCCTCCAGCTCCAGCAGCAGCAGTTCCGGCTACGCTACCGATGTGCGCACCACCCGTTATGAATACACGGACGATGGCTGGCTCAAAAAACTCAAGAGCGACAATCAGGCCACTGGCCAGCAAGTCACAGAATGGGTCTATGGGGTGACCCCGGCCTTGGGTTCTGCCCTTTACAGCAATCGACTTGTTTACCAGAAAATTTATCCCGACTCCACCGGCAGCACCGACCTGGTGACTTACAAATATAACCGGCAATTGCAGGTGCTGAATCTGAAGGATCAGGCCGGCACGGAGCACGCCTACTCGTATGACAAACTGGGGCGCTTCCTTGCCGATACCGCCAGCAATTTCGGAACCGGGGTGGACAGCGCTATCAACAAACTGGAAAACGGCTACAACAACCGCGGGCTGTTGATCCGTGCCACCAGCTTCAACACCTCCGGCGGCACCGTCAACAATGAGGTCAAGTGGGCCTACAATGACTTCAACCAGCCAGTCACCGAATACCAGGAACACGCCGGAGCCGTCAATACCTCCACCAGCCTCAAGGTGCAGTATAGTTATGCCAGTGGCTCTGCCAATACCATCCGGCCTACTGGAATGACTTATCCCAATGGAAACGCCCTGAGCCTGGACTATGGCACTACTTTGGGGGCCTCATTAAGCCGGCCGGAGGCGCTCAAGGAAAGCACCACCACCCTAGCTTCCTTCAAATACCTTGGGCTGGGAAGGCAGATCAGTTTGAAATATGATGCTGCAGCCAATACGGAACTGACCATGCAGAATGGTGGAAGTGGAGATGCCGGAGATATTTACACTGGCTTGGACCGGTTTGGAAGGCTGGTGGAAACGATCTGGAAAACCGGCAGCACCGAGAAGGTGCATACCAGCTACGGAAGGAACCGGGTCGGAGGAGTCACTTGGAAGCGGGATGATCTTGCTCACGCCATGAGCCTGACCACCGAGGATAATTTTTATTGGTATGACGGACTCCAACAGGTTTACCAGCACCAACGGGGCAACCTTGCAGGAACCGCCCCGAACTACACCGGGATCACCAACCTCCAGCAGACGGAAGTGTTCAGCTTTGACCAAACCGGGAACTGGCTCACCGACTACAGCAGCAGCCCGGCCCTGACCCAAAGTCGCACTCATAACAAAGCCAACGAAATTGCCACTCTGAGCGGTCCCTCCGGCGTAGTCACGCCTCCCAGTTATGACGCTTTGGGCAACATGACCCTGTTGCCGCAGCCGGCCAATTGGACCGCAGGATACACCGCCATCTGGGATGCCTGGAACCGCCTGATTGAACTGAAGGCTGGCAGCACCCAAGTGGCCAAAAACACCTACGATGCCCTGACCCGGAGGATCACAAAAACCACTCCGGCGGAAACGCGTGATTACTACTTCGACCGCCAGTGGCGGACCTTGCAGGAAAACTTCAATGGCGGGGGAAGCGGCACCGTCCGGGCCCAATACGTCTGGAGTCCTCTGGACCGCTGGACCCTGATCCGCCGCCAACGGGAAACCGCAGGCAGCCTCACCGACACCCACTTCTGCCTGAAGGACTACCTCGACCCCACTGCCCTCATCACCCCTGCCGCCGCCGTCGTCGAGAGGTTCAGCTATGATGCCTTCGGCCCCGTCCGGTTCATGGATGCCGCGTTCGTCACCCAATCCAGCAGCAGCTACGCTTGGACGTTCCTGTTCCATGCCGAGTTCATCGACTCTGAATCCGGACTTTATAACTACGGTTACCGGTTCTACCACCCCCAACTGGGCCGGTGGCTGAGCCGGGATCCCATTGAGGAGGAAGGGGGGCTTAATCTCTTTGACTTTTCGCGTAGTAACCCGGTTGACAATACTGATATCCTTGGATTGGTTGCTGAGTTTATTATCATTGAGTGTAAAAATACGGGGCCGGATGACTGCTCAAAGCATAACGATGAGGAATTTCCTATCTGTTGGTTTGATTGCTCGTGTCCATTCCCATATCTCCCGGCCATAGCGACACGAAGTGATGGATGTGACCAGGTAGTCACCCAAACATGTTTTTTGCCGGGGAAAAGAAGACGCGCTAAAATTCCCCGCTACGTAGGACCTAGATCAATTATTCCCTTCCCCTCACCTGAACCCCAAAGAGGTTGGCGTCCGATCCCAGGATCGCCTGGAAGTTCTGAGTGGACACCGGAGATGTCTCGTAGATTGGGTCAAGGTATAGTAATAGGGGGAGCTGTGTCGGCCACCATAGCTGCAGCAGTTCTTATTGCTGGGGGCCCCGTTACAGCAATCGCCCTACTAGGTATAGGGCTGTTCGGAATGTTCATGGGGCAAGACGGGAATCAAGACAACAACAATCAATTTTTATGAGCGATAAGTTTGAAGCTGATATTGTATTAGCGTTCTACGGGACGTTAGATATTATTAAGGAAATCCGAAAATTCATTTGGGATGGTGTCCGTGAATTTGAATATGCAGAAATGGATAGTCCTGCTGGATTTGGTGTCATTTTTTATGAAGCTGATCTCTCATCAGATCCCCCGAAAGCTATCAATATTATGGTCAACAATCTTGAGCGTATGGAGTTTCGAAATTCGTTATCTGAAGTTTCAATTCAAATCAGAATGAACGATAGCGATGGTTTTCTGATTTTACCAGAACTTCTCGGAAGAGTGGCTAATTTAGGAATTATTTTTTCTGTAGTTGGTTTAAAATAGGCGAAAACTTAATGGAAATCTGAGGCAGGGCGCAGAGCGTTCGAAATGAGTAATTATCAAGGGCAGTTATAATCTCATTTTCCGCATTGGAAATTAATAAAATACACGATGTTTTAATTTCATCAAATAGGATCATGGAGGAGATCTATATGCATCGAGGTCATGCGGCATTTGTTGAGAACCAATTGGAACTTGAGGACTGGACCCAGCACCGCCTGCTGCGGCAGGAGGTCTTGGTGAAGAAAATCCAATGGCCGGGGGCGGAGCAGAAACGTGGGATCATCATTTGCGGGGGTGGGGAGAAATACCTGCCGGGGGTGTGGGTAGTGCTGCAGGAATTGCGCTGCGTGGGTTGCCGGCTGCCGGTGGAGGTGTGGTATCTGGGGGAAGCGGAGATCCCGGTGGCGTGGGGGCAGCGGCTGGGGGCGGAGCCGGACGTGTTTCTGGTTGATGCCACCCAAGTCCGGGAGCGGCACCCGGTCCGCATCCTGAACGGCTGGGAATTAAAGGTCTATGCCCTCCTGCACTCCCGCTTCCAGGAGGTGCTGTTGCTGGATGCGGACAATGTGCCGGTGGCGGATCCCGGCTTTCTCTTCGACCTGCCGGAAGTGCGCCGCCTGGGGGCGATGTTCTGGCCGGACTACGGGAGGCTGGCCCCGGAGCGGCCCATCTGGCAGATCTGTGATCTGCCCTACCGCGATGAGCCGGAATTTGAAACCGGTCAGGTGCTGGTGAACCGGGAGACATGCTGGCGGGAACTGGTGCTGACGATGCACCTGAACGAATATTCGGACTTCTACTACCGCTACATCCACGGGGACAAGGAAACCTTCCATCTGGCGTGGCGAATCCTAGGCACGCCGTATGTGATGCCGTGGCGCGGGATCCACAGCCTGCCGGGCACGATGTGCCAGCACGATCTGGCCGGGCAGCGACTTTTCCAGCACCGCAATGGGTATAAGTGGAAGCTGCAAGATAACCTGCAGGTGCCGGACTTCATGAACGAGGAGCGCTGTCTGGCGCACTTGGAGGAATTGTCCCGGCTGCTGGCGGAAGGGGAAGCCCCGGCCTGGACAGAGGGTGCGGAAACGGAGAATTTTGTATACGAACGAATCGGCTATGACCAACGCCTGATGGCTCTGCTGCCGGACGGCAGGATCGGCAAAGGCAGCGGGGGGTGTGAACGCTCCTGGGCCATCCGCGAAGGCACGCTGTCCCTGACCGGTGAACACGGCTGCATCGCCCAGTTGAAGTGGGAGGGGGACCGGTGGGCGGGGCGATGGCTGCAATTTGAAAAAATGCCGGTGAGCCTGCGCCCCTGTGGTCCTGTGCCACCAGGTCTGGAAGCCGTTTTTCCCCAGGATCCATCCCGTGGAGTGGAAGAGGGGCCGCTGCTGCCGGTGCATCTGGGCGTCATCATTCCTACGGTGAACCGGGCGGACCTGCTCCACGAATGCCTCGCCAGCCTGGCCGGGCAATCCCATGACCTGGCCGGGGTGCTGGTGATCGACAATGGCCAGCAGGGATTGGGTGACTTGGAAAACGGGTGGATCCGGGTCCTTCCCATGCCGCATAATCTGGGGGTGGCGTCCAGTTGGAACCTGGGGCTGCGCACCTTTTTTGAGGACCCTGCCATCACCCATGTGATGGCACTGAATGATGACATCACCCTGCACGGGGGCCAGATTTCCCAAATCAAAGCGACGATCCGGTCCAACCCGGAGAAGTGGATGCTGACGGGGCCCTACCAGTGGTCCGTGTGGGTGCTGAGCCGGGAAGGCTACCAGGCGATGTGCGGGGAGGCGGGTTACTGTTTTGATGAGGGGTTTTACCCCGCCTACTTCGAAGACAATGACTTCCACCACCGGATCTGCCATCTGTTCCCAGGACGGTATCTGGGCCTGCTGCCCGCCCTGGAGCCCGCCGTCCTGCGCAGCACGATGAGCGGAGCGCGGGACCCCAGTCTGTTGGGACCCTTCCAGGCGAATGCGGAGCGCTATGCGGACAAATGGGGCGGGCCACCGGGAGCGGAGCGGATCTTTCCCCAACCGGCAGGGGAGCCGGCTGGCCAGCAGGCGATGCCCTTTTACGAGGCCAAGTGCTCCATCCCCTCGGACATCAACGAGCACCTGCCAGTGTTGCTCCGCTACGGCTCGGAATGCGCCAGGATCACAGAATTTGGAGTGCGGAGCATCGTTTCCACTTGGGCCTTCCTCGCTGCGCGGCCAGTCTGCCTGGATTCCTATGACATTGATCTGCCTTCTAATCTTGCCTTGGTGGAAACCTGCGCTGCCCAGGATGGCGTGCACTTCACCTTTCATCTCCAGGACGTCATCGCACCTGACTTTGTGGTTCCTCCCACGGATTTGCTGTTCATCGACACGCTCCATACCTGTGCCCAACTGAGGCAAGAGCTGGAACGGCATGGCGACCAGGCAGAAAAATACATCATTCTGCACGACACCGTGACCTTTGGGCGGCAGGATGAGGGCAGCCCCGGCGGCCCAGGCCTGCTCCCGGCGCTGGATGAATTTCTGGAAACCCACCCGTGGTGGACGCGGCATGAGGTGCTCGAGAACAACAACGGCCTGACGGTGTTGCGGCGGCAGGACACCCGGTGAGTCTCCCGTGGCACTCCCTTGTTGTTTACAGGGGGGGCCGGTTTAGTCGGGATCGGGCTGATAATCACTGATTTATGGGAATAGATGCACTCACCTGCAGAGTGACCATCAGATTGGGGCGGGACCTTCGCAAGTTACTGATTTTGTGTCCTTCGCGTCGTTGCCTGCGGCCTGCGGCTCCCTGCGGGACTGTTCAAATTCTACGGCCGTGTTTAGGATTAAGGCTCTGCTCAAGGCCGGGACGGCGTGGCTACGGTTTTTGCCACGCCTTACAGCGTGCCGGGATCGAATACGGGATTGCGCAGCACCTCCACGAGCCGCCAGGCGATGGCGGCATTGATCAGCCAGAAGGCCCCTTGGTAAAGATAGGCGGTCCAGCCGGGGGCCCGCCGCATCAGGGCCAGATCCATCAGCCGCTCCGCCCCCCAGACGAGGGCGAAAACGACTGGCAGATAGAGCGATAGCATAAAGCGGTCGCCCCGTCCGATGGGATCATACCAGCCATAGAGCAGGGAATAGCCCACGACGGTGCCCACGGTAAAGAGGGTGGCGGCCCAGGCCCCGGGATGGATGGCCATGCCGGGGCGGTTCACTTCCCGGCGGCGGCTCCAGACCAGTCCCAGCAGGCCCAGCATGACCGCTGCTGTCGCACCGAGGTAAATCCCCCGCCGGTCCAGGAGCACCCGCCAGCCGCCAAAGCTGCCATTTTTCTTCGGCTCCACCCGCTTGGGGGCCAGCCAGCGTGTCATTTTCTCCCTCGTGCCATTCCACAGCCGGGCCTTCATTTGTTCCGGGGTATGGTTGGCCACGTAGTTGCGCAGGGAAGGCCGCTCCGCTTCGGAGATCGCCTTCAGGTAAGCCTTGTCCGGATGCTGCCCCATCCAGGTATAACAGTCCTTGTAATCATCCATCCACATCCAGGCCCCGGGATAACTGAAGCGGGGATCACCCCAGCGCTCGTGGGCGGAGAGATAGCGCGGGGCGGTGACCGCCAGCCAGGCAAAGGCAAACACGATCACGCCGAGGAAATGATTCCGGCAGGTCCAGTCCTGTTCCTCCAAGCCATCATCCCGGCGGAACAGGCCGATGAGAAAGCGCAGGGAGGCAATCCCCCCCCAGGCCAGCACGAGCGGCTCCACCGAGGTCTTGGCAAGATAGGCGAGGCCGGCCAAAAAGCCGAACAGGGCGTGCAGCCAGAGATCATTGCGCAGGAGCAGCTTCACCCCACACACCCAGGCCAGGAAAAACAGGAGGTAGTAGAGGGTTTCCGGCTGAAAGTAGACCGCCCGGGGAAGCAGCGCCCCAAACCCCGCCAACAGCAGCACCAGCACCGTGGCCGATGGCCGGAAGGTCCTGGCGAGGACCAGGCCCAGCGCCCAAAGGAATCCCAGGACGATCCAGACGTTGGCCCACTTGCCTTTGACAAAAAGGTCGCGGTCCCCGGCGGTCACCTGGGTCTCCCGGTAAAGATCGCCCGCCGGAGCAAAGTGCGCTGCTACCCAGGGCCACAGGGGAGCCACCACCCCATCCGTGCGGTGCGGCATCCCGCGCAGAAAGTTATCCATCATCCCGAGATCCTCCCGGGGCGTCAGGAAGTCCCGGGCCAGCAGGGCCTGATTGATATTGTGCTTCTGATCCTGATCGCCCCGCACCTCCCCCGAGACCGGATCCGCCACCGGCCCCAGGTTCAGATTCGTCTGCTGGATCAGCATCCCGGCAACATACCAGCAAAGCACCAGCACCAGGGTGGTCCCGAGGGCGCTGATGCCAAACTGCCGCCAACCGGGACCCGGCGGCACGATGGTGACCGTCGGATCAGCCTGCGGAGAATAGGGTTTGGTGCGGAAGGGATAGCTCACAGGAAAAAGTTAATGGCCACCGGGGACGCAAGCACCTCCCGCACCGGAAAGAAACCTTAATTTCCATGGCGGGCAGGCTTGCCGGTTGGGGGCCGGGCCGGGAGTGTTCGGCGAACCCATGAGTGCGGGAGCGCTTTCACGGCCTTGGAAGGCAGCGGGCCACTCCCCGCAGTTTCTCTTGCCCAGTCAGGGGATTGCCTGCAAACTGGGCCGTGATGAGTCAGACCAAGGTTCCTTCCCACGCCCTGCAGGATGCGTCTTTTCCCCAGACGCGGTGGAGCCTCATCCTCAATGCCCAGGAGGACGACCCAGCGGCCCTGGCGGAATTGTGCCGGGCCTATTGGTATCCGCTATATTGTTTTGCGAGGCGGATGGTGCCCGACACGGAGGATGCGAGGGACCTGACGCAGGCCTACTTCGAACAGCTTCTTAAGAAGGAGACGTTTAAATGTGCCCGGGAGGAACGGGGGCGGCTGCGCACCTTTCTCGTCGCAGGACTACGGAATTTTTCCATTGCCCAGCACCGCAAAGCCAACGCCCAAATCCGGGGCAGCGGACAGGCCCTGATCGAAATCGATGCCATGGAAGCGGAACAACGCTATCAGGTAGAGCCGAGGGACGAGCTTTCCCCGGAACGGGAATTCGACCGCGTCTGGGCCCGGCAGTTATTGGACACGGTGTTGAGAAAACTGGAATCGGTCTATGCCAAAGCCGGCAAGGGAGCCATCTTCAACTCCCTGCAGGATCACCTGATCACCGGGGAGTCCCGGGATTATCCGGCGATCAGCGCCCAGTTGGGGATTTCCCCCGCGCGGGTCCGCCTGACCGCCTTCAAGCTGCGGGAGCGCTACCGGGAATTATTGCGGGCAGCGATCCGGGAAACCGTCAGCTCAGCGGCAGAAGTGGAGGATGAACTGAATCATTTGCGCGGATTGTTTGGACGATGAAAACCTGCTCAAAATGCGGGGCGGCCTTGCCGGAGGGAAGTTCCTGTATCCCCTGCCTGATCGCCACCGGACTGGGTCTGGATGAGGACCGCACCCGGGCCGAGCGGATTTTCCGGATCGCCCTGTCCTACGATCCGGACGGGCGGCGGCCATTCTTCAGGCAGGCCTGCGGCGATGATAGCGCTTTGCTGGAGGAATTGGAATTGCTCCTGGAGGGCTACGAGGAGGAAGGCGGCGATGAGGCTGAAGCCACCCTGGGGGGCTCCGCGAGGGAACGCTGGTCCACCGTCCGCCGGGAGGAGCCCGGCACGGTCATTGACCACTTCAGGCTCATCCGCAGCATCGGTGAGGGCGGCATGGGATCGGTATGGGAAGCGGAACAGAGCGCCCCTATCAAACGCCGCGTGGCCTTGAAAATCATCAAGCTGGGCATGGATACCGAAGAGGTGGTGCGGCGCTTTGAGCGCGAACGGCGCACCCTGGCCCTGATGACGCATCCTCACATCGCCCAGGTTTTTGAAGCCGGCGCCACCCCGGGAGGCCGTCCCTATTTTGCGATGGAACTGGTGGAAGGGGAAGCCATCACCACCCACTGCGCCCGCCAGGGGCTGGATGTCAGGGCGCGGCTGGGGCTGTTTTTGGAAGTCTGCGCAGCGGTGGAATATGCCCATCAAAAAGGGGTGATTCACCGGGATCTGAAGCCTTCCAATATCCTGGTGGCGGACGGCGGGGCCAAGGTGATCGACTTCGGCGTGGCCAAGGCCACCCAGGATGACAGCGGCGATGGCCTGTTCACCCGGGTTTCCCAGGTGCTGGGCACCCCTGCCTACATGAGTCCGGAGCAGGCTGCGTCCAATGGTGCCGATGTGGATACGCGCACGGATGTTTATTCGCTGGGCGTGGTGCTGTATGAACTGCTCAGCGGCGTGCTGCCGTTCGACCCCAAACGGCTGGCCAGCACCCACCTGCAGGAGGTGCAGCGCATCCTGCGGGAAGAAACCCCGCCGCGCCCGAGCACCCGCCCGGTTCCCCAGCCGGCCAAGCCCCCTGCTCCCACGAAAAACCCCATCCCGCAGGCTTCCCTGCCCCATCCCACCAGCACCGGCATCCACCCCGCTGAACTGAAAGGGGATCTGGACTGGATTGTCATGAAGGCGCTCAGCAAGGAGCGGGACCGCCGGTATGCCAGTGCAGCGGACTTCGCCCGGGATGTGCGGCGTTTCCTGAATAGTGAGGCAGTCAGCGCGGTGCCGCCCACCATGGCTTACCGGTTCGGAAAATTCGTCCGGCGGAATAAAGCCGTCGCCGGCATCATGGTCGCATTGTCTGCCGGCCTCGTGGTGAGCCTGTGGCAGGTGCAACGCACCAACCGCGCTCTGGCCGGCGAGGCCGAGGCGCGTCAGGCCGCCACCTACTCCGTCGCGGACATGTATACCCGCTCCGGCCTGACTGCGGCCGATAACAACGATCCCACCCGCGCCGCCCTGTGGTTTGCCAATGCCGCCATCATCGGGGCCCAGGACCCGGAGCGCCGGGAAAGCAACCGCCTCCGCGCCGAAGCCTGGCGTGCCGAAGCCATCACCGCCGTAGCCGCCTTCGACACCGGATTTCCCCACCTCAGGCTCATCTCCTGGAACCCCCGCTTCCCCGCGATGCTGGCAAAAAGTGAGGGCGGGCCGGAATCCACTCAAATCTGGAATCTGGAGCGCGAAACACGTTGGCACCGCCGACGCTGGCCTCCTGGATGCCACCTGGTCCCCCACCGGGGAATGGGTCGCGGCGGTCGTTCCCGGGCCCGTCCTCGTGATTTTGGAGTATCCGTCCGGTTAAGAGATCCTCCGCAAATCCATCAGCGGAGGAAGCCCTGCGTGGAGCCCGGACAGCCAGTGGATTGTCGCTGGCGACGAACTCTGGGACTGGCGCAGCGGAGCCATCCGCCCCATCCCCCGGGCCGGGGCATTTTGCTCTTTCAGCCGCGATGGCCGGCACCTGCTCATGCAGGCGGATGGGCTGGCCTGGATCTGCGACACTGCGGCACTGGAAAAAACCCGGCATGAACCGGTCCGCTGCCACGATGCCAGCCGGGCCTGCTTTTTGGGAGACGGGCAGCGCTACGCCGTCAGCGCCCCGGGCATGGACCTGCAGGTGCGCGATACCCTTAGCGGCACCCTGCTGGAAAGTTATCCGATGGAGCCCGGCTACTTTAATGCCCCCATCATCGCCGTCAGCCCGGATGGCCGCTTTGCCGGCCGGGAAAACCGGCCGCTGATCGACCTTGAAAAAAAAGGCACCCTGCCCCTGCCCCTCCACAGAGGTGCCTTTAAAGGAATCGCCTTCAGTCCGGATGGCACGCTGCTCGCCAGTGGTGGCTATGACGACCGCATGGAAATGGTCCCTGCCCGGAGGGGAGTTCCGCGGGATCGCCGGGCACCACCATACCGCCGTAGTGAACGCCGCCTTCTCCTCTGATGGGCGATACCTCGCCTCCGGGGAAGACGGCCTAGTGCGGGTTTGGGATACCCGGCTTCCCCGCCCCCCCAGGCAAATCCCCTCAGAGGAAAGCATCACCGCCACCATCTCCGGCGATGGCCACCTCATCGCTCCTGCCGGTCACACCGGAGTCAGCTCCACCGCGCGGCAGACCCGGGCCTATCACCTCCCTGCCGGCACGCCCGCAGGCCCTGCCATCACCCCCGGCGGGCTGATCATGGACGCTGCCTTCAGTCAGGATGGAGCATGGCTCGCCCTGGCCACCGCTACCACCCCGGACCGCCACGACGCGACTTTCGTCTCCGGCGGCGGCTCCGGCCAGATCCAATTCTGGAACCCCCGGACGGGCGAACGCCTCGGCGAGCCCATCCCCCTGCCCTCCGAGCCCCGCGGGCTCTGCCTGCACCCCACCGGGGAGTGGCTGGGGGTCTGCTGCTCCGGGCATGGCCTTGAAATCAATCCCGCCACGCGCCAGGTCCGTCACCTCTTCAGCAACCCAAAATTCGCCAACGCCGGAGCCACCCTGGCCAACGGGCGCTGCGCCTACAGCCCGGATGGCCGCGTCTTCGCCACTTGGAGCACCTTCCAATACGTCCACCTCTGGGACCGCACCGCTGGCCGCGATCTGATCGAACCCTTCCATCCCGATGGCAACGCCTTCGACCTGTCCATGACGGAGGGCACCGCTGCCCTGGCGTTGGTAGGCCTCCCCATGCATTTGGCCCTCCACGATCTCCGGACGGGGGCTCCGGCGGCTCCTGACATTCCCTACACCGGTTGGCCCTACCGGGCTCAATTCAGTCAGGACGGCCGTCACCTCCTCAGTGCCGGCGGGGCCAAAACCGCCCAGATCTGGGACTGGCGCACCGGCCAACTGGTCTGCCCCGCCCTGCCGCATGAGGACGCCATCATGGCCGCCAGCTTCGTGCCCGGCACCTCATGGGTCGTCACCGGCTCCCATGACGGCAAAATTAAATTCTGGGATGCCCATACCGGCATGATGATCCGCCCTGCCCTTGCCACCAAAGGCTTCGTCCTGAACCTCCAGCCCACCCCGGATGCCCGCACTCTCATGGCCACGGGATACCTTGATGAAGGAATTCTACTTATCGACCTTCCGGCCCTGTTTCCCAAAGCGGAGCTGGATCCGGCGCTCCTGAAACTCCGCGCAGAAATTGACGCGGACGCCGAAGTCCACCCCGGCGGCGGTCTAGCCCCGCTCAGCCCTCAGGCCTGGCTGGCCAAATGGAAGGAATACCGCCGTCAATCCCCTGCCAGCCGCTTTGCCGGCCCGCCACCACTAACCGAATAGCCCCTAGCAACCTATCGAAAACTCAGGTGTAGCGGGCGAAGCGGTGGTGCGGCAGGAAAAACGGATGCAGCAGCCGGTCGATCTGCAGCAGACCGGCGCGGTGGATCGTGATGACTTCCGGGCTGATGCTGGCGAAACCTTCGCTGACCATGGAGGCCAGCTGCGGTGCGAATTTTTCCAGCACATTCACCCCGAACTTTTTCTGGTAGTGCGCCGGACTGGCCGAGCCCAGCTTGAGCTGCAGGATGAACTCCCGGATGAGACGTTCCTCCGGATCAGTCGCATAAGCCCGGAAGACGGCGTGTTCGCCTTTTTCGATGGCATCGCAGTAGGCCGCAATGTCAGCATTGTTCTGGATGTGGATGCCGCCGAGGTGCCCGAAGCTGGCCACGCCCAGCGGCAGCAGGTCCGCGCCACCAAACAGGCCGTCACGGTAGACGAATTTGGTGGTCTCCTTCTTTTTCACAATGGTGTAGGCGCTGCTGACTTCGTAACCGGCGGCTTCAAATTGGGAAAACGCATAGTCCACCCAACGGCGTTTGGTCGGCCAGTTGGCCACGGGGGCCACCAGCTTGCCTTCGGCCTGCATGGTTTTGTAGATGCCAGTATTGTAAGGCACCTCCATCTGATAAATGGTCAGGCAATCAGGCTGCAGCTCCAGGGCCTTTTCCACGCAGCGTTTCCAGTTGTCTTCGGTTTCCTCGATCATGCCGGCGATGAGGTCGATGTTGATCTGGGGAAAACCAATATTGCGCGCATAACCGTAAGCCCGGAACACCTCCGCCGAGCGGTGGGCGCGGCCGTTGATATCCAGGATGTGATCATCAAAATTCTCAATCCCCAGGCTGAGCCGGGTCACCCCCATGGCGCGGATGGCATCGAGTTTTTTCTCCGTCAGGGTGCCGGGTTCCGCCTCGAAGGTCACCTCCTCCACTTCATCCCAGGACATCCCGTCCTTCAGGTGCTGCGTCAGTTCCTCCAGTTGGAGCACGGATAAATAACTGGGAGTGCCGCCGCCAAAATAGACGAATTTCGGCTTCCGGCCCTGCAGGTAGTTCCGCTTGGCATAAAGCCCGAACTCCTTCATCCCGGCCCTCACGTAGCGGCGGATTTCGTCAGGTCCCTTGTCGGTGTAGACCCGGAAATAGCAAAAGTGGCAGCGTTTCCGGCAAAATGGAATATGGAAATAAACCCCCACCGGCAAATCCGCCGGAGCCGGCTGATCGAGCACCTGCGCAATGGCCGGGATCTGTTCCGGCTGCCAGAAGGAAAACGGCGGATAGTTGGAAACAAAATAGTTTCCGGCTTCGGTGGCGTCGTCCGCCGGAGGCGGAGCCGCTGGGAGATCAGTGGTCATGAGGGGGGAGGAGGGGAATCGCAGGGGCGCAGTCCCTGCGGGTAAACGCCTCACCTTCCCGTGGTCTGTCGCCCGGATCAAGCGCCATCCCGGAGCGCACGGGATGGGCGTTTTTCCTGCTCCGGCGGAATCCGGCTCTGATCAACCCTGGACAAGTGCCCCACCTGACAGCAATTTCCGCAATGCGTCGGACTGCCTTCTCCCCCTGTTCAAAATGCTAAAACCACGCCCGGTTGGACTCTATCTGCTGATCATGTCAGGACTCATCGCCATCGGTCTGCCCAGCCGGTTGATCCCGGCGGCGCACCTCCCACGCTGGCATGTGTTGTATTGTGGCGACTACCTGTGGGCTATGCTGATCTTCTTTGGCCTGGCCTTGTGCTGGAAAGGGGCAGGCACCTTCAAAGTTGTAGTGACCACGCTGCTCCTGACTTACTTTATTGAATTCACCCAGCTATTCCACCCGCCGTGGCTGGAGCAGCTGCGCAGCATCAAAATCTGCGCCCTCGTGATCGGTTATGATTATTCATGGTCGGACCTCGTGGCCTACACCCTTGGGATTTCCACGGGATGCTTGATCGAGTGGGCCATGCTGCGCCGGAAGCTTTCTACCCGCATTCATTTGGCACAGTAGCTGCCTGGAATAACCTCAGGCACACTTTGCCTTTTGCCGGTTCCGTGCCACGCTCGGGGGTGACCTCCCCGGACCCCCTGCCAGATTCCGCAACTGCCCAGACCGACCGCGTCTTTCCTGCGACCGCCTGGAATGCGGTAGAGGCGGCAGGAGCCGGGGACCGGCAGGCCCTGGGAGCGGTCTGTGCCCGCTATGTGGAACCGGCCCGGCGCTTTCTGCGCTCGCTCGGAGCCGGGGCTCAGGATGCGGAGGATCTGGCGCAGGAGTTTTTTGCCCAATGGGCCAAGCCGGAGAATCTGGCGCGGATGGATCCGGCCAAGGGCCGACTGAGATCCTATCTGAAACAAGGCCTGCGCCGCCGCTGGATCTCGGCCTGGCGCAGCCGTTGCGCAGAAGTCCGGGGCGGCGGTCTGGCGGAGCGCCCCTTGGACGCTGCTGAATTGGATTGGCCGGCGGACTCCAAAGCCGACCTTGAATACGACCGCGACTGGGCCACCGCCGCCCTCACGGCCGTCATCGCCCGGCTCACCGGTGACTATGGAAAGCGGCACCGGAGCGCAGTCTTTCAAGCGGTGCTGCCCGCCCTCGCCGGCGAATCCATGACCCTATCCTACGCAGAGGCCGCCGCTTCCATCACCATGCCCGAGTCCCAATACAAAGTGGAAGTGCACCGCCTCCGCCGCCGCTTTGCCGATGCCCTGCGGCAGGAAGTGGTTGAAACCGTGGGCGACCCCGCTGAAGTGGAAGAGGAAACCCGCCACCTGCTCAACGTGCTGGCCTGGTGCGGAGGGGCCTGGCCTGCCAAGGGCACGGCATCTGAAATTCCGTGAGGTTTTCCGGATCCCGCCTGCTGCCTGGCTATCCAGCGGCTGGCGCTAGCGGCTGGCGCGGCGGGCGAGGCGTTGGTTGTATTGGATGCTGCGGCGCAGCTGGGTGATGCGGCGGGTGAGCGGGGTGAAGTTGCGCAGCACTTTTTTGACATCGGGATCGGGGTTGTCGATCTGATTGGAGAGGTATTGGCCAATCATGAACGAGAACTCGTTCCTCTGGGAATCGAGGGAGCCTAGGCGGGCGGAGATTTCGGCGATTTGTTTGGAACGGCGGCCGATTTCCGCGACAAGGTCCGCAGTCTGGATTTTATGGCGCTCGCGGAGGCCGGCGATGTCGGCATCGACTCCCTGGACGGTGAATTCGAGGGCCCGGACTTCCTCTTCAAGGGAGGCGATGGAGGCCAGATCGGCGCTGTGTTGTTCCTTCAACTGGGCGAGAGAACTGCGGGTCCGCTCCAGTTCTTCGGCAAAGTCCCCCTCGGTTTGTTTTTTCAGGACTTCCAGTTTGCCTTTCAGGGAGGTGAAGTGGCGTCGGGTTTCGTTGTCGCGGTCGCGGATTTCCTCCACCCTATCCATGATGGTGACGGCGCTGGACATGAAGTCGGTTTTTTTCCGGCGCAGGGCATCTACATCATCCTCCACGGCATCCTCCATCTGGTAAAGCCGGTCCTGGGCATTTTCATTTTCCTGCATGAGGTGATCGCTCTCATCGCGCAGGCGGATTTGCTGGGATTGCAGGTCGGTGAGCTGCCAGTATTCCCCGGAGAGCCGGTTAATGCTTTTGGTGCCGGGCCAGGCGAGTCTTCCCAGCATGTCCTGGGTTTCGGCCAGTTGCTGGGTTTCGCGGGTGACAGAATTCCAGCGGGCACGCTCCCGGGTGATACCCAACTGCCAGGCAATGCGTCCTATGAAAAAACCGAAAGCGTTCATGCATCTACTGGGGGGGCGAAGAGGGCCGCAGGGGGACGGGCGGCGCACAACCTCTGAACGACAGAAGAAGCTGGGTGACAAGGCGTAATTCCAGAGCGAAGCACAGAAAGTGGAGCGTGGGGGAATAGCATGTGCCAAGGATGCGGCAGCGGCAGAAGAGGGGGGCGCATGGTTTTCCGGATCTGGCTGGCATCAGGGAGGGTCAGGAAAAAAAACGTTTGGCCTTTTCGAAGAAGCCTTCGGACATTGGCGTGTTTTGATCGCCGCAGGAATCGGCAAAGGCTTTGAGTTTTTCCTTCTGCTCAGCATTCAGGTTGGTGGGAACTTCCACTTGGATGGTAACGAGGAGGTCGCCCTTGATGCCGCGGTTCAGGACCGGCATGCCCTTGCCGCGGAGGCGGAAGACGGTGCCGGATTGGGTGCCGGCAGGCACTTTCAGGGAGGCCTTGCCCTCCATGGTGGGCACCATCAGTTCGCCGCCGAGGGTCGCCTTGCCATAGCTGACGGGGATTTCACAGAAGAGGTCGTTGTCCTCCCGCTCGAAGACTTCGTGCTTTTTAATGTGGATGACGACGTAGAGGTCGCCGGCCGGGCCGCCGCGGAAGCCGGCGTCGCCATTGCCGGAAGAGCGGAGGCGGCTGCCTTCGCCGATGCCGGCGGGGATGCGGAGCTTGATGCGGGTGGATTTCTCCACGCGGCCCTGCCCCCGGCAGTCTGAGCAGGGATTGGAAATGATCTGGCCGGTTCCGGAACAGTCCGGGCAGGCCTGCTGCACTTGGAAGAAGCCCCGGCTGGCGATGACCTGGCCAACGCCGCCACAGGTGGGGCAGGTTTTGGCGGAGCCCCCTTTGGCGGCTCCGGTGCTGGTGCAGGTCTCACAACCGACGGCGCGTTCCAGTTCGACTTGTTTTTCCACGCCCTGGGCGGCTTCCTCGAGGGAAATTTCCAAGTCGTAACGCAGGTCGCTGCCACGGGCCTTGCCCGGACGGGCTTGGCCACGTCCTCCGCCGCCGCCGCCGAAGAATTCCTCAAAAATGCTGCCAGCGCCACCGCCTCCGCCGGCTCCGCCGAAGACATCGCGGAAAATGTCGAAGGGATCGTGGGACGCGGCGCGTCCGCCCCCGGCTCCAGCGGAGAAGGCAGCGTGGCCGTAGCGGTCGTAGGCGGCTTTTTTGTCAGCGTCGCCCAGCACGTCGTAGGCTTCGCCCAGTTCCTTGAATTTTTCCTCGGCGGCCTTGTCATCCGGATTGCGGTCCGGATGGAATTTCAGGGCGAGTTGCCGGTAGGCTTTTTTGATTTCATCCGCGCTGGATCCCTTGGGGACGCCGAGGATTTCGTAGTAGTCGCGCTTACTGGCCATGAAGGAAAAGAAAGTGGGTTTTAAAGAGGAATGAACCGCAAGAGAGGAATGAACCGCAAATCAGACCGGGGCCGGTCCGCTGGAGACGATCACGGAGGCGGGGCGCAGCAGACGGTCACGGAGTTTGTAGCCTTTGCGGGTTTGGGAGACGATCCCGCCCTCCGGCACCCCGCTACTGGACTGCTGGGAAACGGCTTCGTGCACATTGGGATCGAAGGCCACGCCGACAGTGGGGATCTCCACCACGCCATTGTCCTTCAGGAAATCCTGAATCTGGCGCAGCACCATGCTGAGGCCGATGTAGAGATTCGAGCCTTCCGACTCCGCCTTGGCTGCCGCCATACCGTAGTCGAAATTATCCAGCACCGGAAGCAGGCTCTCCAGCAGACTGCCATTGGCGTATTTCACCGTCTCCTGCAGGTCACGGGCCGCACGCTTGCGGTAATTGTCCAGTTCTGCGGCGGCGCGGTGGGCCGCGTCCTTCCATTGGGCGGCTTCCATCAGGGCTTGGTTGAGGGGGTCGGTGGTTTCCGGCTCCAGGACGTCAGGTGAATTTTCAAAATCATCCGGCAAAGGGTCGTTGGGCAGGACTGAATCAGGAGGGGAATGCGGGTCGCTCATGGCGGGTGGGGGAACTGGGGAATCAGGAGTTAGCATGGACCCGGCAAGCCGGGGAGCGCGCACCTTAACGAAGAAATCCCCGCCCTCAACCTGATTTCACAGGAAGCGCGGGGATTCCTCAGGCCTGCCGTGCAAGGGGATCAACCCTTGATGGGCAGAGACTGGCGCGCCTGCCGGGAAGCGCCGCCAGCCGGGAAATCAGTCGATCAGATTGTCCAGACGCTTGGCGACCTCGACATCGGCTTCCGTCACGCCGCCCGCGTCATGCGTGGTCAGCATCAGGATGACTTTGCCGTAGCGGATGTCCACATCCGGGTGGTGGCCTTCATCTTCAGCGACTTCCGCGACCTCGTTCAGAAAGTCCACAGCTTCGGTGAAGCCATCGAATTCGACGGTGCGGATGATTTTTTTGCCGTCAATCTCCCATTCGGGAGTGCGCTTGAGGAGGCGTTTCAGGTCTTCTTTGGATAGGACTTCCATGTTAGGCAAAGGGGTGGAGGAGGGGGTGCGGGACGGGGTTTCCAGACATACGTCCGGGCCTGCCCATAGCCCTGTTCTTTCTGTTGTCAAAAGTAATGCTCAAAATATTGTTGCACCCCCGCTCTCCCCCGGCCACTCTCCCCACCCCGACTTTCCTCAAATTCAGCCCTTCTTCACCTTCCACCGCTTTTACCACCATGGGACGCATCTATAATAACATCGTCGAAACCGTAGGCCGCACTCCGCTCGTCCGCCTGAACCATATTACCAGGGGCGCCGGAGCCACCATCGCGTTGAAGTGCGAGTTCTTTAATCCCCTCGGCAGCGTGAAGGACCGCATTGGCATGAACATGATCGCCGATGGAGAAGCGAAGGGCCTGATCACCAAGGACACCGTGATCGTGGAGCCCACCAGCGGGAACACGGGCATCGCCCTCGCCTTTGTGGCCGCCTCCAAGGGCTACAAGCTCATCCTCACCATGCCGGAGACCATGTCTCTGGAGCGCCGCACCCTGCTGGCCATGCTCGGCGCAGAACTCGTCCTCACCCCCGGACCGAAGGGGATGAAGGGAGCCATCGAGAAAGCCGCTGAAATCGTGGCCGCCACCCCCGGGGCCTACATGCCGCAGCAATTCAACAACCCTGCCAACCCCGCCATCCACGAAACCACCACGGCCGTGGAACTCTGGGAAGACACCGATGGGGCCATCGACATCCTCATCAGCGCGGTCGGCACAGGCGGCACCATCACGGGCAGCAGCCGCGTGCTGAAGGCTAAAAAGCCTGGCCTGATCAGCATCGCCGTGGAACCGGAAGCCAGCCCGGTCATTTCCCAGACCCTCGCCGGCGAACCCATCGTCCCGGCCCCTCACAAAATTCAGGGCACCGGGGCTGGCTTTGTGCCGAACAACCTCGATCTGAGCCTCGTTGACGAAGTGATCAAGGTCTCCAACGACGAAGCCATCAACATGGCCCGCCGCATCGCCAAAGAAGAAGGCATCCTCGTCGGCATCAGCACTGGAGCCAACGTCCACGCCGCCCTTCAGGTCGCCAACCGCCCGGAGAACCAGGGCAAACTCATCGTCACCATCGCCTGCTCCACCGGGGAGCGCTATCTCTCCACGGCCCTCGCCGATGAAGCCCGCGCCCAGGTCGGCTCCTAGTCCTTCTACGTTCAACGCTAGCCCCTTTTAAACTTTCCTTTTTATGTCCAAAGACCCTTCCTCCACTGCCGTCCCTGTCGCTGAACTCGAATATGAGCACAGCCCCCTTGAGGACGCCGTGATCCGCTACCGCAAGCAGCTCATCGTCGTCGGCGTGCTCGCCATCGTGGGTTCCGGGGGCTATTTCGGCAACAAGCTCTACACCGAATCCAAACAAAAGGACGCCGCCATCGCCTTCACCCGTGCCCAGACCGTGGCCGAACTCCGGGGGGTGGCCACCAGCAAAGCCGGCCAACCTGCGGCAGGCAATGCCCTGATCCAAGCCGCCCTGCTCCTCAGCCAGGACGGCAAAGGCAAGGAAGCCATGGAGGAACTCAACAAATTCCTCTCCGCCTATCCCAAGCACCCCCTGGCCGACATCGCCAAATTCCGCCTCGCTGACATCCAGCTTGCCGAAGGGGCCACCGTGGATGCCCTCGCCAAATTCCAGGAAATTTCCAGCATCCCCAATTCCCCCTACGCTGCCCTCGCCCACCTCCGCATCGCTGACCAAAAATGGCTCGAAGGCAAAACCGACGAGGCCACCAAACTCTACCAGGAACTCCTGACCAAACACGGAGGCGACAAAATGTTCAAAATCGCCGAGCAGCGCCTGAAGCAGGTCAAGATCGCCGCTCCCACTATGGTGGACTTCGTCCCCGAGCCCACGCCTGCCCCCGGCACCCCCGGAGCCCCCGGTGGACTTCCCGGCAGCATGGCCCCTCCATCTGTCGACGCCATCAATCAGGGAATCTCCACTCCCGGACTCCTGGGGGACGAACCTACCCCCGGCGGCACCTCCCTCAGTGATCCCCCCGCTTCCGGGGAAGCTCCCCTGTTGCCTCCTCCCGTGCTGCCCCCCAGTCCGAAATGAGCATCGGAACCCCGTTGCCATTGCCCGGCCCGGTGCCCCGCCTCGGCGTGCTCGGCTCTGGTGAAGGATCGAACTTCGGTGTCCTGCTGGAAGCCATCGACGCCGGCACGCTGCCCGCGCAGATCGCCCTCGTGCTCTCGGATAATCCCGGTGCCCGCATCCTTGAGCGCGCCGCTTCCCGGGGCATCCCCCATGCCTGGATCGACCCCGGAGCGCACCCCAACCGCTTCAGCTTGGAGGCCCAGCAAGCCGTCAGCGGCCAATTCCGCGCCGCCGGCTGCGATCTCATCATCTGCGCCGGATTCATGCGCCGGCTCAAAGACCCGGTTCTCACCGACTTCGCCGGACGCATTGTCAACATCCACCCCAGCCTCCTTCCCGCGTTCCCAGGCCGGGACGCTTGGAAGCAGGCCTATGAAGCCGCCGTCACCGAAACTGGCTGCACCGTCCATCTGATCGATGCCGGGATCGACACCGGCCCCATCCTCGCCCAGACCCGCGTTCCCGTTTACATGGGGGACAGCGCCGACGATATCCGCCACCGCATTCAGGCTGCCGAGCACCAGCTCTTCCCCCGCGCCATCCGGGATCTATTGGCAACCCTACCGCAGGCGGGTTAAACCCAAACGCCTGCTTGGCGGAGGCTTCCGGGGAAAACCACCCTGCCCGGCCCAACTCCGCCTTGGCATTTCAGGCCCTGCCGTGCCCAAAAGCCCGCCCCGCCCCCGCATGAAAATGGCTCCGTCCCACCTGCCCTCCGTCCAGCCAATCGCTTCGTTTTGCCCGGTTTCTTCAGGTGCAACCCCTTCGTTCCTGAAGAAAAACCTGAAATTTCTCATTTCCACCAGGCCAAAAAGATCCAATTTTTCCTGAAATTACCAAAACTTTTCCTTTTCCCACAAAACAATCGGGTTTCATCGAAAATCAGATTGTTCTGGATAATCAATCAAACCAAAGCACATTTCCCGGTGACTTTTTCGTGCTACTGAAACCCGGAAATTATGACGGTCTGGCGGACATTTGGCGACCCCTATTCTGCCACGGAAACAACCTTCAAAATCGAAAACCACCGCGTCATCCCGTCGCAGCTCAAAACCGGTCCCGGCGAAATCATCACCTGCCAATTCAGCGTCAGAATACTTGGAAAGCATGCTGATTTCCAGCCCCGTTGACATGAAAACTCCCCTTACAGGAATCACTCCACGTGCCCGGGAAAAACCGAACTGAGGAATGAATGAAGCATAGCTTGATTCACTTTTTACCATATGCATAGTGGTGCCATGGAGGATATCGTTTTGCAAAGCCTGGAAGACACCATGGCGCTGGGGGAACGCATCGGCCGTAAGGCTTGGGCGGGCGGGGTGATTGCGCTCTGCGGGGGCCTGGGGACGGGCAAGACGCATTTGACGAAAGGCATTGTCTCCGGCATGGGCGGGGATGGCGGCGCAGTGAGCAGTCCCACCTTCGCCCTGGTGCAGGAATACCGCCACGGATGTCTGCCGGTGTTTCATTTTGATTTTTACCGGATGTCCTCTGCCGATGAAGTGCTGGCCATTGGCTGGGATGAGTATCTGGAAGCTGGAGGGATCTGCGTGGTGGAGTGGGCGGACCTGTTTCCGCAACTGCTGCCGGATGGAACGCAGTGGTGGCAGTTGGAGCTTTCCCCGGCGGGGGAAAGACGGGCGAGGCGGCTGACGGCTACGGTTTGAGGTTGCTCACCCACCGCCCACAAACCCTCAAGGCTTTTTGGCGATGAGTCCGTGGAGCAAACCGCCGTGGTCGCCGGCGGTCCAGGTGCCGGAGTAGGTGTTTTCGAAAATCATGACCCGTGCGGAATAGGTGCCGGCACCCGGGAGGGTGAATTTGTTGACGATGATGATGGGCGTGTCGCCCGCCCATTTCACCTGGACGGGCACCGGGGCCACCAAGTTGATTTTGCCATACTCGATCCGCGCATTGATGACCCAGCGGTCGCCCCCGGTTTTCATGACTCCCACAATTTCATACTGCTCGGGTTTTGCCTCGCCGAGGGCTCCCTTGTCGATCAGGCACCATTGGCCTTTGAACAGGACGTTTGCCAGGGTTTTGACAAAAGCCGCTTCGAGGTCGTCAGCGGAAGGCTGCGCTTCCGGTTTGGCAGTGGCGGCCGCCGCTGGTTTTTCGGCGGGCTTTTCCTGGGCGGGGGCGGTCAGCAGGCTGGCCAAGCTGAGGTTGGCGAGCAGAGCCAAAGGGGGAAGGGCGAAGGATTTCATGGCGGTGGGTAAAGCGGCTAGAGCCGGGGTTTTTCGGGCTTCAGGGGAGGGTTGGCCGGGCGGACACCCTTGACCTGAAGCTGGCGCTTCCACACTTTATCGCCAGCGGTGAGATAGAGCGTGTCCAGATTGGGTCCACCAAAGGCGAGATTGGCCGCCCGGCCATTGGGCGGCAGACTGATGATGCCGTTCACCCGGCCAGCCTGGTCGCAGTATTGGATCCCCAGGCTGGTCGCCACGTAAAGGCTGCCGGTAGTGTCGGTGGCCAAACCATCCGCTCCACTGCCGGTGGCGGCATCGGGAAGATGCAGGTGGAAGTAGGCCTGCCTGTTGGCGAGGGTGCCGTCCGGATTGATTTGCCAGGACCAGACAAATTGGCCCTTGGTATCGGCGACGTAAAGAAGGGATTGATCCGGGCTGAGGACGATTCCGTTAGGCAGGGAGAGGCCTTCGTCCACGACCTTTTTCGTGCCGTCCGGAGCGACGTGCCAGACTTTGCGATTTTTGTGATCGGTGAACCAGATGTTGCCATTGCTGGCCACGGTCAGGTCGTTGGGGTCGAGATCGCTGGCAATGACGCTGCGGGTGCCGCTTTTGATATCCCACGCGGCGATGCTGCGCTCCTGATTGCAGGCTGCATAAAGTCTTCCATCCGGCCCAAAGGCCATGCCGTCAGCGCCTCCGGTATTTTCGGCAAAGAGGGAGACTTTTCCGTCAGGCAAAACATGGAAGATTTTCTGCTGGGCGGGATCTGAAAAGAAAACACTGCCATCCGGAGCGGCGTCCGGGCCTTCGGTGAATTTGCAGCCTTCCGCAACCAATTGCCAGTCCTGACCGGGGGCGAGGACTTTCATGAGCGGTTGCTTGTCATTCCGCTGAGGCGCGAGGGCGGTGCCGTAGTCCCGCCAGAGCCAACGCAGCGCGTCCGGCAGAATGGCACTGCCCTGCTTGCCAGTGTGGCCGCCATCGCCCCAGACGTGAGTCACGTCATAGCCGGAAAAGGTGAGGGCGCTGAGCATGGCCTGATTGGCATTGAACCAATCGCCGCCATAAATGTTCAGATCATTGGAGCCGTCCTGGAGGAAAACCCGCAGGGGCTTGGGCTCGGATTTCCGGATTAGGGTGGGGTATTCATTGCCACCGCGGAGACCGACGTAAGTGCCGATGGTGCTGAAGACGCGGCGGAAGGCATCCGGACGTTCCCAGGCGGCGGTGAAGGCGGCGATGGCTCCGCTGCTGGCTCCGCCGATGGCACGGTCGTCGGGCTTATCGGAAATGTTATATTTTTTCTTCAGTTCGGGGATCGCTTCTTCGATCAGAAACCTGGCGTAAGCGGGTCCCAGTCCATCGTATTCGAAGCTGCGGTTGAAGCGCGGCAGGGCCTGTTCATTGGGCGGTGCAACCACTCCGGGATCAATGAAAAGGCCGATGGTGACGGGCATTTCGCCAGCGGCAATAAGGTTATCAAAAACCACCGGAACGCGCCAGGAGCCAGTGCGGCTAACGTAGCCACCGCCGTCCTGGAAAATCATCAGGCAGGCCGGCTTGGCAGGATCGTATTGGGCCGGAATGTAAACGGAAGCGTTATGCGAGGCCCCCGGAAAAATGCGGCTGAGGCCCAGCTCCAATTTTTCCTCCCGTCCGGTGGGGACGCCGGGTTTGGAGGAGGAGTCCGGCCCTGGCTGATAGTCATCGGCAGCGGCGGCCAGACCGGTCAGGGAAAAAGTGAGAGCCAGGAGCGCGGGAACGTGACGGGGCAGTTGCATGGTGAGTTATGGGGCTGGAACGGGGGCGGCGGAGGCGGCCTTTCACAAAGCGAGATGGCCGAGGGCGAGCAATCCGTAGTAGGTGTATTCAACATCCAGCGCATCATCTGCCCAATGCCCATGGAAGCCGCCTTCGGCGCTCCAGAGGGTATCGACGTAATCCAGCAGCGCCTCCTTGTGGGCGGCAAAGGAAACCTGCATGCCATCCAGGGCGTGCAGCGCCGTGGCGGTGGATAGCAAATCCGGAAGCGGGGCCCCAGGCATGGCTTTGAAACCACCTTCCGGATGAAGCTGGGCCAGCAGCCAGGCCCCCGCCGCAGGGTCCGGGGTGCGGTGCAGATGGCGGTGCAGCGCCACAGCGGCGGCGGTCGCGGGCGTGGTCCCCAACGGAATCCCGGGTTCATTGGCATAACCGCCATCCGGCGTGCGCAGGGCGGCGAGGCAGGAGCCTAGCTGGTCAGCGGCAGGGAGTTCCGCTTTCAAATCATAATGCGCCGCCCAGCCCAGCAGGCTGCCGTAGGCGGAGCAGCGGGTGGCCACCGGGCTTTGGTGAAAGCCCCCATCGGGCGTGCGCCAGGCCGACAGCCGGGCTAACATTTCAGTGCGTGCTGCCCCCGCCAGGGTGGCGGCCGCCGGCGGCATGGCATTCCAACAGCGGGCGAGGCAACAAAGATGCACAAAGTCCTGCCCGGCCCCGCCGCCGAAACCCTGGAGCCATGTGGCCAGGGCCGGCCAGTCCGGTTCCCTGCGCAGGGCAAGCAGCCCTTCCATGCCAAAAACGGTGTAATATAGATCCGGCCGGCCATCCCGGTCCATGAAACCTCCATCAGGAGTCATCCTGGATCTCAAAAAAGCTTCCACCAGCGAAGCCGCATCGCCCAGCAGGTCAGGCGCAAGGCGGGCGACCTGAAGCATTTCCAAACGAAAACTCATGGCTTGGCGGAGGCGGGTAGGGGGGCACGATCAGGACTGGGAGCCCCCTGGGCCAGACGACGGAGGCTTTCCCAGGTGCGCTGCAGTTCGACCCGGGCTCCGGCCTGAAAACGCTCCCATCCGGGCCCGTGCTCGAAGAATACCATCCAGCTGAAGGTCCCTCCGGTGTAAAGGAGGAGCCAGACGAGCCATCGGGGAAAACGCATAGTGACAGAGAAACGGTTCCCCAGCGATAAGGTGCCAGTTGCGCCGCGTCGAGAGGGGAAATTCAGCAGCGGGAAATTGCCCAAATTTCCCCGCAGGCCTGATCGGGCCGGCCACGGCAAAACGCAGTCAGGGCGCCGTCACCTTCAGGCGCAGGAACCGCCGGGCCGGCGTCCCAGTCACGGCCGTATCGGTGATGCGGACGCTTTGGCTGATCCCGGTATCCTCCAGGACCGTTTCCACAAGTTCGCCAGGATTGGGCAGGCGGAAGACTCCGGTGCTATCCGAAATCTCGACCTGATAGGTGAGACCGGATGCCGCCTTTTGCCGTTGATAGGCCAGGGAGAGGCGGTTCGATGCCAGACTGGCGACGGGAGGCTGGCTGCCATCAGGAATGGTGGCAATGGTGAGCAGGGCAAATTCCAGAAAATTATTCCGTCCATCGCCATCCGGATCATCCGTCAGGGTGCCAATGCCAGGATTCCGCGCCAGCCATGCATGCGGGGTGTCCACCACATAAATGGCGGCTTCATCGGCTACTGGATCCGCCTCATTCACCGTGAGACTGAGCCGGACGCGGTAAACGCCCGGCAGATCGGCGGTGGC
>CAMDJM010000065.1 GCA_945900785.1 Akkermansia muciniphila
CCAACCCCAAATCGCCTCCCAACCTCAACCCCAGCCTCAATCCCAACCCGAAGAAGACATCCGCCCCCCCCGCCCACCCATCACCATCCCCGCCCCTCCAAAATCCCACACCACCCTCTTCCTCACCACCGCCGCCCTCCTCGCCCTCACCGGCACCGCGCTTTACCTCCTCCTCCGCCGGCGCCAAATCCAGCGCCTCGCCCTAACTCCTCTCGAAAAAGCCCGCGCAGCCCTCCGCCACATCGACGCCGAGCGCGCCACCCTCACCGCTGGCGACCTCGCCACCCGCACCGCCGGAGTCGTCCGCCAATTCATCGCTGACAACTTCGCCATCGCCGCCCCCCAGCGCACCACCGAAGAATTCTTCCAATCCCTCGCCACCACCCCCGGCTCCCCACTCCACGCCCACACCGCCCTGCTCCAATCCTTCCTGACATCCTGCGACATGGCTAAATTTGCCCGCAACGACTTTGACGGCGTCGAACGCTTCTCCCTCCTCGAAACCGCCAACAAATTCGTCCAGGCCGCCGCCTACGTCGCCCCCGTCCTTCCCGCCGCAGCCGCCCCAGCTCCAGCGTCCGCACCAGCCGTCCGGCCCGCCGCCGCCGTTCCTTCCGTCCCTTCGCCAGCCCCTCCAAAATGACGGAATCCTTCCAATTCGCCCACCCGGAGTTCCTCTGGCTCCTCGCGCTGCCCCTCCTGCTTTTGCTATGGAAAGGCCGCCGCGGCCACCCCGCCGCCCTGCGCCTCCCTGGTATCGCTGACACCTTCGACGGCACCCTCCGCCCCCGTTCCACCATCGGCGGCCTTAGCCTCCTGCCCATCCTCCTTGCGCTCGCCCTGCTCATCATCGCCCTCGCCCGTCCCCGCCTTGGCCATGGATCGACGGACGTCGAATCCAGCGGCATCGACATCATGCTGGCCGTGGACGTCTCCGGCTCCATGGAAGCCATGGACTTCACCCTGAACGGCCAACCCTCCAACCGCCTCGAAGCCGTCAAAGACGTCCTCGCTAAATTCGTCCCCCAGCGCGGGAATGACAAAATCGGCCTCGTCGCCTTTGCCGGCCGTCCCTATCTCGTCAGCCCCCTCACCCAGGACCGCGAGTGGCTGGGCAAACGCATCGCCGGCCTCAAGCTCGGCCAGGTCGAAGACGGCACCGCCATCGGCCTCGCCATCGCCTCCGCCACCAGTCACCTCAAGGATTCCCCGGCCAAATCCCGCATCGTCATTCTCCTCACCGATGGCAGCAACAACGCCGGCGCGGCCAATCCAGAAACCAGCGCCGAAGCCGCCAAAGCCCTTGGCATTAAAGTCTACACCATCGGGGCCGGCACCAACGGCGAAGCCCCCTTTCCCGTCCGCGACCCCTTCGGCGGCGTCCGCTATCAGCGCATGAAAGTCGACGTCGACGAACCCACCCTCCAAAAAATCGCCGATATCACCGGAGCCAAAATGTTCCGCGCCACCGATTCCAACTCCCTCCAAAAAATCTACGACGCCATCAACGCCCTGGAAACCACCACCCGCAAACTCAAGAAATACGAAGACTATGAGGAACTCTACCTCTACGCCCTCCTCCCCGCCCTCGCCCTGTTCCTGACCACCAAAATCCTCGGTCAAACCCTCCTTCGCACGCTCCCCTGAGACATTGGGAAATTGAAACATAGGAAAATTGGGAAACCCCAGTAGCTGAATTCCTGCTCTCAACCCTCAACTCTCCACAAGTCCCCCAATCCCATGGAAGACTCTCCCCTCCAATTTGCCCGCCCCCTCTGGCTCTATGCCGCACCGATTCTGTGCGCCCTCCTGGCGTGGCTGCTCTTCCTCTTCGACAAACGCCGCGAGTCCGCCCTCGCCCTGCTCGTTCACCCCCGCTTCCGCACCCGGCTGCTCCCCGGCCACTCGCCGCGCCTCCGCCTCACCAAGCGTCTCTTCTGGCTCCTCACGCTTCTTCTCCTCTGCATCGCCGCCGCCGGACCCCAGAAAGGCTTCGAACTCCGCGAAGTCAAACGCCGCGGCATCGACATCCTCTTCGCCGTCGATACCTCCCGCAGCATGTTGGCCGAAGACCTCAGCCCTAACCGTCTTGAACGCGCCCGCCTCGGGATCCACGATTTCATCAACCGCCTCGAAGGCGACCGCGTCGGTCTCATCCCTTTCGCTGGAAGCGCTTTCCCCCTCTGCCCCCTCACCAGCGACTACGACGCCTTCCGGGAATCCCTCAACGCCCTCGACACCGACATCATCCCCCGCCAAGGCACCGATGTCGCCAGCGCCATCCGCGAAGCCCAGCGGCTCTTCGACGAGCAGAATAACAACCACCGCATCCTCGTGCTCATCACGGATGGCGAGGACCTCCAGGGCGATGCCCTCGACGCCGCGGAAGAATGCGCCAAAAAAGGCATGACCATCTATCCCATCGGCGTGGGCAGCACCACCGGCACCACCATCCCCCAGCGCTATCAAAACGGCCGCACCGACTTCATCCGCGATGAAACCGGTGCCCCCGTCACCACCAAGCTCGACGAATCCACCCTCAAAAAAATCGCCGAAACCACCAAGGGCCTCTACGTCCCCATGGGCCGCAGCGCCGAAGGCCTCGACACCATCTACCGCGAAAAACTCCGCCTCGTCCCCAAAAACGACCTCGAAGGCCGCACCCAAAAAATCCCCCTCGAACGCTACGAATGGCCCCTCGCCCTCGCGATCCTACTTCTTGTTATGGAATTCCTCCTCCCCGACCGCTTCCGCCCTCTCAAGCCCGCCAGCCTGCCCTCCGCCGCACGCCGCACCGCCCTGCCCAAAGTCACGGCCCTCCTCTCCATCGGTTTTTTCCTGACCGGTTTACCCTCCAACCTCCAGGCCCAAACCACCGATCCCCGCGAACTCTACAACCAGGGCACCGCCGCCTATACCGCCGGTAATTACGCCTCCGCCGCCGAAACCCTCCGCTCCTCCCTCCACACGCCCGATCTTTCCCTCCAAAAACAAGCCTACTACAACCTCGGCAACACCCTCTACCGCCTCGGCCAAGCCTCCCAGGAAAAGTCTCCTGAGGAAACCAAAAAATCCTGGGAAGAATCCCTCAAAGCCTACCAGGACACCCTCGCCCTGGACCCAGGTGATTCCGATGCCAAATACAACCACGACCTCGTGAAGCGGAAGCTCGACCAGATCAAGGAGCAGAATCCTGACAAAGATAAAAAAGACGGCAAGGACGGCAAGGACGGCGACAAGGACAAGGATAAAAAAGACCAGGAAAAAAAGGACGGGGACAAAAAGGATGGGGAAAAGAAAGACGGAGAACAGAAGGACGGCGGGAAAAAGGATGATGCCGGCCAAAAAGAAGGCGATAAAAAAGAGGGCCAGGAAGGCAAGGATGGCAAAGAAGACGGAGAGAAAAAAGACGACCAAGCCACTGGCAAAGAGGGCCAAAAAGAGGACAAGGCCGGCGACAAAACCGGCCAGAAACCAGGCGAAGAAAAGGACGGGGAAAAGAAGGAGGGGGAAGAAGCCAAAGCCGGCGAAGACAAGAATGCCAAAAAAGAAGAAAAAGACGCCAAATCCATCGCTGAAGAACGGAAAGTGGAAAACCGCAGCATGACCAAGGAAGAAGCCCAGCAACTCCTCCAACTCATGACCCGCGAGGAAAGCCAGGTCAGCCCCATCCCCCAGCAACCCCGCCGCAACTCCCGCGACCCCGCCAACTCCACCAAAGGCAAAACATGGTAACCACGCGCAACATCAGGAGCACCGGCGTCCCGCCTGTTCGTCCCACCTTCCATTCCCCTCCCGGCTTCCTGCTCGGGCTGCTCCTGCTTCTATCTTATTTTGCCACCCCACTCCTCCACGCCGCCGAAGTCACCACCACCCTCCAACCCACCAGCGTCCCTGCCGGCGAAGGTGCCACCCTAACCATCACGGTCACCAACGGCACCCCCACCGCCGCCAACAAACCCGAAGTCCCTGACCTGATTATCCAAGGCCCCAATCAAGGCCGCCAGTTCAGCAACATCAACGGCGTCGTCTCCTCCACCGTCACCCTCAGCTACGCCATTGGCTCCATGACGGCCGGGGAATACAACATTCCTCCCTTCACCCTTGTCATCGACGGAGCCGAGGTAAAAACCGAATCCTTCACTGTCAAAGTCACGCCCTCCGCCAACCAGGCTCCAGCCGGCATGGCCCCAGGCAATTCCTCCGGCAACCCGTCGCCTTCCGGCCCCACCCTCGCCGCTGGAGAAACCGACTTCGGCTTCCTGACCATCGAATTCGCAGACAAAACCCGCAAGCACGCCTGGGTCGGAGAAATCGCCCCCGTCCGCATCAGGGCCTGGATCCCGGACGGAGCCCGGGCCAACCTCAACGCCCGCATCCAACCGGAAGGCTCCTCCTTCACTCTGCATAATCTCAGCGAGCGGCCCCAGGAAAGCCGGGAGCAAAACAACGGGAAAAACTATCATGTCGTCAGTTGGTATGGCGGCCTCTCCGCG
The DNA here is from genome assembly GCA_945900785.1 of Akkermansia muciniphila. GTDB lineage: Bacteria > Verrucomicrobiota > Verrucomicrobiia > Verrucomicrobiales > V1-33 > CAIZWU01. The sequence goes on from CAMDJM010000065.1 coordinate 4,497, forward strand.
CTCAAAGGCGGACGCTATGCCCCCGATCTCACCCTCAAACTCAACATCGCCGTCCCCGATCCCAAGGGAGGCAGACAAAGCACCGGGGACCCTTTCATGGATCAATTTCTTGGCCGGCGCATGATCCAGAAGGAAGTCACCCTGCACTCCAAAACCGACGACAGCACCAAGCTGGAAATCCGCTCCCTCCCCACCGAAGGCCGCCCTGACAATTTCGCCGGTGCCGTGGGGAAATTTGCCTTCGGCCGCACCACCCTGCCCACTACCTGGAAAACCGGCGAACCCCAGCAAATCCTCACCGAAGTCACCGGCAGCGGGAATTTCACCCTCCTCAAGCAACCGGAACTCCTCCCGGCCGGGCCATGGAAAACCTATCCTGGCCAAAACCAATTCGCCGCCGGCGACGCCGCCGCCTTCTCCGGCACCACCACGTTCCGCTTCAGTCAGGTCGCCCGCCAGGCCGGCAATCCCACCGTTCATCTCAGCTTCAGCTATTTCGATCCCGAATCCGGCACCTATCAAACGGCGGACAGCCCGCCCCAGTCCATCCAAATCACCGGAGCCGACCTCGCCCCCGAGCCCGAACCGGCTGCCGCCGCCGCCCAACCTGACAAGATCAAGGAGCCGGAGAACCCCCTCGCCCCCCAGCGCACCCGCGACAGCGCCACCGCCAGCCTGACGCCCTGGGCCTACACCTCTGGCTTCCGCCGCTTCCTCACCGGCCTCAGCCTCCTGCTCCTCGCCGCCTTCTCCTGGCGCGGGTTCCAGCACATCCGGCAGAATCCCGCCCGGCTCGCCCGCGCCGCCCACGCCCAGGCCCTGCGCACCGCCCTTTCTGAAGTCGACACCTACGCCGGCCGGGGAGATGTCCCCCGTTTCTTCGCCGCCGCCCGCCGCGCCCTCCAGGTGCGCCTTGCCCCTCGTTATCAACTCCCTGCCCACGCGATCTCCCTCGCCGACCTCACCGCCCGCCTCTCCGGGGACTCCCCTGTCGTCCAATTCTTCCGCGAAGCCGACCTCGTGGAATTCAGCCGCCCTGATCCCAACGCCCCGCAAAACCTCCCCAACTGGCGTGCCCTTCTCAACCGCGCCATGAACGCCCTAACCTGAACTTCCATGCGTTTCAGCCCCGTCCTCTTCCTGCTGCTGCTGCTGCTCCTGGGCACCGCGCCATCGCCCCTCCGCGCCACCTCCTTTGACGAAGCCAATGCCGCCTTCGCTTCCGGCGATTATGCCAAAGCCGCTGCCACCTCCCAGGAACTCATCGTCAGCCAGGGCTCCAGCGCCGCCCGGCTCTATCATCTGGGCAATGCTCAATTCAAACTGGGACAATTCGGCCCCGCCATCCTCTCCTACGAGCGCGCCGCCCTCCTCGCCCCCCGGGATCGGGACATCCAGACCAATCTCAAAGCCGCCCGCCAAGCCGCCTCCACCCCCGCCTCCGCCACCGCCCTCACCTGGTGGCGCATGCCCCTCGGTTGGCTCAGCCTGCGAGAGTGGTCCTTCCTTACCGTGAGCGGCCTCCTCCTCGTCACGCTTCCGCTCCTCACCTGGGCCATCGCCGGCCTTGCCCGCCGCCCCTGGCTGCGCCCCGCCGCCCAGGCCAGCCTCACCTGCGGCCTCATCCTGACCGTCCCGGGCATCCTCGCTCTAACCACCCGCTCCCGCGAAAAAACCATCGGGATCATCACCGCCGAAAAGCCCTCCCTGCGCCTTTCCCCTTTCCCTGAAGCCACCGCCACCGACTCCCCCGGCACCGGCCGCCGGGTCATCCTCACGGATTCCCGCCCGGGCTGGTATTACCTCAGCATTGAAGGCAGCACCGCCACTGGCTGGATGCCCGCTACCGAAGTCTCCCCCCTTTTCCCCTGATCCCCGAACCTGCCGATCCCCAGCCCCAAGGAGCGACCTATGCCAGCCCGGTGTCGGGCGCTGCCTTGGAGTCTGATCCTGTAGAGTTATGCGGCAGGTAATGAAAGAGTCAGCTGATCGCATCCCCGGGGCTCATGGACCGTTCGTTTACGGACTCATCAGCCGGTCCTGCGGGCCAGCCGGTGGCCTATACCCTGACTTTGGAAGGAACCGGCGAGGCAGCATTGAGCACCGGCACCAAGGCCCCTGGCGTGGTCACTGCCGCAGCCACGCCGCCGGAGCTGCAGCTGCGTTTTGAGGGAACCCTGGCAGACGCCAGTGGCCGGGGGAATCATGCCACGGCCGAAGGAGCCGCTCTTTTCACCACGGGCAAAGCCGGACAAGCCCTGATCCTGAAACCGCCGTGCCATTGCCTTCATGGCTGCCGCGCGGATTCTGCCGCGTCCGGGTGGAACTCCCCCCGCGCGGATGAAATCCACCACCCCGCCGTAGAGCCGGTTCCCAAATCCTTATTTATTTCTGCAATCGACGGAAATCGCCATCCCATCCATCTTCTCTTGCCGGGCAGGCTTGTTCAGCAGACTGGCTGGCTTCCACTTTACCAAAATGACCGCAACCCAGCCCTTTAACGCCAACGGCCGCACTTACACGCCGCCGGCCCGTCCCATCGCCGTGATCTGCCTGGATGGCTGCGCGGATGAATATCTCAGCAGCGCCATTGCCCGCGGCAAAATGCCCCGCCTCGCCGCGATGGCCCGCGATGGCTGGCGCGGTTTTGTCCGGGGTGCACTGCCATCCTTCACCAATGTCAATAACAGCTGTATCGTCACTGGCGTTCCCCCCAAAATCCACGGCATCTGCGGGAACTTTTTCCTCAATCCGGAAACCGGTGAGGAAGTGATGATGAACGGCCCGGAATTCCGGCGTTGTGGCACCCTCCTGACCGCTGCTGCTGACGCCGGGCGCAAGGTCGCCTTCATCACCGCCAAGGAAAAACTCCGCACCGTTCTCGGCGATGGCGTGGTGGAACGCGGCGGCATCGTCTTCTCCTCCGAGAAAGTGGACGAAGCCAAAATGGCCTCCCACGGTATCGACAACGCCACCACTATCATCGGCAAACCCCGCCCTGAAATCTATTCCGGCGACGCCTCCATCTACGTGCTGGAAGCCGGGGCTGCCCTGGCCGAGCAGGGCGTGGCGGATTTCCTCTATCTTTCCACCACGGACTACATGCAGCACAAGTTTGCGCCCGAAGCCCCGGAAATCCTGGACTTCCATGCCAAAATCGATGCTGCCATCGGCCGTCTCCTTGATGCCGGCTGCACCGTGGCTCTCACCGCAGACCATGGCATGAACGCCAAAAATGACCAGAATGGCAATCCTAAAATCATTTTCGTTGAGTCCGTCCTGCACGAAAAATTCGGCAAAAACCTCCGCGTGATTTGCCCGATCACGGATCCCTACGTCGTCCATCACGGCGCACTGGGATCGCTGGTCATGGTCCACCTGGAAGACCCGTCGATCCGCGCACAAGTCGCAGAATATCTTTTCAACCTTGAGGGTATCACCGAAGTCCTGACACGCGAGCAGGCCGTTGATAAACTGGAACTCGCCCCGGACCGCATCGGCGATCTGGTGGTGCTGTCAGCACGGGATGTGGTGGTGGGCAAGTCCCCGGAACATCACGATCTTAGCGTGCTCAAAGGCGGGCTCCGCTCCCACGGCGGACGTTACGAGGAAATGGTCCCCCTCGTCATTTCCCGTCCGCTCACCGGTGAACTCCGGCGCATGGCGGAGGGAGATCCCCGGAATTTCGACGTCTTCCACTTCGCCTGCCATGCCTGAGCCAGCCCGCCCAAAGGGAAGCGTCCGGCTTCCTTTGGTCACCTGACAAATTTTCCCTTATGTCCTGGAATCCCCTTCACGTCCCCGCCTACATCGCCGGCCAGCCGGTGGAAACTGGCCGCACCCTCGAAGTCCGATACCCCTTTGACGGCTCCCTCACCGGCACTGTCACCTTGATAGGTCCGGAGCAGCTGGAAGCCGCCATCACCGCCGCGCTGGACCCTTCCAACACACCGCTGAGCCGTCACGAACGCGCCACCATCCTCCGCAAAGCCGCCGCCCTGCTCGCGGAACGCCGCGGGGAATTCGCCCGGCTCATCACCCGCGAGACCGGGCTCTGCCTCAAGGAATCCCGTTATGAAACCGGGCGCAGTTCCGATGTGCTGGAGTTCGCCGCCATGGAAGCGCTGAAGGACGACGGCCAGGTCTTCTCCTGCGACATCAGCCCCATGGGCAAGGCCCGGAAGATTTTCACGACCCGCTATCCGGTCAATCTGGTCGCTGCGATCACGCCCTTCAATCACCCGCTCAATCAGGTCGCCCACAAACTGGCTCCGGCCATCGCCGCCGGAGCCCCCGTGATTCTCAAGCCCTCCGAGCGCACCCCGCTGACTTCCCTTAAATTTGCCAGCCTGCTCTTTGAAGCCGGGCTGCCGGGCTGGATGTTATCCATGTTTGTCGGATCGCTCGAAGAAGTCATCAACCCGATGATCGAAGACCCGCGCACCGAAGTGGTGACCTTCACCGGTTCCGTGGAAGTAGGTAAAGCCATCGCCAAGCGTGCCGGTTATAAAAAACTCTGTCTCGAACTGGGCGGGAATTCCCCGCTTATCGTCCTCGCAGATGCCGACCTTGACCTCGCCGCGAGGCTGGCCTGCGAAGGTTCGTTCCGGAACTCCGGACAACGCTGCACCGCCGTGAAACGCATCCTCGTGGTGCCGGAAATCCAGGAAGCCTTTACCGCGAAGTTTGTGGAACTGGCGAAAACCTACCTGAGCGGCGACCCGGAAAACGAAAGCACTGTCGTCGGCACCGTCATCACGGAAGACTCCGCCAAATTGTTGGAACGCCGCGTCCACGATGCTGTAGCCATGGGGGCCAAAGTCCTCCTCGGCGGCGGCCGGAAAGGCGCTTTGCTGCAACCCACTATCCTGACCAACGTGCCCCGCGCGGCCGAAGTGGTGGAAGAGGAAAGCTTCGGCCCGCTGGCTCCCATCGTTACCGTAAAGGATCTGGACGATGCCATTGCCTACTACAATTCCGGCCGTTTTGGCCTCAGCAGTGCTGTGGTCACCAACGATCTGGCCGCCGCGATGAAGGCCGCCAGGGAACTGAAAACCGGCACCACCAATATCAACGAAGTGCCCGGCTACCGCCTTGAGCACACGCCTTTTGGCGGCACCCGCGATTCCGGACTCGGCATCAAGGAAGGCGTCACCGAAGCCATGAAATTCTTCACCCACGTCAAAACCTTCTCCCTTCCCTGGTAGAACCAAATCACCCTCCTTAAAATCATCGCCACAGGTTTCCGGGGAATTTTTTGGCGACAGTTTGGCGGTGCCTGGGCCATTCGCGGGCGAGGAAGGTGGGCCACTCCGTGGTGGTGGCGAGGCGTTTGCCGTCCGGGGTGCAAAGCGTGAGGAGGACGGGCAGGCGGCCTTCGCAGAGGGTGGGATGTGAATCGAGGGCGAAGCCTTCCGGGAGTTTGACTTGCGCTTCCGGGGTTTCGTTGACATAGCTGATTTTCAGGGTGCGCCCGCCGGCCCAGGGGAGGGAGAGGGGCAATAGCTCATCGAGCCAACTGAGCTGGCCTTTGGCCAGGTGCTGATGAAAGGCGTTGGTCAGGGGGGCGGCCTGGGCCTCTTTGACGAGGGAGAGCCCGGTGAAGGCGCGGGCGAGGCAGGTGGTTATGGCGGCGTCATCGAACGGGGCGAACTCCAGCTCGGGCACGGTGGCGTGGATGAGGTTGACGCGGGCGATGAACTGCTTCAGCCGATGGTCCAGCAGTGGCAGATCAAACGCTCCGGCCCGTTGGGCTTCCGCGAGGCAGCGGCCGCTGGCCTGCGGGTCGAGGTCGCGCTGCTGGGATTTTTCTTCAATCACGAGATCCAGATAGCGCACCACTTTCACCGCAGCGGTCCGCTTGTTCCGGGCATCGAAAACGTGATCCAGGGTGGTGCGGAGATGTTGCGGAAACATCGTGGCAATCCATGCGGGCTGAATGGCAGTGGCAAGGCTGAGCAGCGTTAGCGGAAGGGCACTGCGGGAGGGCGCTTCCCGCAGACTGGCGGCGACGAAGAAGGGGGCGTCCTGCACCACGCTTTCGCGCACCAGTTGACCTTGTCTTTGTCCGGTGAGATCGCAGGCGGGCTGGCCTGGTTCGCGGCGTTTTGCCAACTGATCGACGAAGCCCGCCATGAGGCAGCGCAACAGGGCGTCGTGGTTTCCGGCAGGGCGGTCCGGAGGGGCGTCCCGCCCGTAAAGGCGCTGCTGGTGGGCGGTTTGCAGGATGTGTTCAAAGGTCTGCTCCACCTGGCGGGCTGCCTGGGCGTTGATGCCATAGCTGCGGCAGTGCTCGAAGCTGAAGTTGTTGGCTTTGGCGAATTCGTAAGCACGCATCAGGGTGATGAAGTCGGAGTCCGCGCTGTCCTCGAACATTTCGCGGGTGGCTTTGGTTCCGGCATCATCGCGGTCCAGGCGGGTGAGAAGGTCGCGGCCACTAACCAGGGCAGCACACAAGGCGGCATCCGGCACGCAGCCGCGCTGGCTGGCTTCGATCAGCATGCGGGAGTAGCGCGGGTGCATCGGCAGGCGCAGCATTTGCTGGCCCATGGGGGTCAGGGCCGCCTCCTGCAGGGCCCCGAGCATGGTCAGCAGGTGCTCCGCTCGTTCGACCGCTGGCGGGTCAGGCTTGTCCAGCCAGTCAAAGGTGGCGGCCTCCCGGATGCCTAACGAGTGCAGCAGCAGCACCACTTCGGCGAGGTCGCTGCGTTGGATTTCAGGCGTGTTGCGCTCCTCCCGGCTTTTGTGGCCGATCGCAGTCCATAAGCGATGACAGGTCCCCGGTGCGGTCCGGCCGGCACGGCCTTTGCGCTGGTCCGCACTGGCACGGCTGACAGGCTCCAGGAAAAGGGTGCCGATGCCGCGCTCCGCATCGTAGCGGGCCACCCGGGCGGTGCCACTATCCACCACGTGACGGATGCCGTCGATGGTGATGCTGGTTTCGGCGACATTGGTAGCGACGATGACTTTACGGAGCGCATTCGGGGAAAAAGCCCGGTCCTGTTCCTCTGGTTCCAGGTCCCCGTGCAGAGGAATGCAGGCCAAGCGCTCCTGCGTTCCCAGGCCACGCAGGGCCTCCAGGGTTCCGTTGATCTCACCGCGCCCGGGCATGAAGATGAGGATATCCCCGGGAGCCCCTTCATTGATGATGCGTCTGACCGCTTCAGCCGCCTGGGTGGTGACTGGGCGCTGGTCAGGGAGCGCCAGATAGTTGACCTCCACGGGAAAACTTTGCCCTTCGGAAATGAGAACCGGGCATTGATCCAAATATGCGGCAACCGGTTCGGCATCGAGCGTGGCCGACATCACCACCATGGCCAAATCAGGGCGCTGGGTGCGCTGCAGTTGCTTGATCAGCGCCAGGGCGACATCGCTCAGCAGGTTCCGCTCGTGGAATTCATCGAAGATCACGGCACCTACGTGAGTCAGGCTGCGGTCATCCTGCAGCCAGCGGAGCAGGATGCCTTCGGTGACAAAGCAGATACGGGTGCCGGGGCTGGTGCGGTCATCGAAGCGGATTTGATAGCCGACCTCAGCCCCCGGCTTTCCTCCGCGTTCCGCTGCCACTCGCGCCGCCACGGTGCGGGCCGCGACCCGCCGGGGTTGCAGCACCACGATCATCTTTGAGCCCGCGATTCCTGCATCCAGCAGCATCTGCGGCACCTGGGTGGTCTTGCCGGAGCCGGTGGGTGCCACCAGGACAAGACGATGGCCTACCTGCAGGGTTTGCAGGATGCCGGCGTGGATTTTCCAGATAGGGAGCGCAGTGGAGGCAGACATGGGGAAGGGGAAACGGGTGATGGAGGCAGTTGTGGAAAGCGGATCTTCTGTCCGCGCGTCAGAGGTCAACAGGAGGCCGGCCTCCCGGGAGGGTCCGTCTGAAAGTTGCATCAACCCGCACGGAGGGTGCGTGGACGGACAGGCTTGGTGCGGCCGGCAGGGCACTTTTCCTCCAGCAGTTTCAGGCGCAGCCCTACCTGCACGATGGCTTCGATGGCCGGCATCAGTTCCGAGCCGATGCTGGTCAGGCGATATTCGAGGGAGAGCGGGTTTTCCCCTGACTTCACCCGTTCCACGACTCCGGTTTCCTCGAGTTGGCGCAAGCGCTGGGTAAGCATTTTGGAGGAGATGCCTTCAAGGTCGTGCTTCAGTTCCCCGAAACGGCGGGGACCACCGCTGAGAAACCAAACCACATTGGGCGTCCAAGCTCCACCGAGAAAGGCCATGCAGAATTTTAGGGGGCAGGTGGGGGGGTGGTTTGACCCGGTTTTTTCGGATGGGCAGCACGGCGCAGGATGGTGAGGGGAAAGGGTGGTTACCTTTAGTTACCGCAGGGTAACTTCATTTTGTGTTTCAGGCAAGCAACAAAGCCTTTATCGATACCAGTGGCGGCACATGGTTTGGCCGTGGCTGGTCTGGCAAGATCGCCGCAGCCTTCACCACCAGTGGGAGCCCCAGCGGGGACAAGCAGGGAACGCTTTCCTATCTGCATACCCTGGCCAGCCAGCATGGCATGATTTGGGTCGGTGCCAATGAGTTGCCCTCCTTTTACATTGGCAAGAATGATGGCGTGAACCGCTTGGGTTCCTACTCCGGCGTGATGGGCCAAAACACCAATGCGATAGGTGCAGAACCGGTGCTGGATCCCGGGGACCGCCTATCCGGAGAAAAATTGGGCGGGCGCGTTGCCGCGATCACCGGGAAATTCTAAACCACTCCAGAAGGCTGTCACCATGGGAAAACAATTCACACGCCTGGAGGAATCACATGTTTCCCTGATCCGGGACAGCCCTCTCTTTTTTGTTGGGACGGCAGGTCCGGAAGGGCAGGTGAATGTTTCCCCGAAGGGTCAGGACTGGTTACCCTACAGGAATTGAAGGCCAGATCCAGAGCTGAAATGCCGTTGGAGTCCCGGCTTTAGCCGGTTTCCCAAAGCACTGCCCCTATCCAAAACCCCGCTGCAGGTTCCAGGGTGCATCAACCGGTCAATTCCTGCCCGGGATTCCAGCGTTGTCACGGGATCCGGCGTGGTGTATCCAGCAGGAATGCAGTGGAAAAATTGGTTCAGATTTGACGCGGGGCGTGTTTCCTACATGGCCTTCGAGTGGTGGGTCATGCGCCTTGGACTGGCCGTGATGGCTCTGGTGGCCACGCCGGCGGGGCTGCCTTATTCCAGCCAACCTACTCCGGTCGGCATCGCCAAATTTCTCGATCTGAACTGGCTGGGCGATCCCTCCACCCCGACCTGGATGATGCCCTTGCTGGTCCTTTTTGCTATCCTGTTGGGGTTTGGCCTGGCTCCTTTGCTGGGGGCCGCCGGCCTCCTGGTGCTGCATACAGCGGTGGGCACCTTTGCCAATAGCCAAGGGGGCGGTGGCGGCTCCCACCACTCGACCAATCTGATCGGATTGATGCTGCTGGGGCAGGTGCTGGCCTGTCTCTACCGGGATGCGGGTGCCCTGCGCCGCGGCGGATGGCGCGGCCTTCTGGCCGTGAGAGGGCAGGACTGGGCTTGGTTCCGGCATTTGGGGCGGCATCCGGCGGTCGGTTTCCGCCGGGCTTCGGATGCCATGGAGAGCAGCGCGGAGGCGTTCCGGTCCCTGCAAATTTACACTATTCTCCAGATGATGGCCATGTCCTATGTGGTTTCGGGAATTAGCAAACTGTGGCGCTCCGGAGGATCATGGCTATCAGAAACCCGGAATCTTCCTCTCCAATTTGAAAAAAACCGGCTCAACGAATTTCACGATACGCTGGTGATGCCGGCGCAAACCTCCACGGACTGGATGGCTGCCTGGATCGGTCAGCACCCTACCCTGGCCGCTCTGCTGTTTGGCGGCGGATTGTTTTTGGAGTTGTTCGCTTTTGCCGGTCTTTGGAACCGCCGCTCCCTCGCCTGCTTTGGTCTCGCGATCATTTCCATGCACATCATGATTTCAGACCTGATGAATCTGGGTTTTTTTTATAACAAAATCGCCCTGCTCCTCTTTTGGGTGAATGTGCCATGGTGGATTCATACCCTGCGCCGGCGGGGTGGACTGAAACATCACACCGCCTGACTTTTTTATGGACCTTCCTGCCACTGCCTCCCCGATTAATACCACGCTGCTGCCGCTTCTTGAACTGCTGGACAGGAGGCGTGCCGTGATAGCGGATCATGCCTGGCGGGACCGGGATGCTCCCGCCCATTTGGCTGCCTTGCAGGAAGTTTCTGAAGCGATCGTGGCCACGCACCAGGACCATGGCCGGACACTGCCGCCCCGGCTCCAGCATTACCTAACGCAATGCAGCTATGACAAGGCTGCCGCCTGGATCCGCTCCGGTGGAGCCGAATGATGGCGGGCTGTTTCTCCCTGATGGCTCAGGGGGCGAAGGTCACCTGCACCCGGTAAAACATCCGCCCCGGCACGCCTGCTGGAATACTGGCCACTGTGGCCAGACTCCTTGGAGTGGTGACCGGGTTGACTCCAGTATCGGTCCAGGAGCTGGCGGCCATGGAGGGTGATTGTTGCACCTTGTAGGCATAACCGGCAGCGGCGGTCCATGCCAGAGTGATCGTGTCCCCGCTCCAACTGGCGTTCAAATCCTTCACCGCCTCCTGGATGGAAACCGCAGGCACCAGATCCATCCACACCATGTGGTGATCACTGGGATCAGTATCACTGACCACGGAACGCAGTGGGTCGCTGGGGCCTGGCCAGAACACGGCTCCATTGAAAATGGAGAAACCAGCTTTCGAGGGCAACACATAGTCGACCCGCAGGCCTCCGGAAAAGGCCGCGGTGTCCTGAATGCGGTTCCCAATCTGTCCATTCGCGGAAGTGGAGTAATTGGCTGCCCCTCCGGCCGCACCGCTGTTAGGCGTGAGGGTCGCATTGACCAAAGGATGCTGCGTAAGTTGCCTGGCCGATCCGGTCAAGGTATCACCATCGTTGGGATCCGCATTTTGATCCCCTGCGATGACAAAACGCGCCCCGGCCGGCAAGCCCCCAGTGCCTCCTGCATCATCATAAATGTATTTTGACCTGGCAGGGTCGATGTAGTCTGCCCATAGCTTGAGTTCGTCAAAATTCCGCTTCCCATTTTTGTCCTCTGCCGCATCAAAAGTCGGTGGCGTGGGATGCGAGGCCAGCAGATGAGCAAGGATGCCACCCCCGAGGTCGATTGGCACGTCGAGGTGGGTTTTAGAGGAAATCCGGAGCACCTCACGTTCATCCGTGGTGTAGTAAGTGGTCAGGGGAGGATTCCCGGTATTCAGCAGCAGCTTCGAACCCGGCATATCCTTCCATTTCAAAAGCTGCATACTGCGGATCATCGAAGTCGCGATAGGAAATCTGGAGTAGATCACCATGCCATACTGTCCGGGAAATTGCCCAAAGCCAAAGCTGTCGTTCCCGTAGGCTTCTGTCCCGGTGGAGGTGACCACCGCGCCATTGTTGTCCAGATCGAATCCGCTGCTGATTCCCGTATTGGAAGGTGCTGTGTAGCGGTAAGGATAGTCCAGTCCCACCAGTCCCGCCTGCTGGGGCACTGCGAGGTAGTTGTTGTGGAACAGGGTCATGGCCTGCCATCCGGCATCGTAGTCGAATTCATTCAGGAGCAGCACATCAGGCCGCTGACGCTGGAGGGCTTCGGCCACCTGACGGATATTGCCATGGTTTGCCGTGGTGCCGGACGGCGTGTTCATCTCTGTGGTGAGCGCTCCTGCGGAAGTCCGGAAAAAGGAGACGTTGTAGGTGGCAAACCGCACCCGTGCTGGCGGAGGGGCGGCGAAGAGCCCACCAGCGGTCACTAAAAAGAAGGCGGCAGCGGCAGGGAATCGGAGCATGGGAGTCAGGTTTCGGGTTTCAGCAGTTCGGCCCGGCACACCGCCAGGGTATCCTGCTGCTCCTTCGGTAGCACCGGCCACGCCAGTTTGAGACGTTTCATTTCTGACAATATTGCCGCACTGACCAGCAGCCGCATGTCGCCCTTGTCGTCCGCCGGAATGATATACCACGGGCTTTTTTTGGTGGCGGTGGCCGCGATGGCTTCCTCATAGGCCTCCATGTAGGCCTCCCAGCAGGCCCGTTCCTTCAGGTCGCCACTATTGAATTTCCAGTTTTTTGCCGGGTCATCAATACGCTCCAAAAATCTTCTTTTCTGTTCCTCCTTTGAAACATGCAGGAAAAATTTCACGATATGCATGCCGTTGGCATTCTGGTGGGACTCGAAGTTTTTGATGTCCCCGAAGCGCTGTTTCCACAAGCCCGGCAGGTCCTTCATCGCGGCCTCCGGCAGGCGTTGCGACTCCAGGATTTGGGGATGCACCCGCACCACCAGCACTTCCTCGTAATAGGAGCGGTTAAAAATGCCCACCATGCCGCGCCCTGGGAGCGCCTTGGTGGTGCGCCAGAGGTAATCGTGGTCCAATTCCTCCTCACTGGGCCGCTTGAAGGCGGTCACTTCCACGCCGTGGGGATTGATGCCACTCATCACGTGCTTGATCGTGCCGTCCTTCCCGGCGGCATCCATCGCCTGGAACACCAGCAGCATGGCAAAGCGGTCCTGGGCATACATCTGTTGCTGCCGCTCATCGATCTCCTCCTGGAACGTGGATAGCTTGGTACTCAAGTCCGCCTTGTCCGCATACAGATGCTTTTTCAGGCCGGTGCTCCACTTCTTCAGGTTAAGCTTGCCTTTGCCGCTATAGCAAAAATCACTGGCGTCGATATTGGTATCCATGGCGTGATTGTGCCTTTCGCAAGTCCCTTGGTCAATGCCAACCCGTCTGTCCACTGCTGAAAGCCCCATCAGTCCGTCTCCCGGGGTGTGATGCCGGTGACCTTCAGGCCTCGGTCTGCTTTGCCTGGAAAAAGCCCTTGTGCAGCATTCTTGTCAGAAAAAGGGCTCCGAGGCAGAGTGCCAGAACCGCGCCGGATCCGACCTTGATTTGTCCCAGCCAGGGCCGGCTCAAGTTCAACTGCAGCATGGCATCGCCCTTTACCTTCCTGAAGTGTGCGGCATTCCGCTGGGTGGGAAATACTGCCTCCAGGGAACTCCTGCCTGTGGTCCGCAGGCGGGGCGTCTCCGGGGCAGCCGCCGCGGACGCTGCGGCGGCGGAGTCAGCGGGTTGGGTTGCGAAGGAATCCGGTGCCGCTTGTTGTGAAAAGTCCGCAGGTTTCGCGGCTCCGGGGGCGGCAGGCGCTGCACTGGTTGTGGCAGGAGAGTTCAAAAGAGAATAGTTGTCCCCTACATTATTTAAGCGACCGTTCTGAAAACTAAAGTTCCCGTTCAGGTCGTTGAATTCATCTTCCTTTGATTCTTTGCTCGTTTGTTTTAAGGCGTCCTTTCCTGGCGGGGCTGGTTTTTCATCGGCACCTTTGCCCCGCTCCAGCTTGTTGAACTGACTGATGCGGCGCTTGGCAACTTCCGGCACGTTATTGAGATTGCCCATGGCCGGCTTGTCTTCATTTTCGGAGGCCCAAGCCACATTGTCGTTTAAGGTCAGGCCATCCGCTGGTTTTAGCGTCGTTTTCCCGGGAGCCTCCACTTCGGCCTGGGATTTGTTGTTGTATCGGAATTCCTTGACCTTCAATCCTCCTTCTGACTGATTCCGGGGCAGGGCCGTTTGTCCCTGCTCTTCCGGAGCAATGACGTCCTTCCGCGTTTCTTCCAATGCTGCGGTAATTTCTTCATCCAGACCCTCCAACTTCCCTTGTCCAAAGTCGGACAAAATAGCCTGCGCATTCCCCCGGGCCGTCATCTGGGTCATCTTGTCGTATTTATCCGACTTCGCGATCTTCCGCAGTGTCACCAGTTCTGAAAGGCGGGAGAAAGCCTTCCCAGCTGACGATTCCGAGTCGTCCGTGGACGTCATGTTTCCACCATCCGCCTCCAACTGATAACCATCCGGGTATTGCACGCTCCAAAACGTTTGGCTGACGGGAATTCCTGGCAGATCGGGATCCTCGAGCACCTGCGGGAAATGTCCTGACTCACTCCGCCGCCGGAAAATCAACTTCACTTCCATAGCCAGATCCCCGGCCGAAGTTTGAATCAGGGGGACCAGAAAAACAGCATTCCCATCCACCACTCCCCGGTCTGCCCGGGTCGCCTCGCCGCCCACGACGACCGAGATGACCTCCACATGGGCCGGCAGGCGCACCGGCAGGAACTGAAGCGCCCGGTTTTGCACGACATACACCGCCTGTTGCCAGACTTCCCCGTTTTTCAGGATGGACGTCGTGAGATCCGCATGCAAAACCACCGCTGCCTGGCCTGCCGTGGTTTCCAGTTTTTCCACGGAGATCTCCATGGACCAACCTGGCCGGGCTTCATAAAATTGGGCTCCCGACTGGCCATTCGCCAATTCCTCCGGCAAAAAACTAAGCTGCCCGCGCGGCGTCACCGCACAGCCCTTCATGGTCAATCCCATCTTCCCCTCACTCCTGTTGTCCACAATCACAAAACGCGCCGTGCGGGCGGCTCCAGTAAAATCAATGTCGGGCAGGCCTGACTTTCCCTGATGGGGGACTTGACCTGTGATGGTAAATAAAGCGGCCCCTGTCATCAGCGCCTGGAATGAAATCGTGTATCGCCGGACCGGCCCCTCCACCACACTGGTGGTTTCCCTGACATCTTCTCCGGTGATGCGGAATTCCGGTGCGGAAGCGGGAGTAGTAAAGCTCAGGCGCTCCAGCCCACCCCGGGTCAGACTGACCAGCACCCGCGTATTCAAAGCCAGCCAGCTATCCCGCACCTCTGCATCCAGCACCCAATCCACGTCATAACGTGCCTCCAGTTGCGTCAGCTTGGCCGTGGCCGTCCATGCCGTCCCCTCAAATAAAAAGCCGCGTTTCTCTTCCAGGGGACGACGGATGGTGAAGCCGGATTTCGTTTCTTCCGGAGCCACTTCCCGCAGGGCAGGGCCCCCTGGGGTCAGGCGCAGCACCGCATCCTGGTTCACCGGGGCGATCAGCAATCCTGATCCTGACACTTTGGAAAATCCCCCGATCTGTAAAGGTGAAAAAGACACCTCCCTGGCGTCCGCAGGCAGAGGCTGGGTTAGATTAAGAGCAAGGCGGGTCACCTCCTGATCACCCGGCGTGAAGCGGATCTGGAGCGCTGCAGCCTCGTGCCACCAATCCGCCAGACGGTCACCCGTCACGCCCTGAATGGTGACCCCTTCAGGCACTTGGATGGTTAGCTCCCGCAATTCCCGGCCGGGAGCCGGACGCAATTCCATCCCTGCGCTCAACTCCAGTTTGCCGCCGCCGGGCTGAAAAGCATAATGCACCACCGCCGAGCCTTCCGGTATTTTTGTGCTCAGTTCCCAGCCCGGCAGCCCGGCGGTGCCGGAGGCCTGCCAGGTTCCTACCGCATCGAAGCCTTCGTCCCCGGTGCCCGGTGCTTTTACGAAATCCACGCGTTGATGCCCGGCCAACGTCTCCGGCCGGGCTTCCAGATCATCGGTCACCAGCATGGACCATTCCCGCTCCACCCGGCCGGCTGCAGCAGAAATGTCAGGAGCTTTTTCTGTCAGAGGAAGCTTCCCCGGCATCCGTTCCGCAACCAGGTTCAGTGAAAAGGTTTCAGCCACCGGCCGCTCCAGGCGCAGCTCCAGCACCTGCATGCCGGCTTCCTGACGCAGCATCCAGTTCTCCAGTCCCGGCACGGAAAAACTCACCGGCGTCAATCCGGCTTCCATCCGCACCACGAACTGACTGCGAGACTGGCCGATGAAAACGAACTCCAATGCCGATTCCACCCGCTCCAGTGCCGGCGTCACGTAAACCCTGGTCTGCACCTTGGCGAGGGGCGGGTTTTCCGCCTGCCCGCCGGAACGTTCCGCTGCGGTGCGGCGCTTCAGGGTGATACGGTTGGTGCTGCCCAGGGTAGCGGTAAACACCCGGCGTCCGGCATCCTCTGCTTCCACCAGCGGAGCCCCCTCATTCACCTCAGGGCGCGCCGGATCCGACATCGCCAGACTGAGCGCCAGAGCGTTCGCCGAGGCCGCCGGCACGTCCCAGGCCACCTCCTGCCAGCCTGCTGGCAATGGGACATCGTATGCCGCCAAAACCACATGGTTTCCGGCTTTTTCCACGAGGAGCTGGCCTCCCTGCAAGGCCGCCGGACTGCCATCCAGGGTCAGATGACGCACCCCGTCTGGCAACAAAAACGGCACCTTCACCCAGTCCGCGCCCCGCGTCTGCACCGCGATCACCGTTTCGACCCTCAGCACCGTCCCATCCACGCTGGCCCGGTGCAGGGCGCTCGTTAGCGTGGCTCTTGGCTCGCCTTTGGCTGAATCCGCCGCAGTTTTGGCAGCATCGGCCCTGCGATTTTGCTTCGCCGCCGCCCACAGCGTCTGAAAGGTCTCATAGTTCAGATACCGCCGGTCCGGAACATTCACGCCAACAGGATACGCCGGATTATAAGGCACGATCACCACTGGCACCTCGGACTGGGATGGTTGGCTGGTTTCTTCCGCTTGCCCCTTTAGGCCTGCTGCAAAAATCAGGCCCATGATCATGAATGCGGTTTGTGCAGGGACCAGGAGCGCCGGGTTTGCCTCAGGTTTCCGCCGCATCGCCCATGCGATGACCTTCAGCATGCCCCCGGATACCCAGCCAATCATCAGGGCATTGGCCATCGGCAGCCATTCCGGCAGGGCGAAGACTTCCGGAATAAAATGCAGCAGCAGCACGCCCAGGATGCACCAAAACCGCGGGCTCCGTTTCGCTATCCTCCAAAACACCACCGCGCCGGCGATCATCCAGAGCCAACTCCACTGCATCTGCCGCTCCCAGGATTCATACTCAAATTCCAAGGCGGCAGGAGCGTATTGACCGGTAAATAGATACACTTTTCCGCCCTCAGGCAGATTGAAATTCAGAGGCAACAGGCCAGCACGATCCGATTTGGCCTCCTGAGTTAAAGGATCGCTGAATCCACCATTTGTCACTGGGCCGGTCTTTTGCAGCACTCCCACCACTTGATCGAGATTCCTCAACTCCTCCTCATTGTTCCGCACCGTTAAAGTCGAACCGTCGGCGGAAAATGCAGCCGTGGCTCCATCGTCAAACTGAATTCCGAGTTGTGTCAGGACTGATTTGGCGTCTGGTTTTTTTGCCAGACCCTGGGAAGGTGCGCTGGCTCCTCTGGATAGGAAATCAGGCGGAACCGCGAAGGTCCGGCTGACGAGGTTTTTTTTGGTGGAAGCAAAATCAGCAAACGCCACCGGGGCTGGGGCAGGCAGAGAGGCTGCGGCAGGAGCCGACTTGCCTGCGTGGCGTGAACTCATTTGCTTCGTTACATCGGAGTCCTGCCGGGCTGTTCCAGCCATGATTTTACCGTAGCCCGGGCTCATCTCAGTCATCGCCAATCCCAGCACGCCTGGCGTGGCGGGATTGGAATCCAGGGTCTGCGTGAGGTTGCCAGCAAAACTGTCGTAGCTAAAACCATCCGGCAGATGCAATTGCCACGTGGTCTCCAGCACAGGCAGGGCCGGGTCGGGCGTCACGGGCACGAGTTTCCGTCGTGCTGCAGAGGACATGGGTTCGCCAGGGCATTCACAGATCAGGCGGATCACGGCGGCATTTCCAGACAGGGGCACCCGCAGGCCTCCCAGATGGTTCCTGACGGGCTTTACGGCTTCCAGATTCACCAGCAGGGTCAGGACCCGGGCAGACTCAGGCAGGACCACGTCGAGGTATTGATCGCCGGCCGTGCGCACTTCCATGCCAGCCTGGTGGCGGATCAGCCCGTCCTGACTGATCACGGTATCCAGTTTCAGCTTGTCCACCACGGTGGATATCAATTCTCCGGGTTGGTGCCGCACCCCATTCACGGTCAGTGCAGGAGAGCCTCCCAGCCAGGTCCAGGCGGACACCAGGCGGTGCCGGGGCATATATCCGTCCAGTGCTGGCACCCGCAGGGTATCCATGGCATTTAAACCGGTGGCCGCGAAACTGAGTTCGGTATCGGTATTCGCCTCCACCATGAGTGTCCCGCTCAGGCGGCGTGCTCCGGGCATCGCAGGGAGCGGCGGCGTCACTGTGAAGCGCCGCTCCGCAGCCGTCGCGCTGGCTTTTACAGGAGTCGTGGCGTCCGTGGAATCAGTCAGCGGCAGACTGAGGCGGAATCGCAGCGATGGGGCACCATCCGTTTCCTGATGAAACCTCAGCCGCCAGGTGTGGTCTGCTTCCAGCAGCGATTCCGCGAGCAGGGGGCTGTCCCAGCGCACCGCAGCGGCAGCTTCCGCCGGGAAAATGACCCGGACTTCCCTGACAGGACTGCGGTCGATGTTCAGGTTCAGCGCCCCTTCCACCTCCAGACTGTTCAGGAGGGGCAAGGCATAGAGCACCACCGCCGCCTCATACTCGGGGGCACGGCGCGCGATTTTCAGGTCCAATTGGAAATCCTCGAGGCGTGACCATGCCATGCGACCCTTGATGGGGAGGACGCCGGTAAATTGCCGGGGATCGCGCGTTTCCAGTCCGGTGGCCGAGTTGGTAGTGACGAGCAGGGCATCTTCAAAATCCAAGGCCACATAGCCATTGATCCTGGCTGCGCCCGGAATTTTGGCAGATCCCAGAGTCAGGGCCAGGGCCTGCTCCGTCATCCCCTGCCAGCCCGCAGGGTCGAGCCGGGTGGTGATGATGAGCGTCCACGGTTTTCCGTTGGGGATGCCCCGGTTGTCAGGAAAAACCAGGCCGGTTTCCGTTTTCTGCCAAACCGGCTCTGTGCCATCCGGGGCTTTCACGGATTCGATTTCCTCGCTTGGCATCAGCCCTTCGAGCTTCGGCGAAAACAAGGTGCCATCGCGGGGTGTCAGGGTGAGCCAGCGGGTCAGGTGCACCGCTTCCCGCTTCAGAAAAATCTGGGTATCCAGGGTTGCGGTGAATTGCACCTGCAGCTGCTCCAATTCCACAACAGGAGGCGCAGGCAGCACCGGGAAGACCCAGGTGCCAAATCCATCCACCCCAACCTTCCCAGGCGTGCGGCTGTCATCCCGCCCGGCAAGGTCCCCGGCCAGCACCTGGCGCACCCGGAGCCCGCGCGATGGATAGAGCGAGAATTGGCCGGAGGTCCGCAGCACGCCCTCCGCCACCGGGGAGGGCAGGCTCAGTTTGACTGCCCGGCCATCGGCAGGAAATTCCAAGGCCTGTTCGAGTGTTAGGTTCAGGGCGGCATCCTTCCGGTTCCCTGGCTGGAAATCCACCACCAGCCGGTCGCCCGCCAGCGTCCACCGGTTCACCTCCGGGCCATCCAGCCCGAGCACCGTCACCCCCGGCGGCAGGGGCAGCGTCACCTGTGCCGGCAATGGCCGCAGCGGCGAATGCCAGCTCAAATCCAGCTCCGCCTCCAACCGGACAGGATCGATGAGATAGTTCATTTTGCACTCCTGGAGCACTGCGGCTGTTTCCAAGGGAGCGAGGTCCTGCTTGGACCATGAGATCCGGAACATCCGGCGCTGGGCGGGCAGAGCGAAAACGGCCTCGGCCTTTCCGTGGGTGAAGGGTTCGATGCTTTCAAATTTCACCTTGTCAGGGATGCCCAGGGTGAGGGTGGCTTCCGACGCGCCCGGGGCCATCATCTCCAGACTGCGCCGTCCGGATTCATCCCGCACTGGCACGGCGAAATTCAGGGTGAGGTCATGTCTGCCTTTGCCCTGCACCACCAATTGGACAGAGGATGGCGGCTGATTGGCATCACCCGTCACCTGCACCGCAGAGGTGCCGTCCACTGTGACGGTTCCCAGCCACCGGGGCTGCAGTTCCAGCGGCACGGTGCTCCAGCCATCAGTCAGGCATTCCACGGAAAACTGCGCCTGCATGGTCACAAAACGATCCCCTGGAGTTCCCTGATAGTGAGCGCTGCGCAACACCGCAGGAACTGGCGGGGCCGGGATTTCCTCTACGTGACGGGGCCGGGAATCCCGCAGGAGCACTTCCAACTGCGCTTTGCTGAGCAGGACTGCCTTGGGCGAGGTTTGCAGGACCTTGGCAAGATGCTGCTGGGGGACCCAAAACTCGCGGATTTCCGGTCCCTTGGGGGGTGCCGCAGAGACCGCGGCCAGGGCCAGGCCCGCCAGCCAGGGCAAGGTGAAAATGAATAGCCGTTTCATGCCCCGGGAGTGGTTGGTGATTTGTCAGGTGCGGCATCCGCTGGCGCAGGAGGCAATGGGACGGGCATCGCCGCAGGAATTTCTTCCGTCCGGTTTTTCCGCGCGCGGCGGCTTCCAAAGATCCGGCGCACGATCCAAAAGCAGACTGCCAGCACCACCCCCGCGAAGAAGTAGCGCAGGAACCCGCTGGCCGAGGTGCCGAGCGCGCCTTCCAACACCAGGGAACCCATGCCTGCGAAGAGCGCATAGCCAAATTTTGTCCCCGCAGAACGGCGGCGCAGCAGGAAGCCGATGCCCAATCCAGCCAGCACGCCAAGCGCCTCAATGCTGTGTTCCAGGCGCTTGCTCCGGTAACTCACCGAGACTGGTGCCGGTTTGTCCAGACGATGCAGCAGAAAAGCCTGGCCATCTTTCGGAATTTGGAAATCGAACGGCCCGCGGTCGTTTCCGCTCAGGGTTGGGGGTGCCATCCATGGCTGGTCCCCATACTCCGGCAGTTGGGGTCCCAGGGCCGGCACCAGCCAGCCCAGACGGCGGCGGTGTTTCACCCAGCCGCGGGCCCCGGCTTTCAACTGCATGGGACTTTCAAAATCATGCCAGGCGAAGCCGGATGGCAGATAAAGCCTCAATTGGGATTGCAGGATGCTGGCATCCATGAGTTCGGCACCGGTGAGGTTGATGCCACCGCTTCCGCCGAATCCCTTTCCTGCTCTGGCGCTGGCCACATCATAGACAAACCGGATCACAAAATCCCCCTGTTTTTCCTGTGAGGCAGGGAGCCGGATCAGGATCCCATCCTTGTCGGCACGGCGCTGGGGCTGCTGGGATTTGCCCGCCACGGTGACATCGCTCAACATCCGGGCGTTCTCCGGCAGCTTCACCGTAAAATACTGTTGGGTGTTGTTCCTGACATGATAGATCACTTCGGTGGTGAGGGCTTCATCAGTGGAAACCACGCTGGTCAAATCCGCATAAGTCACAATCGCCTGGGGCACGCTGATCAGTTCATTCCGCGACACGGGGAGGGAAACTGTGGCGGGATGCTGTTTCCACTTCCATGCCAGGAACACGCCAGGTTTTTGCAGGAGCGGGGAGAGTTCCTTGGGATCCGCAGGCTCCAGAGCGGCGGATTTTTCCGGGGATAAAACCTCCAGGCTACCACTTTTTATGACGGCGATTTGGCCGGTCTCCTGGAGGAGATCCAGCAGGCCGATTTCCGGAACGCTGACATTGACATTTTTGCCGGCTTCCAGCGCGCCCAGGGGAGTTTCATAGCTCAATTCCACGGTCAGCTTGCCAGGGACTTTATCGCGGGCCACGATTTTCCAGTATTGGCGGGCCGGATCCGCTCCGGTGGCTGGAGCCCACGTTTTGTCGACTTCCTTCAAGGTGCGTGTTTCGACCCGAAGGTCACCCGCGATATCCTTTGGCACGGACAGGTAAAAAGTATCCACACCGGAATAAAGGACATCCCAGATGATCCACCAGTGGTGGGAAACGGATTGATCTTTGATTTCTGCCAGGGAAAGCACCTCGCCGCTCACCTGGGGTTTGCGGGTTTTGAAAGTTAGAACCGCAGGCTCCGCTTCACCCCGGTAACGAAATCCGATGGTCCACGCGGTTTTGTTGGAAACAGATGCCGATTGGGAGGCACTCTCTTTTTCAGCGAGGCGCCGGACGTCCTCCTGCTTCAGTCCGCCGGTGCTGCGGGTGTTGGCGTCGAGGGTTTCATCCACCCGCACGCCGACGAGGGCATCGTGGCGCGTTGCCGCCTGGGGGGCAAAGACCGGCACGGCGGCTTCGGTCTCGGGCGTGGCGCGGACCTGACGGCCTGACACTTTCACGGTGGTCGTGCCCTGCAGGCGGTTTTTATAACGGATGGTGAGGATGCGGGCGGCGGCGGCTCCTTCGCCAGTGGTGAGTTCGCTGAAACCTTCCACCTCAGGCCCCGTGGCCTCCACTCCGTCCCAGCCGGTGGGCAGGCGCAGTTTCGTTTCAAAGACTCCGGCGCGCTTGATGTTCCAGGTGAAATCGGCCGTGAAGGAGAGGTGGTCCGGCTGCACCGTGAAATCCGTGAAGCTCCCGACTTCCACGACGGGTTCGGCTTTCTTCGGTGCCAGCGTTAGCGTCCAGGGCAGTTTGAGGAAACGCCAGTTGCCCAGCAGGACACTGTTGGCGGCCGATTTGTCTTCGGTGGTTGCGGCTACGGCCTGCTGGGCCAGACCGGTGATGTCCCTGACTTCGGTGTCCAGTTCATTGGAGGACCGAATTTCCACGTTCCCACTCTGGCGCAGCACACTGCGGGCCTCAATCTGCGGGGCCGCCAGACTGGCCGGGAGCTGGGCCACCGGGGCTTCCAGTTCCAGCCCCAGGGTGAATTTTTCCCGTGCGGGGGCATGAAGGGTGACTTTTAACAACTGGGCAGTGTCTCCTCCGGCGGCGGGCTCCATGTTCCATTCCTTGATGTTTTCGCCGCGCACAGCCAGCACTTCGTGGGGTTTTGGCACGAGGAGTTCGAATTCACTAACGCCAGCCCGGAGGATGCTGTAGTTGACCGAGAGGGAGGTGTGCAGGGCTCCAGGCGCGAGTTCACATTTGGCAGTGCTATCAGCGAACAGCAGGGGAGTAAGTTTTGATTCTCCGCCCGCTTTCTGCCAGAAGAGCGTCATACGCCCACGGTCTCCGAAGAAAACGGAGACCACGGTAGCCTGCCCATCAGGCGAGGGCTGGGCCGTGAAGGCGGTGGCTGGTTCCGTGGAGAAATCCCAGCCAGTTCCCGGAATGGTGAGGTCCAGTTTGCTCACCGGGGTTTTGGGCAGGGCGAGCGTCAGGCTTTGCCGGCCGGTGCCACGCTGCAGGCGGGAGAAGGATTGGAGCTTCAGCTCATATTTTCCTTTTTCCGGCAGGAGTGCTTCCATGCCGCTGTCACTGCGGCGCAGGGTGGCTTTGCCGGTTTCGGCTTTGGCAATACTGAGTTCCTCACCTCCGAGGGGCAGGACGGCCCAGCCTTCCTTGAAGGATTCCACCTGGAGCAAGGAATCAATCAAGGCCACTTCACCTTCCACCTTGCCAGTGAAAACCGCACTGGACACCAACCCATCGGAGGGCGGATTCGCTATGGTCTTTTCCTTCTCTCCGAGCAGCCGGTCCCACATTTCGAGGAATTCCCGGTAGGGTAAAAAGACGCCCTGGCCCTGATCCTGCATCGCCTTTTCCAGGTCCTCAAATGGCACAAAAACCCGGCGCTCCACCCTCATGGGATCAATCACCGGGCCGGGCCGGGCAGGGGCAGACGGCACCTCCGCTGCGGGCACTGGCGGCACCGTTTCCTGGGCCCGCACCGGAACCGTGCCGGGCCGAAGGGTCAATACTAGCAGCCTGTCGGACTTAGTCCTAAAACCTTAAAAACCTGGGTATTCAGATTTCGCGGCCGTTTGAAGTCCCTGTTTGCTGGAAAACCTGGCTCTTATAGCAAAGAATTCCTGGCCCGGGGCCGCACTCTGCGCCAAAGTCTTATCA
>CAMDJM010000066.1 GCA_945900785.1 Akkermansia muciniphila
GCGGACGGGTTCCGATCCGCCGCCCCGCAACATTGCGGCTCTGTTCTTCACGGAACAACCCGCGGCTCCACACTGCCGGCACCCCACCTTTTTTCAGGACGGAGTTCCGGGCTGCTGGAGACGCGCTCTGCCGCAGCCATAGAGTCTAAACCCGCAGGAAAATCTTCCGCGAATACAAAAACCAAGCGAGGCCGATGCCGAGCAGCACTTCGCCTGAGGCGAATAGAACTCCGGACCAGGCACCACAGGCATGGGCGATCGGCCCGCCGAGCAGGAGGTGGCTCAGTTTGCTGTAGCTGATGACGTGGTGGGAAAGATAGAGGGTGATGGGGTTCATGCCGATCCAGATCAGAGGCGACAGGCCTTTCTGGAATTTCCATCCATCCACCACGACCAGAAAAGTGGCCAGCAGCAGCAGGCTGTAACCGCCGGCGACGAGCACGAAGGAGGAGGTCCAGAGTTTTTTAATCACTGGGAAATAGGGATGCATGATCCAGCCCGCGCTGGCGAGCAGCAGACCCTCCAGAGCCAGGCCACCGGCTTTCCGCCAGAGGCTGCCGGGATGATGTTTCAGCCAGCCGCCGGCCAGCACTCCCAACAGGCCGCTGGCGATGGCGGGCAGGGTGCTGAGCAGTCCTTCCGGGTCGTGGTTCCCATCCCATTTAAATCCACCCAGAAATTGGGAATCCACCCAGTTGGCCAGGTTCTGC
Organism: Akkermansia muciniphila; assembly: GCA_945900785.1. Classification (GTDB taxonomy): domain Bacteria; phylum Verrucomicrobiota; class Verrucomicrobiia; order Verrucomicrobiales; family V1-33; genus CAIZWU01. The sequence continues at coordinate 711 of CAMDJM010000066.1, forward strand.
CCTTCGGCAAACTGGCCTGCCCCCACCCCAGGCACCGGGATCAGGGCCATCGCTGCCCAGTAGCCGGCCAGCAGGACCACCAGCAGAATGGCACGCCCACGTTCCTTCAGAAAAATGTATGCGAGGCCGCCGGCAAAACCGCAGATCGCGAGGCGCTGCAGCACGCCCAGCCAGCGGACGGCATCCATCCCTTTGGAAAATCCGCCATAACAAAACAGCCCGAGGACATAGAGGATCAGTGCCCGCTGCAGGAGCCGCCACACCACGCGGGCCCGGGACTGGGTGGTGAGTTGTTTGTCGATGGAATAAACCAGCGAGACGCCTGAAATGAAAATGAACAGGGGGAAGATGAGATCAAGAAAACGGAAGCCTGCCCATTCGGCATGGTCCAATTGCTGGCCGGCAAAAGCAGCCCATGGGCTGGAGCTGGCTTTGGCGAGCGCGGCCCCGAACTCCTCCATGCCTAAAATCCAAAACATATCAAACCCACGCAGCACGTCCAAACTGACAAGGCGCTGGGTTACCGGGATAGGAGCAGGAGAATCGGCCATAAGAGCGGCCATTATTCATGGAATCGCGCCGTCGTCGCGCTCCAATTTCGTGAAATCACGATTGGTTGCCTTCGGGCGGGTCCGTGGCATTTTGGCGGTGGGCAGAGCGTGCAGAGCGGCGAGCGTGGGGCAGCGCTATTTGATGTTGGGAAATTTTCTTACCGGGGTGGGAGGCTTTTTTTGACTGGATTGACTGGATTGACTGGATTGACTGGATTGACGGGGTTGACGGGATTGACTGGGGTGACTGGGGTGACTGGGGTGACTGGGGTGACTGGGGTGACTGGGGTGATGGGGCGGGTGCCTTTGCAGGCTGGGTAGTTGGAACAGCCCCAGAAGTCGCCTTTGGCGGACTTTCTTTGCTGCATGGGGATTTGGCACTGGGGGCAGGGTGGGCCGTTTTTGGGGGCATCGCGGGCTTCGAGGCGGGTGGCCATGAGACGTTCGCTGAAACCGCCGGTTTCGGTGAAGGCTTTTCCCTGGGCGGCGATCTGGGCTTTGAGCATGTTAAGTGCCCGGGTGATGATGATCAGCATGGCGTTGGCCACGGTGACGGCGTCTTCGGCATCCAGCCAGCGGGCGTATTTCTTCCGCTGTTCGATGGCGTGGCGGGCGGATTGGTGGACGGGGTCGTCATCGAAGTCCGCAGCATCCAGGGAGATGGCGTTGAGGGCCCGGGCCTCGGGAGAAAGGGCGGACCATGGGAGCTGGCGACGGTCCAGGATGAAAATTTCGTAGTCGCCCCGGAGTTCGCTGAGGCTGGCCCGGGCGACGTCGGTAAGCTTCATTTCCGTGTCTTTGGACGTGGAGGAACGCTCCGAGCCTTCGATGATGTTTTGACGTCCACTGCGGGCAGCTTGGGTCATTTGGTCGTATTGGCGGCCCTTGGGGTCGTAGAATTTGGTCGAGGTCTCGTGGTGGTCGAAGGTGAGGAAGCGTCGGCAAAAGCGGAGGGTTTCCAGCTGGATGATGGTGGCCAGGGTGAAGGAATGGAGCCGCCGGAAACCGCCGTGTTTGTCGAAGAGGGGCATGGGGTAGACTGGGGTGACTGGGGTGACTGGGGTGACGGGTCGGTCAATCTTGTTAATCCTGTCAATTCCGTCAAGGCTGTCAATCACTGCCTGGGCGTGTAAGAGGAAATCGTGCGGACCGAAGATATTTTTCAATGACATTGCCGGGTGATGCGCCATGGTAGGACGTAATCTTTCTGCAGCTCTTCCTGTTCCCGCGTGAACTTTTCCGTTTTTGTCTGGTCAAATGACGGAGCGTCCAGGTGGCGGGCTGGCTGCCCGATGGATGCCCCACCCACCCCCAAATTCCGCCTGACATGAATGGTTCCCTGCCTCTTCCTCCGGTTCTTTCTGAAAAGCTGTCTGATTTCCGCCGCCGGGTTTGGGGGGTGAAGCTGATGGAGGGCCTGCTGGCGGCGGTGGTGGGAGTGGGGGGTTCCTACCTGGCGGTGCTGGTGCTGGACCGGGTGATGGAAACGCCGGCGTGGCTGCGGGGGACCTTGCTGCTGCTGGGGGCGGCGGTGCCCGGTTTTGGCTTGCCGCTGATGTGGCACCGCTGGGTGTGGCGGCAGCGCCGGCTGGAGGATGCCGCGCGCCTGTTGCGCTGGAAGTTTCCCCGTCTGGGGGATCAGTTGTTGGGGATTGTGGAACTGGCGAAATCCGGCGGAGGCTCCACGGGACGCAGTGAGCGGCTGGTTCAGGCGGCGATGGCTCAGGCGGATGAGGCCGTGAAGCATCAGGATTTTTCCGGAGCCGTGCCCCACGCGAAACACCGCCAATGGGCTTGGGCGACGGCGGGGGTGATGACTTTGGTGATGGCTGGGTTTGCCGGGGTAAATGAAGCGGCCCGGAATGCGCTGGTGCGCTGGCTGATGCCTTGGCGGGCGGTGGAGCGTTTTACGTTTGCCAAGGTGGAGGAACTGCCAAATCCGCTGATCGTGCCGGTGGCGGAGCCATTCGGGCTGACGTTGAATCTGCTGAGCGAATCCTCATGGCGGGCCCGTCAGGCCAGCGGACGGATCCAGGGCCAGCCGGAGGTGATGGCTTCCCTGCAGAAGTGGACGGGCGGGGCCAAGGTCCATGGGCAATACGATTTGGAATTTCCCCCGCAGACTGCAGACGTGGCGTTGTCCGTGAAGGCGGGCGATGTGCGCAAGGAAATCCTGGTGCAGCCCCGGCCACGTCCGGAGCTGACGTCCCTGAAGGTGCGGCTGAAATTGCCGGACTATCTGGAATACCGCACCCAGCCGGAAATCGAGGTGCGCGGCGGCGCAGTGAGTTTGTTGAAGGGATCGCAGGCGGTGTTTTCCGCCACAGCCAGCCGCGAGCTGATCCGGGCAGAGATCGATGGCCAGCCGGCACGTTTGGAAAATGGCAGCCTGATCAGCGAAGCGCAGCTGGTGGAAGCCACGCGGGACGTGACTTTCACCTGGAAGGACGCCATCGGCCTCACGGCTAAAGTGCCACTGGTGCTGCAGGTGCAGCCGGCGGCGGATGAAGCGCCGAAGCTGGTGGCGCGCCGCGAAACGCAGGAGCAGGTGGTGTTGGATACGGAAGTGGTTATTTTCGATGTCACTGCCTCCGATGACTACGGCATCCGTCAAATGGGACTGGAATGGAAAGGGCAGGTGGACGGGCAGGGGGCAAAAACGACGCAGACCGCTGGACGCAAGATCGCTGCCGCCGGGGCTCCGGAGATGAAACAGGTGGAATCCCGCGCCACCTTCTGTGCGGCCCGCGAGGGCATCGCTCCACAATCACTGGAACTGCGCGCCTGGGCGGAGGACTATCTGCCAGGACGGGAGCGCAGCCACAGCGCCACTTTCATCCTGCATGTGCTCAATCAGACGGATCACGCGCTGTGGGTGACCCAGCAAATGTCGAAGTGGCTGGAAGCGGCGCGGGAAACCTACGAACGCGAACAACAACTGCACCAGACGAACAAGGAACTGCGTGCGCTTTCCGCCGAAGAACTGGACCGTCCGGAAAACCGCCGGAAGATTGCCCAGCAGGCGGGCGCGGAAAACGCGAATGCGGAGCGTCTCAGCGCCTTGAACCAAGCCGGGCGCAACCTGGTGGAGCAGGCAACCAGGAATACCGAGTTTGATGCGGCCCGGCTGGAATCATGGGCGACCATGCTGAAATCCCTCCAGGACATTGCGGCGAACCGCATGCCAGGGGTAGCCAATTTACTGAAGGAATCCGCCGGAGCGAAAGCCGACGCGAAGCTGGCCCAGGCCGGCACTTCACAAGCCCCCCCTGCTGCCAGCGGCAGCAAGCCGGGTGCCGCCAGCGGGGACAAGCCGGGCGCTCCTCAAAGCGCGCAAAATACTCCTGCGCCAGCCAACCCGGCCACGCCGGATGGGAAGCAGGGCGTGCCGTCTGACAGCAAAAGTGCACCCACTCTGGCCCAGGGGGAACAGGCCCCGAAAGGCAATGCGCCAGCAGCTCCGGTGGATCCCAATGCGAAGCCGAAGGACCCGGCTCCTTCCATTAAATTGACCGAGAGCACGATGAACAAACCGGAGGCTCCACCTGCCGACCAAAAACCGGCGGACCCGAAACCCCCAGGGGGCGGCAAGCTGAGCTTGCCGGTCAACTCGCTGGCCGCCGCGCCGGGCGCGAAACCTGAGGAGCCGCCACCGGCAGATTCATCAGCCCAGAAGCCCTTGGACGCCGGGGTCGCCTCACAAAAGGATCTGCTGGCGGAATTCGCCAAGGTTTCCGATCAACTGACGGAAATCCTCGCCAGCCTGGAAGCCAGCACTTTTGTGAAGCGCTTCAAGGCGGCGTCCCGCGAGCAGACCCAATTGGCTTCCGGCCTGAACCAGAAAACCCTGGATGCCTTCGGGATTGTCAGAACTCCGGGGGGGGATGAGCTGATGGAAGCGGGTCCGGATACTCCGGCGGAGGCCCCGTCCAGCAGGCCTGTTCCTGAGGAAATGGCCAGTGTTCCGGAAAAGCCTGAGGAAACCAAGCCGGAGCCTGCCGATGCCGGGAACCGTCCGGAGGCCGTTTTTGTGACGACTTTTGCGCCTGAGGCGTTCCGGAAAGCGAAGGATCAGAGCGAATTGGTGAAGATCATTCAAAGCGACCTCGAAGCCTATTTCCAACGTAAACCGGATCAGCATTTCAAGAAAGTCCTCGCGGAAATGAAGCAGACCAAAGTGGTGCAGGAACTGGGCGGCGTGGGTGAGCGCGCGGCGGATAACTTAAGCGGAAACGCCCTGAACGGGGCGGAGTTCTGGGCGGATACCATGGACCGTTGGGCAGAGGAAATGGTCGCTGCCGGGAAATGTTCGAGCTGTTCCTCCTGCAGCAGTGATAGCTTGCCGCCGGAGATTGTGCTGAAAGTCATGCAATCCCTGCGCGATGAAATGAAGCTGCGGGATGAAACCCGGGAATTGGAGACCGCCCAAAAGGCGCTGGAACGGGCGCAATACGCCGGGCGCTGCGCCAAGCTGGCCGGGGAACAGGAGCGTATTTCCAATCATACCCAGACGGCGATTGATGACATCAACGCCATCCCTGAAGGGGAGCAAAAATTTGCCAAGGAACTCAAGCTGCTCAACGCGGTGGTGCAGGTGATGGGGGAAACCAGTGGCATTTTGGATAAGCCCAATACCGGGCCCCAGGCCATCGCTGCGGAGACGGAAGCGATTGAACTGCTGCTCCAGACCAAACGCCAGAAGCCCGGTGGCGGCGGCGGCGGTGGAGGCGATCCCGGCGGCGGCGGCACGGCTGCCACGGCGGGCTCTGCGGCCCTGGCGGACCTGGGTCCAGGGGCGGATGCCGCCGGTGTGGTGACGGCGCGTCCCGTCGGTCAGGCGACCGGCCGGGCCGGGCGGGAATTCCCTGAGGAATTCAAGTCAGGACTCGACGCCTACTTTAACAATCTGGAATCAACCCGTGGCACTCCATGACCAAACCTGGACTCCTCAGGGGGGTAAGTGCCCTGTGTCTCCTGATGCTGCCCGCAGGGGCCGCCGATGAAGCGGCGGTGGATCTGTTTGAGGGCAAGGTGGAGTTGAAATTGGAATCGAAAAAGTTATCAGAGGACGCTTCCCTGGAGGCAGCCGCAGACGCAAATTATGACAAGGATTCCAAACTGAGCCTTGAGGTCTGGAGGGCCCTGCGTGACCTTGCGGCTCAGGCGGGGCAGGTGCGCCGGAGGCAAATGAAGCCGGAGCTGGAAAAAATCCTGACGGAATTGACGGCCTCGGCCCGCTTGGAAGCGGCAGCGGTGGAAAAACTGACGGCGGTCATGCCCCTCGCGATTGAGGAGGGCATGAAGGACTGGGAGAAAAGTTTTTGTGAATGGCTGACCCCCTATCTGACCGACGGTGGGGGGGATCCCATCGCGATGCTGAAGAGCTGGAAGGCCGAGCAGTTGGCTTCGAATACGGGGCAATTCAAGATTACCCCGCCGGCCAAAACCAGCGCTTGGACGGAGGCCCTGAAAGCCATCCTGACCCCGGAGCAGCTCAAAGGGGTGACCGACGCCGAAGTGGCGCAGCGGGCCAAATTGCTGGAAGAAATCACGCCCTTTCTGGAGACGGCGCAGGGAACGGCCACGGAAGGATTTACCGCTGCCATGGAACTGGAGGTGGACAAAGTGATCCAATACGCCAGCCTGGACGAAGTGCGGATGAAGCAACTGAAGGACGCTGCCGATGAAGCGGTGAAGCAAACCGCGAAGGATTGGCGGACACGGGCCGAAGGGAAAATCCTCGAAATGGACGAAAAGTCCCGCAAGCAAATGATGGCCCAGAGCCGGGGTTTTGGCGTGAACCAAAAAGACAAAGCCAACGAACCATGGCAGCGCGAGCCCTGGGTTTCGGTGCGCAATAACATTTTTACCGCTGAGGAAAAATCCGCCCTGGAGACTGGCCTGCAGCAGGCAAAACAGCGCCGCCTGGATGCCTTGGGCATGATGACAATCGCGGAGATGGACCGTCAGATCGGCTTCAGTGCCCACCAGCGGCAGAAGGTCCTGGATTTGGCCCGTCCCCACCTCACCACCCTCGGCACGGAATTTTTCGAATCCCCTTCCTCCGGGTATTATTCATTGGATTCAGGCCAACTGCTGGAAAAAATCCGCAGCATCCCCGTGGCGGAATTGGCCACCATTCTGGAAAAGGGGCAGTTGGCCCGCTGGAAGGACCTGAATCCGGAACGGATGAGCGGGAACCGGCGGTATTACCGCCGGGTCGTGAATCCGGGAAGCCCTGGCAAAAAGGAGGATGAGCCTGATGCTTCCGATCCCTGGGAACTGGAACGGCTGACCGGCCTGGCGGTAGCCCATGAAGCGGAAAAGGTGGTTGATGTCTATGTCAGCCAGTATGAGGCGCGGGTAGATAGCATCGCCCGGGTGAACACCCTGCCGCCGGAGTCCATCGCCGTCCTGATGACGGCTGCCAAAGGGGCGGCCGAGCGGGTATCGGGAAATCCCATCATGAATTTGGACCAAAACATCCGCCAGCAGATGCAGGGGGTAAAGCCGGGCGAGGCGGCAGCGCGCCTGAAAGCCCTGTCCACCGGCTGGAGTGAGAACCGTCAGGGTGTGAAGGACCCGCCGCTCTGGAAGGCCACTTTGGAACGGGTCCTGACAGCTCCCCAGCAGGAAACCTGGAAGCAGGAGTGCCGGGCGATGGAACTCTGGCAGATGCGCAGCACCAGTGCGCTGGTCGCGACTGAGGTGGAAAAATTTGTGAGGATCTCCCCGGAAAAACATGAGCTGCTGGTCAAAAAGCTGGAGACGGTGCTGGAGGAATATCTGGCGGATATCACCAATTTTCTGTCGGCGGGCTGGCAGTTGCAGAGTTATTACTCCTGCATCCCCGTGGCTTTTTTGTCCGAAGCGGAATTGAAGGAGATTTTTTCGGCCACGGAGATCGAGAAAGTGCGCACCCGCTGCCTCGGGCAGGCCCAGCAGTATGCGGATATGATCAAACAACAACACACCCGGAGAAAGAAAAAGTAGCCCATGAGGAACTATTGGAAATTTGTGGTGACCGCGCTGGTGGCGGGAGCTTTTTCAGGCGTCCTGACATCACCTTCCCAGGCCCAGGATCCGTCCCTGCGCTTTGGCGGGCAGATCCCGCCGGAGGTGGACCTGATCTATGAACGGGGCCTGGAATGGCTGGTGAAAAAACAGAGTCCCGATGGTTCCTGGCAGGATGGGAATACCGGCAGTGGTGTCGACGGGATTTGTGTGATGGCATTTCTGGCCAGCGGGGAGGATCCGAATTTTGGCCGTTGGACGCAATCGATCCGCAAAGCCGTGCGGCACATGATCCAGGCTCAGGATGCGCAGACCGGTTATCTGCCCAACAGCATGTATCATCACGGATTTGCCATGCTCTCACTGGCAGAGTGTTATGGAGCGCTGGATGAGAGCCTGATCTGGCAGGATGCCAGCAAGCCCGGGCGGAGCATCGCCCAGGCGCTGGATCTCGCGATCCGCTGTGCAGGCACCTCCCAGAAGAAAAACCGCTGGGGCGGCTGGCGCTACACGCCGGATGCCACGGATGCCGACACTTCCGTCACTGGCGCGATGCTGATGGGCCTCCTCGCCTGCCGGAATGCAGGGCTGGATGTGCCGGATGAAACCGTGAATGCCGCCTTGGAATACATGCGCCGCAGCACCGGCCGGGATGGCTCGGTAGCTTACAGCGGCGGCATGGGAGGCATGGGGGCCAGCATGAACCGCACCGCCATCGCCACCCTCGTCGCGGCGGTCAGCAAACAAAAGGATGAGCAGAAATATCCCGCCACTCTGAAACAACTGACGACGCAGTTGGAGCACCGGGAGACCACCTATCCCGAGTATTTCCGCTATTACATGGCCCAGGCCCTCTTCCAGGGGGACTATGCGGCTTGGCAAAAATGGAATGTCATGACGGTGCGGCAACTCCAGGAAAGCCAGGCGGAGGACGGCAGTTTCTCGGGCATGTCCTATCAAACCGCCATGTCCCTGCTTTCCCTCGCCCTGAATTACCGTTTTCTTCCGATCTATGAACGCTGAACCTTTCTCCGGGCTGCGGAATGCCGGGATGCCCGCCCGGATCCGGACCGGTTTTGCCGGTCTGGTTTCTGCGTTGTTGTTATTCCAGGCGTCCGGGGAGGACCCGCCAGCCCCGGAACCAACCATCCCCCGCATGCTGCCGAAGGGGCTGATGGTGATGGAGCCTTCGTTTGAGGGTCCGGATGAGCTGCGCTGGCGTCATGGGGAAAAGCTGGCAGGCAAGTTGTCCAGCTTCACGGAAGGCCGGTGGTGGTGGACCTCATCGCTCTTCTCCGGCCCCCTGCCGCTGCGTCAGGAAATGATCCGCAGGATTGATTTCTCCAGTCCGGTGCTGCGCCGGGAGAGCCCGTTCCGCGTGATCCTGACAGACGGCAGCCACCTGTGCGGACTGCCGGAAAAGGCAGAGGGCGACCGCCTCTTTTTACGCAGCACCCACTGTGGGCTGGTGGAATTGAAGCTGGACTGGATCGCGGCCATGGAACGCATCGGCGGGGCAGACGTGATCCTGGGAGGGCCACAGGCGCTGGTGGTTGGGACGGAGAAGGACAAGGACAAGGACAAGCGTGCCACCCGCCCCGCAGCGGATGAGGATCAGAATGGGAATGCCTTGGTGCGCGTGCCTTGGTCTTTTGCGGCGGGGGGAGCGGTGGCTACAGCGGCCTTTGGTCAGGAACTGAAACTTGCCATGGATCAGCTTCCGGAAAAATGTGTCCTGGATTTGGCATGGCGGTGTGAGCAGGCTCCCTCCTTCGCCTTCCGCATGGCAGACGATGGAGTGGCCCGGGCTGTCGAAACCTGGGGCGATGAACTGGTGCTGACTGATGGCATTCACTTTGCCAGCGCGGGCAAGGTCTTCAAGGATGACGACCGGGCGGTGCATCTGCGGTTGGCGTGGGACCGGAAGGCCGGAATCAGTCAGCTCTTTGATGCCGAAGGCCGGATGCTGGTTGAATTGAAAGGGCTTCCCCCGGCAAAACCCAAAGCCGCTGCGAAGAAAGCTCCCAAGGTAAAAGGGGTGGGTTTGCTCGGGGCGCTCAAGGCTCTGGCTGGTCTGGGAGAGGTGGGTCCTTCCGAACCCGAGGAACCCGTGGAAGCCCCGCCGGAGAACGGGTTTCAGTTCCAGAATAAAGGCCCGGCTTTGAAAATCGAACGATTCAGTCTAATAGCCTGGTCCGGCCAGGCCCTGCCGGCGCTGTTGAAGGATCGTGCCGGCGCGGAGACGGCGGAGGCAGCCTTGCCCGGGGAATTTGCCGGCTTGAAGGATGGCACCCTCACCCTGCGACAGCCGGATGGGATGATGAAGGAACTGCCGCTGGAATCCCTGCGCGCCATGCGTTGGAACCGCCAGATCAAGGAAGCCCGGGACCCTGGCCTGACTCAACTCTGGTTCAGTGATGGCGATCTGCTCTGCGGCCGGCTGGAAAAGGTGGAGGAAGGCAAGGCGGTTTTTGATTGTGCGGTGGCCGCAGCTCCGGTGGTAGCCTCCCTGAAATGGGAACGTGCCCTCGTGCTGGCGGAGCCAGGGGAAAAACCCGCTTTGCCTGACTTGAAAAAAATGGATCGCATGGTGGCAGGCAAAAGCAGCCTGCATGGCACCATTGTGCCCGATGCGGCGGGTCCCCTGCCAGGTTTCCAGTTGGCCGGTTCCTTTGAGCCGGTGATTCCGGCTTATGCCAGGGATCTCGTCCTGACATGGACACGGACCCCTGAGGCCCTGGCCAAGCGGGCGGAAGCGCTGCTGCATGTGAAGGGAAATGAAACCTTCCCGGTCACTCTGCATGGGGTCAGCCGGAACAAAGTGGACTTCACCTGGGACATTACCAACCGGCGGGAACTGGCCGATGATCAGGTGCAGGCGGTCCAATTTGCCAACCCGCCCGTGCTGGATGCCGGCTTCGATGGCCCAGGATGGCGCACCCTCGACAGCCAATCCAAAAAACCCGTCAGGAAGGGCGGCTCCGTGATCCTCTCTCCAGGCAGTGGCATCGGTCATGCCTTCATGATGCAGGGGGCGGAACTGGGATTTACTTTGTCCAGGGTCAACGGATTGGCGATGATGCGCGTGAAGCTTTTCACGCAGGGCACCGACCGCACTTCCGGAGGGGTGAACTTCCTGCTGGCTGATTTTGGCAGCGAGGTCTACGGCGGCCAGGAACGCGGGGAAGGGCAGTTCAGTCAAAATTCGGTCGCCTCCAGGGAGGAAAATGAAGTGGTGATCAAGCTGGGAGGGCAATCCGTGGAGATGATGGTCAATGGAACCGTCCTGGCCACGGTCCGGCAGGGGGATCAGAAGAGCAAAAACAGCGGCATGGGAATCATCCTGGAAACCGCATCAGTATGGGGAAATCAGCCTGGGGAGGTGAAACTGGCAGGGTTTCACAGCGAGGTTTCACCCTTCCTCGCAGCGGCTCCGCAATTCAGTGAGGATGCCCGGCGCGAGGCCCTGCTCCTGCCCCGGATGCGCCGCGACGACCCGCCCCGGCAAGTGCTGATCGGACGCAATGGCGACCTCCTCCGCGGTGAAATTGAAGCCACCACCCCGTCCCACCTCGCGTTTCGTTCCGGCTTGGAATCCCTCAAGGTTCCCATCGACCGGGTCGCGGCTGCCGTGTGGCTCCTCAAGCCGGACCCAGCCCCGAAAAGTGATAAGTCCGAGCCAGAGGCACCCAAAACCGCCAAAACAAAAGAGCCCGAAGCAGCCAAAGCTGGCAAGCCCCTCTTCGATGAACTGATCGAACAAAATACGCCCGCCGTAAAAAAAGCCCCCGCCAAGCCGGCTCCGGAGCCCCAATGGCTCGACCTGACCAATGGCGGCCGCATCGCCCTCCAAGTGCAATCCTGGACGGAGAGCACCGTTTCCGGCACTCATCCCCTGCTGGGAGAATGCCGCATCCCCACCAGCCTCCTCGGCAATCTTGCCATGCAGGCTCCCGCCCCCGGTCAGGCTTCCGCGACCCTTTCCGACTGGAAATTGGTCAGAACTCCGGATCCTATCCTCCCGGAAGCCGGGGGAGATTCCTCCGCTCTCAATGGAAAACCGGCCCCTGGTTTCAAGCTCGCCCTGTTGGAAGGCGGCGATTTTTCCCTCGAATCACAAAAAGGCAAAGTGGTGGTGCTGGATTTTTGGGCGACTTGGTGCGGCCCCTGTGTCCAATCTCTGCCCGGCCTTGTTGAAGCCATGGCCGGATTTCCTCCGGAACAGGTCTGCTTCCTCGCTGTGAATCAGGCGGAAGCCAAGCCGCTGGTGAAACGCTTCGTCGAAGCCCGGCAGCTCAAAATGGCCGTCGGCCTGGACACCGACCAGGCCGTGGCCAAAAAATACGGCGTGGAAGGCATCCCCCACACCGTCGTGATCGGGCCGGACGGGACCGTCGTCTTTGTCAAAACCGGAGCCAGTTCCGGTGGGGAAAAAGAAATCGCCGCCGCCGTGCAAAAAGCCCTCCCGCCGGCCAAAATCGAATAAAGCGACACTATTACAAGCTGCGCCGCGCTCCGCCGCCGCCGCTCGTTCGGCGAACCACAATGGCTTGCGCTGAAGGCACGCGGCGGTAATTTGCAACCATGGGGTCGTCAGGCCGCTCGTCACGTCATGGAACATAAGTGCCCAAAGTGTAGTTCGGTGATTTACAGCCGTCGCAATGTTTTGTGCGGCGTTTGTGGCGGGCGCTTGCCCGCGGAGTTGCTATTCACTGCGGAGGAGCGGGCGGCTGTCGAGCGGGACTTGGCAGACGCCAGACGGCGTGCCCGGCAGTCGGGAGCATCGGAGAGTTCCAGTGGCAGTGATGCCGGTTTCATCGGCAGCGATTTTGGTGGCGATTGCGGAGGCAGCGGTGATTGTGGCGGTGGCGGAGATTGATTTGTGAGGATGACAGCGGACCATGAATCATGTATCCTCTCACAGGGTTCCTGCCAAGGCACCGGCACTGGGTGGGACACCCGGCGGGACAGGCGGGACGCCTGTTCTCCCCTCCTGCCGCCGCACCCGGGTAAACCCGCGCGGCACATGGATGGGGAGCACACGCGCCCCGCGTGGCGTCTTCCGCGCTGCGCGGAAGACTTGCCACCTGTCCGCGAAGCGGCTAATTCTACTTTGTTAAGTTCCCCGTGGTGCAGGCTTCCAGCCTATGCGGCCAGCGGGCTTCCAGCCCGCTGATTCCCCAACTCCAAATCCGGATGACCATGGTTATCATCGGGCGCAGTCCCGGTGATAACGGTTGTTGAACGATTCCTGGTTGGTCTTCGTGCGGGGCCCAGTTCAGCAGCTTGTGGGCGGGGCGTGGGTGGGCAGGGCTTCCGGGCGCTTCTCCGCACTTAAATCCGATTTTTGCTGGGGGAGCGGAGGCTGGGACGGTTGCTGCGGTGTTGCATGGGGGTGTGGCCGAGGGCGGATTTGAAGGCGCGGGTGAAGGCGCTGTGGTCGGCGAAGCCGCAGGCGAGGGCGATTTCAGCGATGCTGCCGGTGGTGGTTTCCAAAAGCCGGGCGGCGGCCTGGAGGCGGGTTTGGGCGATCATCTGCTGGGGGGACAGACCGAAGAGTCGTTTGGTGATCCTGGCGAAACGGCCGGCAGGCATGCGGGCTTTGGCGGCGAGGGAGGTGGCGCTGAGGGTTCCGCCATAGTGTTGTTGGAGCCAGGTGACGGCTTCGGCCACGGCAGCGGGCACCTCGGGGGTTTCGCCCGGGGGATTTACATCGCGGGAAATGCCGACCAGACCGGTGACGCTGCCGGAGGCATCGCGCAGGGGGAGCTTGGTGGTCAGGCACCAACTGCGTTGCTGGCTGGTGTTCCAGTGCAGTTCCAATTGATCGCGCACCGGGCGACCGCTGCGCAGGACTTCGGCGTCCTGCAATTCAAAGCGCGTGGCGAGATCCGGCGGAAAGACATCCTGCACGGTTTTTCCAATGAGTTCGCTACGCTCCCTCAATCCGGTGCGGCGGAGCAGGGAAGCATTCACGGCGGTATAACGTCCGGCGACGTCTTTGACAAAAAAGGCCACCTCCGGGAGCTGCTCGAATAGCTCCACCATCGTCGCTGGACTGAGGGCGGCGAGGGATTGGGGGATTTGTGCGTCTTTTGGCATAGGCAATGGCAGAAGCGATCAAGACAAGGCGGAAAGGTGGTCCATCATAGGCGGGTCGAAACCAATTTACACTCCCGAAATTATCCATGAAACCCTACTGGCAAGGCGTCTTTCCCGCGATCACAACTCAAATGCACGAGGATGGGTCGCTGGACCTGGACGGGACGGCCCGCCATACGGATGTGCTGATCAAAAGTGGTGTGGCTGGCCTGGTGTTCCTGGGATCCCTGGGAGAAAATCAATCCATGACCGCAGAGGAAAAGCGGCTGACGATGGAGGTGATGGTGAAAGCGGTGGCGGGCCGGGTGCCCGTGCTGAGCGGTGTGGCGGAGTCTTCCTGCATGGAGGCCTGCCGTTATGTGAAGGATTGTGAAGGCCTGGGGGCCGATGGTTTCATGCTGATGCCGCCGATGATTTACAAAACGCCGGATACCCGGGAATCGCTGGCGCATTTCCGCACCGTGGCCAAAGCCACGGGCCTGCCAATCATGATCTACAACAATCCGATCAGCTATGGGCACGACATCACGCCGGAGTTGTTTGCTGAATTGGCGGACCAAAAAAACTTCGTCGCCCTGAAGGAAAGTTCCGGCAACACCCGCCGCATCACGGACCTGCACAATATCGTGGGCGGCCGTTATGCGATTTTTACGGGCGTGGATGATCTGGCGCTGGAGAGTGCTATTCTGGGGATTGATGGCTGGGTCGCCGGAACCGGCATCGCCTTTCCGGACGAGAATCAATATTGCTGGGATCTGATGCAGGCGGGTGAGTGGGACAAGGCGCGGGAGCTTTACCGCTGGTTCAGCCCACTGCTGCATCTGGATGTAAATCCGAAATTTGTCCAATACATCAAGCTCTGCGTGCAGGAATGCGGCCTGGGCGCGGAGTGGGTGCGGGCACCACGCCTGAGCCTGGAAGGGGGGGAGCGGAAGGCGGTCCTCCAAATCATTCATGACGGCATCGCGGCCCGCCCTACAGTGCCTGCACGGAAATAACCCCTGACCCGTCCGGCACCGGCAGCCGGAAAGATGTGCTATGAAATGGTTCCTTATTTTTGCTATGGTGGCTTTGGGCACGGCCCGTGGCCAGGAGGTGAGTTCCCCGGTGCCGGAGGCGGTGCGGACCCAGTTCAAGCTGGATCCTTTTTACAAAAAATGTCTGCTGGCGGGTGGTTTGCCGATCGTTTCCTCCGGAAAAGTCAGGGATGAGGCCCTGCGGGAGGCCGCCTGGATCGTGGGGCACCTGTTGGAGGGGCGCGATGACATCCGCCAGTCCATGGTGCAACAGGGGGTGCGTCTGGCGGTGATGGCGCATGATGAATACACCACGGATGTGCCGGAACATTCCAAACTGGAGCCCAAGGACTACTGGGACCGGCGGGCGAGGGGACTGGGTCCCGACCCGGAGGCACCAGCGGTGAGTTGCGGAGAGGAAAATCTGCTCTGTTTTCCCGGCGATCACTACGCGAAGGAGAATATTCTGATCCATGAGTTTTCCCACGCGATCCACCAGATGGGACTGAACAAGGTGGACCCTACCTTCAATGAGCGGCTGCAAAAGACCTATCAGCGGGCGGTGGTGCTGGGGCTGTGGAAGGGTTTTTATGCCGGCTCGAATGCCGGTGAATATTGGGCGGAGGGGGTGCAGAGCTGGTTTGGCAATAACCGGGAGAACGATGCTTCCCACAATTCTGTCAACACGAGGGCCGAATTGACCGCCTATGATCCGGAGCTGGCCGCGCTGTGCCGGGAGGTCTTTGGTGAGAGGGAATGGACCTATCTGAAACCGGGATTGCGTCCGGCAGCGGAACGGGTCCATTTAAAGGACTGGGACCCGGCCAAGGCTCCGGTCTTCCGCTGGCGGCCAGGCACTGAAAAAGCAACGGAGGGCAAACCATGAAACGCGTCCAGGTCATTGATAGTCATACCGGGGGAGAGCCGACCCGCACCGTTATCAGCGGCATGCCGGATCTGGGAAGCGGCACCGTGGCTGAGCAGGCGGCACGGTTCCGTGAGGAATACGATGCCTTCCGCTCCGGGGTGGTGAATGAACCCCGGGGATCCGATGTGCTGGTAGGGGCCCTGCTGGTTCCGCCGGCGGATCCGGAGGCAGTGGCGGGAGTGATTTTTTTCAACAATGTCGGCGTGCTGGGCATGTGCGGGCATGGGATGATCGGCGTGATCGAAACCCTGGTGCATCTGGGCCGGCTGGGGCAGGGCACCCATGCGGTGGAAACGGTGGTGGGAATGGTGACGGCTGAGTATCAGGAAGGTGGACGGATTTCAGTGCGGAATGTGGCATCCTGGCGGAGCGCCGCAGACGTTACTGTTGAGGTTCCAGGCATCGGGCCGGTGACGGGTGATGTGGCTTGGGGAGGCAATTGGTTTTTTCTCGTGAAGGAGCCAGGCGCGAACCTCTCTCCCTCACACATCGAATCCCTCACGGCCGATGCCTGGAAGATCCGGCAGGCGGTCAATGCGGGGGGCTATCCGGAGGTTGATCATGTGGAGCTTTTTGGCCCGCCCGGGGATGCGGCGAATCACAGCCGGAATTTTGTGCTCTGTCCGGGCAAGGCCTATGACCGTTCTCCCTGCGGCACCGGCACCAGCGCGAAGCTGGCCTGCCTGGCGGCGGACGGGAAGCTGGCCCCCGGTGAAATCTGGCGTCAGGAAAGTGTCATAGGTTCCGTTTTTGAAGGATCCTATGAGTGGTCCGGCTCCCGGATTTCGCCCCTGATTTCCGGCCGTGCCTGGGTGACGGCGGAGTCAGTGCTGCTGTTTGCGGAGGATGATCCTTTCCGCAGTGGAATTGTATAGCTTAATCCGATGAAAATTTCCGCCATTCTTCCTATCTTTGCTGTGCTATGGACCGGGCCGGTGGATGCCCAAGGCACCCGGGCTGACTACCTGCGGGCCCTCGCCTTGCCTGAATCCCTCGGCAACAAGGTGTTCCGGACGGATCTCCGCCTGAATTGGCTGCCGGACGGCAAGCAGTTCTGGTATCGGGTGGAGACCGCTCCTGACCAGCATGAGATCGTCCTTGTGGATGCGACCACCGGGTCGCGTCAGGTGCTGCATGACCTGTCAGCCCTCCCGGCCGCAGTTCCGGTGAAGACCAGTTCCCTGCCGGTGAGGATCCGGCCGACGCGGCGCACCGGATCAACCTGTCAACTGACGCTGGTCAATCGCAGCGGGACGGAGGTCGGGCTTTTTTGGCAGGACCGGGAGGGAGAGGCCATCTCCTATGGCAAAATCGCCCCGGGGGCAGAAAAAGTGCAGGGGACCTTTGAGGGGCACCAGTGGGTGGTGAAGGATCCCGCTGGCAAGCCATGGGCGGGCTTTACGGCGGGGGCGGGGGTGATGAATCTGGAGATTGATGGACCTTCCAGGGGCGAAGACGATGAAGACCATGAGGGCCCGCAGACAGGGCGAGGACCGGTTTCCCCGGATGGAAAATGCCGCATCGAATGCCGTGACCATAACTTGTTTTTGAAAGCCGGGGAGTCCGGTTTGCCGGAAGCCCTGACGAAGGATGGCACGGCGGAAAATGCCTACCAGGAGGATGTGGCCTGGTCGCCGGATTCCGCGTGGCTGGTCGCTACCCGGGTGGTGCCCGGGCAGGAGCATCCGGTGCATATGGTCGAGTCATCGCCCAGGGATCAATTGCAGCCCAAGCTGTTCACGCACAACTATCTGAAGCCAGGGGATGTGCTGCCGAAGCCCCGTCCCGTCCTGATCAAGCTGGCAGACCGCTCGGCGAAGCTGATCGATGATGCGCTTTTTACGATGTTTTTCACGGAGGATGGCCATCTGGGATACCGCTGGCAGCCTGACAGCCTCAGCTTTACCTTCACTTATAACCAACGCGGGCATCAGGTGTTCCGCCTGATCTCGGTGGACCGGGAAAGTGGGGTGGCGCGGGCCCTGGTGGAGGAGAAGGCGGAGACTTTCATTGACTGGACCCAGAAAACCTGGCATCGCTTTTTGGATGCCACGCATGAATTGATCTGGATGTCGGAGCGGGATGGCTGGTGCCATCTTTACCTACTTGATACCTTGTCAGGGCAGATGAAAAACCAGATCACCACCGGAGCCTGGGTGGTGCAGAAGGTGGAGTCGGTGGATGAAAAGGCGCGGCAGATCTGGTTCTTTGCCAACGGGCAGCGGCCCGGGGAGGATCCCTATCACCTGCACTTTTTCCGGGTGAATTTTGATGGCAGCGGGCTGCTCCGGCTGACGGAAGGGGATGGCAATCACAAGGTCAGCTTTTCGCCGGACCGGCAATGGCTGGTGGATGTGTGGTCGCGGGTGGATTTGCCGGAGGTGACCGAACTGCGGCGCGCCAGCGATGGGCAACGGATCGTGGAACTGGAGCGTGGGGATGCCTCGCGGCTGGTGGCAGGCAATTGGCAGATGCCGGAGCGTTTTTCCGCCAAGGGTCGCGACCTGGTGACGGATATTTATGGCACCATCATCAAGCCATCCCATTTTGATCCGATGAAAAACTATCCAGTGCTGGAAGAGGTCTATGCCGGTCCGCAGGGCTCGTTTGTGGCGCGGGATTTTACCCTGGGACTGCGGCAGCATGCCTTCGCTGAACTGGGCTTCATTGTGGTGCAGGCGGATGGCATGGGGACGAATGACCGGGGCAAGGCATTTCACAATGTTTGTTGGAAAAACCTCGCTGATGCCGGGTTTCTCGACCGGATCGCCTGGATGAAGGCGGCGGCCGCAGCGCGCCCCTGGATGGATCTGAAGCGTGTGGGCATTTTCGGTGGATCCGCAGGCGGGCAGAATGCCATGCGGGCCTTGATCGACCATGGGGATTTCTACAGCGCTGCCGCGGCGGACTGTGGCTGCCACGATAACCGGATGGACAAAATCTGGTGGAATGAGCAGTGGATGGGCTGGCCGGTGGATGCCTCCTACGAGCAAAGTTCCAATGTGGTGCATGCCCATCGGATGTCAGGAAATCTGCTGCTCTCAGTGGGCGAAATGGACTCGAATGTGGATCCGGCGAGCACCATGCAGGTAGTGGATGCGCTGGAGAAGGCGGATAAGGATTTTGAATTGCTGATCATGCCGGGCTCGAACCACGGGGCAGGGGAGCGTCCCTATGCCGCCCGCCGCAGGATGGATTTTTTTGTGCGGCATCTGATGGGCCATACCCCACGCTGGACCCCCTGATGATGAATCAATCAGTTGTTATTCTTGGTCAGGGCATCATGGGGCTTTGCTCCGCCTATTACGCGGCGCGGCGCGGATTTGAGGTTACGGTGATTGACCGTGAGCCCCTGCCGCAGAATGGGTGCTCCTTTGGCAACGCCGGGATGATCGTTCCCAGCCACTTCATTCCCCTCGCGGCTCCTGGCATGGTGGCTCTTGGGCTGAAGTGGATGTGGAATCCGGAGTCGCCATTTTACATCAAGCCGCGGCTGGATGCAGACCTGATCGGCTGGGCGCTGAAGTTCTGGCAGGCCGCGACGCCAGCACGGGTGACGGCCGCCGCCCCGGTGCTGAGGGATTTGAATCTGGCCAGCCGGGCGTGTTATGAGGAGCTGGGCAGCCTGCCGGAAATGGATTTTGGCCTGGTGCAGAAGGGTTTGTTAATGCTATGCCGCAGCGCCCACACCCTGGAGGAGGAAGCCCGGACCGCCGCGCGGGCGGTGGCCCTGGGGGTGCCGGCGGAAGTGTTGGATGCCAACGCCACCGCCGCCCTGGATCCAGGGGTGAAGATGGATGTGGCAGGCTCGGTTTATTTTCCCAGGGATTGCCATCTTTCTCCCAACAAGTTCATGGCCTCATTGCTGGCGGCCTGTCTCGGCATGGGAGTGAAGTTCATCACGGAAATGGAATGCACCGGCTGGCGCCGGGAGGGGACCCGGCTCGCTGCGGTGCAAACGGTGGATGGCGAGGTCCAAGGGGATCAGTTTGTGCTGGCCGGTGGCTCCTGGTCCGGGGAAACGATCCGTCCGCTGGGGCTGCGCCTGCCGATGCAGGCCGGGAAAGGTTATTCGGTCACCCTGCCGCAGCCACGGGAATTGCCACAAATCTGCTCGATCCTGACAGAAGCCCGGGTGGCGGTGACACCCATGGGGGCGGCGCTGCGGGTTGGGGGCACCATGGAGCTGAGCGGCCTGCATACCGGCATCAATCCAAGGCGGGTGCAGGGCATTATCAAATCTGTGCCGTCCTACTTTCCATCCTTCCAGACGGAGGATTTCGAAGGGATCCAGCCTTGGGTGGGCTTGCGGCCCTGTCCGCCGGATGGCATGCCTTACCTGGGCCGCACGGCAGCGGCGGAGAACCTGATCCTGGCTACCGGACACAGCATGATGGGCCTGAGCCTGGGACCGGCGACCGGGCTGATCGTGAGCCGATTGCTGGATCGGCAAGATCCCGGGCATGACCTGCGCCTCCTGTCGCCAGACCGGTATGCCTGATGGATTTGCCGGGCCTTCCGGGCTTTTGTTTGGTCAAAAGACGCTTTGAGCCCTTGGAAACAGGGGCATTCCACGGCTTGATTTTCCATGGGGCTGGGAAATACTTAAGATTGTGAAAATAAATTTTCCTTAACTTCCCTGCCCATGATGCTCCCTGCCGCCCTATCTTCCTGCCGGTCCGCGCTTTTCCGTGGAATGGGCATCCTGCTGCTGATGCTGGGCCTCTGGAGTGGCGCGGCCCGGGCCGGGAACTTCAGCCGGGTGATTATTGATGCCGGCCACGGGGGACATGACAATGGGGGGCAGTTTGGTTATTTATATGAAAAGCATCTCGCACTGGATGTGACTTTCCGCCTGCAGCGCTACCTTGAAGGCAAGGGCATCAAATGCACCCTGACCCGCCAGCGCGATGTGTTCGTCCCCTTGGAATCCCGCCCGGCGGTGGCGAATAACATCGGACGCTCCATCTTTGTGAGCATTCACTTCAACTGGGTGAGCTATGGCGGCCCCGCCGGCACGGAGACCTGGTATTATAACACCGAAGGCCAAAAGCTGGCGGGGCAGATCCAGAATCTGGTGGCCAATGGCCTGGGCACGCCGAACCGTGGCGTGAAGTTCGCCCGCTTTAAAGTCCTGCGGGCCTGCAATGTGCCCGCAGCCCTCGTGGAAGGGGGCTTCATTTCCACGGGCAACGACCGGTCCCGGGTGCTTGATCCACGCTACCGCCAGCGTCTGGCGGAGTTGATTGGCGAGGGTATTTTGCGCTACCGCCGGATGTAGTCCGATGGTTTCTTCCGCAGATTTTTTCACATGTTGCGTATTTTTGACCGCTATCTGGGCCGGCAGGTGCTCGTTTCCACCCTGTTCGCGGTGACGCTGCTGAGTGTGGTGCTGGTGCTGGGGCAAATCTTCAAGACTTTGTTGGATAAGGTGGTGGAGGGGATTCTTTCGCCGGAGGCGGTGGTGAAGTTTGTGGCCTATTCCTTCCCCTGGTCCTTATCCTTCACGGTGCCCTGGGGCATCCTGACGGCGGTGCTGCTGGTATTTGGCCGGCTCTCGGCGGATAACGAACTCATCGCCCTGCGGATGTCAGGGCAAAGCCTGTGGCGGATCTGCACCCCGGTGCTGGTGCTGGCCCTGCTGGCTTCCGGCCTGTGTTTTTGGATCAACACCGTGGTGGCTCCGCACTCCTTTGTGGAAATCAGAAAAACGACCCAGAAGGCCGTGCTGCAGGATCCCAAATCCATCTTCCGCCCTGACACGTTGGTGGACGAATTGAGCGGCTTTTTTATCTTCGCCGAATCCAAGCAGGGGGAAAAACTGAAGAATATGCAGGTCATCGAATTGCAGCCGGAGCGTGCGGGTGACCGCGCCCGCCCTGCCCGTTATTATTTTTCCCGCGAAGCTGAGGTGACGGCCGGCAACGTGCAGAAGACCCGGGAAATCAGCCTCGACATGAAGGACAATTTTATCATGGCCCGCAACTGGCCCGGGGAATTGCCCTCTGACCAGGTGGCAGCCCTGAATCCGGAGGAACGCGAAGCCTATGCCGAAAACCTGCGCCTGGAACGCGAAGGCATGCCGGAAGTGAGCCACATCATTACGGACGAAAGCGAACTCTCCGTTTCGCTGAATAAGATGTTCGAGAAAAATGCCAAATTAAAGGTGGATGGTCTGACCATGTCCCAACTGAGAACCGGTCTGGCCAATCCCTCCGCGCTGGCGGTGGATGGGGCGATTCCGCCCTCACATTCCTCCATGCTGACCGAGCTGAACCGGCGGCTAAGTTTTTCCCTCGCTTGTTTCGTGCTGGCCTTTGTAGGCATTCCCTTCGGCATCACCGCTCAGCGCCGCGAGACTTCCGTGGGTTTTGTGCTCAGCCTGGCGGTGGGTATCTCCTATTTTGCCCTGATCATGCTGGGCGGCATTTGGCAGAACACGCCGGAGAAATACCCTCAGATCTGGGTCTGGGTGCCGAATGTTATTTTCGGTCTCCTCGGTCTGTTCCTGTTCATGCGTCTGCAACGGCGTTAGGTTTTTTGCGTGATCCCCCATGTCAGATGAGACTGCTCCCTCCCCGCCCCGCCGGGAACGGCTGGATGCTGCGCTGGCCTCGCGCGGGCTCTGCGATTCCCGGGAACAGGCGAAGCGGCTCATCCTGGCCGGGGAGATCCTTGTCAATGATCAGCCTGCCACCAAGCCGGGCCATGCGGTGAAGCCTGACGATGTGATCCTGGTCAAGGCAAAGCCGAAATACGTCAGCCGGGGCGGCCTTAAACTGGAAGGGGCGCTCCTGGGTTTCGGACTCAATCCAGCCGGGTTCTGCTGCCTTGATGCGGGAGCTTCCACCGGTGGATTCACGGATTGTCTCCTGCAGCATGGTGCGGCGAAGGTGTATGCCTTTGATGTCGGCACGAATCAACTGGTCTGGAAGATCCGGAGTGATCCCCGGGTGGTGGCGCGCGAGCAGTTCAACCTGCGTCACCTCCAGCCGGAGGAAGTGCCGGAACCCGTGGATCTGGCGGTCTTCGACCTATCCTTTATTTCCCTGACGCTGGTCCTGCCGGCGGTCATGGCGGTGCTGCACCCGGAGCACGGGCAATTGATCTGCCTGATCAAGCCGCAATTCGAACTGCGCCGCGAAGACGTCGGGCCTGGCGGCATCGTCCGGGACCCCGCCCTGCATGAACAGGCTGTGGAGCGCATCCGTCGCTTCATCGCCCAATGTCCTGGCTTCCACTGGCGGGGCTGCCTGCCTTCCCCGATCAAGGGAACCGACGGCAATACCGAGTTCCTCGCCTGGGTGTCACGCCATCCGTTTGGAGGATGTAGCTGAAGCCTTCCGTGGCTTTTGGGATTTGATCAGAATCGCCGCTGCACCCCATGCCAGGACGCAGAGCCCGCCGCAGAGCAGGGCAATTCTTTGCGGGAAAGCGGAAACGAGCAATCCTGCCGGCTGAAGGGCGGAGAGCTGGGCGGCGGATACGAAGAAAACCGCTCCCATGGCCACCAGTAAAACAGCACCAAGCAGAGCCCTTGGCTTGGGGAATTTCGCCAGCAAGACCTGGTAGAGGGAGAAGAGCAGGGCGCTCCAAAACCACCAGGAGAGCACGCGGGGCAGGCTGAGTTCCGCCGCATAACGCAGCACTTCCACCACGGGAGCGGAAATGACCCGCCAGAGGGGTGGCGGCCCCATGTATCCTGCTGTCACCGGGATGACGTCCTGGCTGCCCCGTTCCCGGAGTTTCCGGATCACAAGGTCAGCCCGCTCCCGGGGATCCTTGTGGGCGGCGGCGGTGCCAGGGAGCACCGTCCAGGTGCGCCAGATTCCACCCCAGCCATGCCAGTCGGATGAGGCCACGAGGGCGAGGCCCCGCTCCCTGGCAGCACCCAGCATCCGCTCCCGGATAGGATGGGGGATGGCAGGATGGCCCATGTTGGCCAATTCAAAACCATCGGCACCGGCCTTGAGGAGGATTTCGATTTCGACTTCATCCAGTTTGAATCCCAAGCCCAGCAAGGCACCTCCGTGGGCTTCATGAAGATAGGTGGAGAAGCGGGAAACAAAGTCCTTTTTGGAAAGGCCGGAGGGATAAAGATAGGAGGGTTTCAGTCCCAAGGCCACAAAGAAGGCTCCCCCGCGGTTGAAACTGAATTCCTCCCCTACAATGACCGCTGGTGCCCCCGGGGTGGCCAGGGCCTGCCGTTGGGCTTCGTAGGCCGCCGCCGGGTAGCCGTGCTCGGTGATGGCGACCACATTGAAGCCTGCCGCCGCGTGGCAGGCCAGACTTTCCGCCGCAGTGACCAGTCCATCACGGGATCCACTGGTATGGGAATGCAGGTCAGCGATCAGCGCATGGGGATCATCCACTATTAACCGCCAGCCCGGCAGCCGCAGCATGACGGCAGTGGCCAGCCAGAGCAGCAGAAATCCCAGGGTCAGGGTGGCCCAGGCCAGTGCCCGGCCTGTTCTGGCCAAAAATTTGAACCGGGTGCGGGTGGGGGACGCGGAGAACCATCCTGCCGCCCCGGCCAGCACAAACACCCAGACCACTGACGCATCCCGCGTCTTCCGGAAGTCCGGTGATCCCAATAAAATGTGCAGCGGGGCTGCCACCGGTTCCCAAATCGCCCCGGTCAGGGGGAAGTCCAGTCTCATGCCCTGGGGAATGGAGCCGTCCCGGGCATCGAAAGGTCCTTGGGGATTGATGGGCAGCACGGCCAGTATACTCATCAGGCACAGGCAAAACAAAGCGGCCCGCCTGACAGGATGTGCCTGGGATGGCAGCAGTGCAAAAACAAAGGATGAAAACATACTGGTGCGGCGGGGGAAGCAACCAATGGGAAGGAAAAGTGAGGAGAGCCAGTCCAGGTTGCTGAAGGTTTTGGCACTTTTGGAAAATTGACTTCAGGGTGGAAAGGCAGAACTAGCTATAAGCCTGTAAATCCCTGTCCAATGTCCGATCTCCGCACCAATCCCATTCCCCGAAAGGTGCATCATCGGGATGTCCTGCAGAATTTTTGGTATTTCACCTGTGCCAGCAGTAATCTCAAGGCGGGCGCGATGCAGCCCGTGACTCTGGCGGATCAGAGTATTTTACTCGGACGCACCAGCCAAGGAGAGGTCTTTGCCCTGCGGAACCTTTGTCCCCACCGGAGCACCCCCCTGCACCACGGCAAGTTTGACGGAAAGGAAGTGCAGTGCCTCTATCATGGCTGGAAATTCGGAGCGGATGGCCGCTGCACCCACATTCCCTCCCTTTGTGGGGGACAGGAGCATTTCGGCGGAAATGTCAAATGCTGGAGCTATCCCTGCCGGGAAGCCCAGGGCGGCATCTGGGTGTTTATCGGCAACCTGCCGGAGGACAAATTACCCCCTCTGCCTTTGGTCGAAGGCATCGGCGAGGTGCATCCGCAAATTTATTGCTCCGTCAGTTATCCGCTGAATGGCGAGCATTCCGCCTACACCTTCTTTGATCCTTCCCACGTGGCCTTTGTGCACTCCTCCCCGTTTATCCGGCGGCGCTCCCATACCATCCGGACCAAGGAAAAGCATTTTATCCCCACTGGATTGGGGTGGAGGATGAAGCGGCACCCGGCTCCCAAAAACAACCTGCTCTACCGGCTGTTCGGCAAAAATGTCACCACTGAAATCACCTATCTGCTGCCCGGGGTCCGCATCGAACACATCCAGGGTGAAAAATATTACGCCGTCGGCATCGCCACCATCGCGCCCGTGAGCGATGGGGAAACCATCATCCATCAGGCATTTTACTGGAACTTCCCTTACCTTGGTCCTGTCAAGGGTCTGCTCCGCTATCTCATCCGGCACTTCCTGACCGAGGACCGCACCTATGCGTTTCTTCAGTTGGAGGGCTTGAAGCAAAATCAGCCCTTCATGCTGATGGGGGATGCTGATGAACAGATCCGGTGGTTCCAGCAGTTGCGCCGGGCTTGGTTGGAAGGGGGGTCCCTGCCGGAAGGTTTTGTGAATCCCTTGAAGGAAGCAACCCTGCATTTCCGCAGTTAGGCCGGGAGCATGGGCGCTTGGATCCGCTAGCTTCTTCTGTGATTCTGCCGGGGTTACAGAATGGACTCGGCAAAGGTGCGGAAGTTGCCTTGAGGTCACTGCGTCTTCATCGCGGCTGGGGTTGACGGACACTATCGTCAAGCGTTTTCCTGCAATTGCGCTGCTTTATTGAATTTCGCTTTATTGAATTTCGAAGGGGAAAATCCTGTCCGTCTCCACCCGCTGGCCATCGACGAAAAACTCCACATTCCGCACCTGCACATCGTCCGTGACCGTGGGCACCATCGGCAGGAACCGGCCCTCCTCGGCCGTGGTGCTGGCCGTCTCCGCCGCCAGTGTGACCGTGGGCAGAATGCGGGCGGGGCATTGCCACTCAGCGGAGCACTTCCCACCGTGCCGAATCCCGTGGCCGTGACCGTCAATGCCTTCACGGCACTGGCCACCACGGTTGCATCTCATCGGCATCACAGAGGCACCACGGCTGTTTATCAGATCGGCCCGGAGGGCCGCCGGAAATTAGCCGGTGGCGAAAGCCACCGGAATCGGCACAAAGCAGCACCAGCCCCGGCAGGCGCGTCGGAATTCCGGTGCTGTGTGCACGCCAACCGCCGATGCACCGCCGCATTCCATCGCCCCTGCCGGGGCTCATCATTGTTTTCTCACTGGATCCGGTGGCTCGCCCCGCCGGCTCATTTCCGACAGCCCTCCGGGCCTTCACAATTGGCGAGGAACGGCAACCTCGCGACGCCGGCACCCCACAAAAACTGGATGCACGCTGGAAAGCTCGTGAGACAATATTTTGCCATGCCATCCACTCATCTATCTCTCCACTATCACCTCGTCTTCAGCACCAAGGATCGTGTCTCCATGATCGCCCCGCCATGGCGGGACCGGCTCCACGCCTTCCTCGGCGGTGTAGTGAGGCAACTTGACGGCATCCCTGAAGCGGTTGGCGGTGTGGGCGATCATGTGCACCTGCTCTTAGGGCTGGGAGCCATGCACCGGCTTGCCGATGTCATACGGGAAGTCAAATCCGTCTCGTCCCGTTGGGTGCATGAGGAGATCGGCGTGAAGCTGTTCTCGTGGCAGGAGGGCTACGGTGCGTTTACCGTGGGGGCACCGCAGTGTCCGGCGGTTCGGGATTACATTTTGAATCAGGAGGAGCACCACAGGGTGAAATCGTATCAGGAGGAGTATTTGGAATTCCTCCGCCATGGTGCAGTGGAATATGAGGACCGGTATTTGTGGTGAAGAATTGGAGTATGATGACCGGTATTAAGGCGGGTTGGAGGGCCCCGCGTCCCAGCGAACCGAGACCAACCCCGCCAAACGCCAACCGGCCCACGCCGCCGCAACCCGGCCCGGAGGGCCGCCGGAAATTAGCCGGTGCCAGCCACCGGAACCGGCCCCGACAATTATCAACCCCGGCAGGGGCGGCGGAAAACCGGGGCTTCGTCACGCCGCCATCGTTTGCATGCCCCGTTCGATTCCGCCGCCCCTTCCGGGGCGGTGCACTCTACCACGTCATTTCCGGTGGCTCGCGCCACCGGCTGATATGGCTGCGGTTTTGTCAAGTAGGCATGTGGATTCCAGTTCATGTCAGGCATGATTTTTGCAGATGGCAGGCAGTCGGAAAAGGAGACGGATCCACCGGGATGAAGATTCATCACGATGCGGTGATATGCTGAAATACG
>CAMDJM010000067.1 GCA_945900785.1 Akkermansia muciniphila
TCATGGTTGAAGCGCCGCAGATAGAGGCCCCCGGATGAACGAAAGGACGGCTTGATACAGGAGATTTCCTGATACGGGAGATTTCCCTCCTTTTTGTCAAATTTGCAGGTCCGGCACATTTCTGTAATTACAGATTCACTACCTGTAAAACATGCCGACGACCATGAAACTCAATTTACCGGGAAACTCAATTTACCGGGAAAATTGCAAAAGAACTGGCTCGACAACTTCACCAACAACGTGCCCAACAAAGGCGAGGGAGACCGCGATCCCAAAGTGATCTGGCACGAGGCTTCGCAGCACTACATCATGGTGCTCTACGTGGGCGGACCTGACAGTTATCGCTTTCTCCGCTCCTGGGATCTCCAGCACTGGGAGGAAACCAGCAGTCTGCCGCATTGGTATGAGTGCCCGGAATTCATCCCCATGAAGTCCGCGATCACCGGGGAGTCACTCATGATGTTGAATGGCTGCTACCTGAGACCGGAGGGGGATCCGCAGCCCTTCCGCCCGGATTCCTGTTATCAACCTGGCCGCTTTTCAATCCGGCATGTCAGGCCTGGGAAAAATTAGGATAAGGGGGCTGGTCTTCAGTTATGATCCGGTGGCCTCACCCGGGATCAGCAGGTCACGGGCCTGCATCCCAACGGCGGGCTTGATGCCCGCTTCGTGATCGATCGTGGCCTCGTGGAAGGTTTCTGGATTGGCGGGGAAGCGGCTTATGCGCTAGCCTCCCCGGCCTCAGATCCGGGTCCTGCGTTCGCTATTGAAGGTGGAGGGACCATCGGGGAACTCACCGTATATCCCATTACACCCATGCGATGGACGAAACCCTGAAACCGCTGCCGCCCCATGTTTTCCCAGCCAGTCATTGAAGATGTTGTTGAAACCTTTCCTTTCCTGGAACTGCCGGGCGTGGTTCACGGCCTGGTGAGGCGGGTGCCTGGCGTGAGCGTCAGCATGGACCGGGCAAAGGTGCTGGCGCCATTGCAACCCTGGCATGATGCGGCGGTGCAGCACCTGGGGTTTGAGGTGAAAAAAACCTTCACCGCCGGCCAGGTCCATGGGGCGGAAATCGCCGTGATTACGGCAGACTCGCCCCGCTGGACCGCTGACGTGGATGGCCTGATGACCAATGGGCCTGATCTCATGCTGGGCATTCACACCGCTGACTGCGCGCCGGTATACCTTGTGGACCCGGTCCGGCGGGCGGTCGCCCTGCTGCATAGCGGGCGGAAAAGCACGGAAGCCGGCATTACTCCACGGGCCATCTCCTTGATGTCCAGCACCTATGGCACCGATCCGTCAGACCTTTTGCTGCTGATAGGCCCCTGTATCCGGCCGCCGCTCTTTGAAGTGGACATCGCTGCCATGATCCAGCGCGATGCCATCGCCGCCGGGGTGCCCGCCTCCCGCGTGCATGATAGTGGCATCTGCACCGGAAGCTCAGTGGACCGATACTATTCCTATCGGGTCGAAAAAGGCTGCACCGGGCGCCTGCTGGCCTTGTTGGGAATGTCCTGCTGAAATCCGGGTTGCCATCGCGGTCCCGGCTGCCTACATCAGCAGCGATGATTTTGCGCCCTCTGATTTTCCTGACTCTCTTGGCTTTGGTGCTGGCAGACGCCCCGCCTGTTCATGCCCAGGCCGCGAAGCCTGCCGTGGAAACGGATATGATCCACCCAGCCCCCAAGATAGAGTGGGAGGCCATCGCGGAGCTGCCCGTCCGGCCAGGTTTTGAAAAAGCAGAAGGTCTCGCCGGAGTCTTTGCCGGAGCCCAGGGGGATTACCTGCTCATTGCCGGCGGCACCAACTGGGCCGGGCAATCCTTTTCCGCCGGGGCCAAACGGGCCTGGTGGGCTGACATCTACGTGCTGCACCGGCAATACACCCCGGAGCAGAAAACCGTTTATGAATGGCTTCCTGCTGGAGCAGAACTGCCCCGGAATCTGGCCTATGGTGCCTCTGCCAGCACCCCGGAGGGCGTGCTCTGCATGGGCGGCGCAGAGCAGAATCAGGTCAGCGATGCCTGCTTTCTCATGAAGTGGAATGCAGAAGCCCGGAAGTTGGAGTTTGAGGACTATCCAAAACTTCCCAAACCCCTCGCCTGCGCCACCGCTGTCCGCATCGGCACGACGGTTTATCTTTTAGGGGGTGCCCATCAAATGCCAGCGAGCCGCGCCACCAACACTTTTCTCGCGCTCGATCTGACTAAAAAGGGGGATCCCAATGCTTTCACATGGAAAACGCTGCCCTCCTGGGACGGCCCGGGCCGTATCTTCCCCATAGCTGCTGCCAGCCTGGAAAAAGCTGCCAGTCTGAAAAATGGAGGGGAGGAAATCGTGGAGGAAAGCATCTACCTCTGCGGGGGGCGCGATCCCGGGAATAGCCCGGACTTCCTGACTGATCTCCATAAATTCAACCCCCGCAAAAAGGACTGGTCCATCCTCGGTGACATCGTTGATCCCCAGGGACACCCCTCCTCGGTGATGGCCGCACCAGCCTTTCATGTGCCCCCCCATCACCTCGTGATCGTCAGTGGAACGGATCAGGAGTTGGTGAAAATGCTGGAAAACAACCAGCGGAAACTGGAGGCCGTGGATGCCACAGAGGAAAAGGCCCGCACGGATTACAACAAGCTGTTGCTGGAGAATTACCCGGGCTACACCCGCACCGTGATGGCTTACGACGCGGAGGTCGGGGAGTGGAGCAATCTCAGCAACTTCCCCGGCAAAGCCTGCCTCACCACACCCTGCGTGAACTGGGACGGGGCCATTATCATCCCCGGCGGCGAAACCGGCCCCGGCCAGCGCTCCCCTCAGATCTGGCAGGGCACGGTGCGGAAAAAAGCCGCCGTTGTAGAATAGAATAGAACAGCTGGGGAGGGCCGGCATTCTGCCGGGCAGGTTATCAGCATCCGGGGCGTAATGATCAAGGTTCAAGCCGGCCCGCTCCAGCAGAGCGGAGGAAATATCTTCCCGCCATCGTCCACGGTTCCCTGCGTCATGTCGCGGCCCCGCCGCGCGGGATCATCCAGCCAGCGGTAAATATCAGACCCAACACCAACAGGGCCGGTGCGATCGGCATCCAGGTATGATTGCTTTGGAATAGCAATAGACTGGAAGTGAGCAGGAGCAGGGATCCCGCTGCCAGGCCCTTCCAGAGATTGCGCCGCTGCCAGCGGATCAGCCAGAGGCCAAACAAAATGGAAATCCCCAGCGGGAGCACCTGCCAGCCCGGTGGCAGGGGCCGGATGTAGCGTCCGGTCTGAATCGCGGCGAGGGCGCGGGTGATGAGATCGGCCGTGGAGGCGGTATTCCCATCCGGCAATTTCACGAGCCGCGCGGCCTGGTCATCCACTCCCAGCCAGACCAGGCTGCCGGCGATGGATTTCAGGGCCCGGCGTTCAGCGGTGCCTTCGGCATAGGTGGTTTCCGCCTGGCCTTTTCCAAACAAAAATTCATCCGCCTGCATCGACCCGGCGCGGGCGGCAAGTGACAGGTAAAAGGAAAAACCACCAGCATCGTCGATGGGGATGGCCAAGCCCCCCGGCCCCGTGATAGCGGTGCCCAACTGGATTTGGAGCCGGTCCGGCGGCAACTGTTTCCATGTCAGGATGGACTGCAGCGCCAGGGTAGGCACCGCGCTGGTGCCGGTGCGGGCCAGCAGGGGAACGTGGCACCATTCGCCCTCCACCGACACTTTTTGCCCCAGATCCACCTGACTGATCCCCAGACGCACCGGCAGCCGGTTCACGCGCAGCGTTTCAAATTGCGGAATCCCCGTGATATCCCCCTGCACCTTCAGGACGGGCAGGCCGGCCGGGATTTCCGGTGGCATGAATTCATGACTGAAGGCTGCGGTGGCCTCCAGGCCCAGGGTCAAGCCTGGCACTTCCGACAACATTTTTAAAAAGCTGGGCGTGGGATCGTCCACGGCCAGAGGCATCCCAAAGGCGACCGCGCGGGGCTGCCAGGCCGTCAGGTTTTGCAGCACCACCTGCCATTCGTCGGGGCGCGGGGGCCAAGCTTCAAAGGCACGCTGGGCCAGCGGCAGGTCAGGATCATCCAGGCGCGCCAGGATCACCTGAGGCTCATCCGTCATCCTGGTCCATTCCGATCCCCCCGGATTCGCCCGCAGGAATTCACGGTGGCCCCGGTCAAAGGCTTCAAAACTGCCCCGCTGCTGCTCGCGGTGCAGCATCACGCCGAACGCACCGGCGGCGAAGAGCAGGAGCAGGGAAAGGCGGGGACTCATGGGAGCAGGGAAGGATTGTCAGCATCGCGCAGCACCAGTGCATCAGCCAAGCCAGGCAGCAGGCCGGATTGTGCCAGCACCGCGCGGAGATTGGACACGGCAGCTGGAATATGGCGCAGAAACGCTGTTTTGCCATCGCCTGCTCCCAGTTTTCCGTAAGCCCCCAGCGCCTGCATCAGCCGTTGGCAGGCCGCCATGGCCACCACCTCGCCGGTCACTTCCGCACCGTCCGTCCCCCGGCGCAGATTTTGATAGTAAGCCAGCAGCTCCGCGCGCTCCTCCGGGCTCAGATTCACGTAGGGATCGTAGAGCAGGGAGGCCAGATCATATTCCGGCCGGCCTTCCCGGACGCCTTGATAGTCTATCATCCAGGCGCGCCCATCCCTCACGATAATATTCTGGGATTGGAAATCGCGGTGCACCAAAGTGCGGGGGAGCGCGGCAAGGTTTTCCGCCAATTCCGTGAACGCCGGGGTATGCCGCAGGGCATCCAGTTGTTCAGCCGGGACCGTGGAAAAGCGCATAGCAAATTGATCGAAAAAGTAGCCCTGCTCCCATTGATAGAGCCGGGCATCGAAGCCGGGCTGCAGCGTCGTCCGCAGGTGCTCCGGCAGACTGGCGGCGGTGTGGCGGTGCAGGCAGGCGGCCTGTTTCAGGGTATCCCGGTAAAGCGGCAATACGGGATCGATCTGGCGTTTTTCCCAGAGATCATCCCGCCCCAGATCCTCCATCCAGGCGATTTTCTGGGCGGCATCATGATGGTAAATCTCCATGATCCGCGCCCCGCAGTGCCGCAGCACCTCCGTCGCGGAAAAGAACGCCGGGTTGTCCGCCCGCTTGTCGGTGTAGACCATGATGATCGCCGACTCCGGCCCGGTGCCGCCCACGGCCGCAGCCCGGTAATAATAGCGGTCCGATCCGCCTTTCACGATGAGATCCAGGCGCACCAGGGCACCCTCCCAGCCGGGAACATGGCGGCAGGATTCGGAGCGGAGATAGTCATCAGTAGGAGGCAGCATAAATCACAGTCAGTCTGAAAAGTGCGGAGTTTAAGCAAACCCCGGCAGAGGTGCAACGCATCATTCCTCCGGGGATCCGCTACATTCGCTCCTTCCGGGAGGTGCCTGCGGGCTTCCCGGTTCCTGAGGGCGAGGGGGCGGGATTTGCCAGCCGGTGGGTGGTGCCTTCCATCCATGGCGAAAGCGCCAGGTTTGTGGCTTGGCCAGATCGAAACTTGCGTTTGAATAAATAGACCCTGGTTTGGCGGATGATTGCTGAACGGTTCCCTGAGGTTATGGCCTTGCCAGACGATGAAAAATTCCGGTTCATCGCAGAGTTGTGGGACGATGTGGCAGGAGGTGAGGTGCCGGACGAACCTTGGATCACGGCCTTGATTGAGGAACGATTGGCCGAATACCGGGCCAACCCGGGAAAGTTGTCCCCATGGGAAGACGTGAAAGCCCGGATCCTTGCCTCGCGCGGCAAATGAATGCAGAAGTGATTTGGACTGGCGGTGCGGAATCGGATCTCCCCGACATTTTCAACCGGGAGGAAGACTTCTGCGAGGGGGCAGGAGAGTCATTCGTGAACCAAACTATTCAGGGCACAAAAAAGCCGCAGGAAGGAATTCCTGCGGCTTTTGGAGGGAATCCCGGTCGGGACGGGCGGAAAGGATTATTTTTTGCCCTTCTTTTTGGCTTTTGGATCGACCACCACGGCGACCACTTCGACGACCCGTGGAGCGGCAACCAGCACGATGACCACATTGGGGCCAAGGTTGGTGGTGACACCGGCGGGGAGGGTGAGTTCCTTGGTGTGAAGGGCACTGCCGATTTCCAGGCTGGTGGTGTCCACGTGGATTTGGTCAGGCAGATCCTTGGGCAGACAGGTGATGTGCAGGCTGTGCACAAGGTGTTCCACCAGACCACCTGCCTTGGCTCCCACACATTCGCCAGTCAGTTCCAGGGGAACGATGGAGTGGATCACTTCGGTCTCGCGGATGGCGTGGAAATCGACGTGGAGCACGTTGCCATTCAGAGGGTTGTGCTGCACATCCTTGATCAGGGCGAGGGTGGGGGCAGGCGCATCATCCAGGGTGAGCTGGACGAGAATGTGCTCGGAAACGCTATGGTGCAGGACGGTTTCGAGCGTTTTGCGGTTCAGGCGGATGTTGGTGGAAGGCTGGTCCTTGCCGTAAACGACGCCTGGGATGAGCCCTTCCGCGCGGAGGGAGGTGAGAGCGCCACTGCCGCTGCGTTTGCGGGTGTGAGCGGAGAGTGCGTGAGTCGTGGCCATGATGTTTTAGTCTGGTGGGTGCTTGATATAAGAGACGCTGTGGAGGGCAGGGGGATTTTTCTGAAGGAAAACCCCGCTGACAGGCAGCGGATACGCCTCGGCCCGGACTGGGAAAAGGGGCGGGATTTTAATCGCGTCCCGGAAGGTGTCAATGGAGTTCCGCCGCTTGGCACCGCGCCGTTTCGTTCCCGGCTGCTGCTGCTGCCACCTTCCCGCAAAAAAGCCCCGCCGGACGAGCCAGCGGGGCGGGTAAATTTTCGGGAATGGAGCAGGGTGTGGAAGTCTTAATTGGAGCGGCCGAGGTAGCTGCCGTCTTCCGTCTTCACGCTGATCTTTTCACCGGGGTTGATGAACAGAGGCACGCCGACCACGAGGCCGGTTTCCATGGTGGCAGATTTGTAGACATTGTTGGCGGAGTCGCCCTTCACGCCTTCAGGCGCTTCCGCCACCACCATGATCATGGAAGCTGGGAGTTCGATGGTCGCAGGCACGTCGTCCGTGAAGACGAGCAGATACTTCTGGCCTTCGATGAGGTAATTTTTCACATCAGCGATCATCTCCTCGCTCAGGGCCACGTCGTCATAGGTGGTGGTATGCAGGAAGTGGTAGCCGCCGCTGTCCTTGTAGCTGTATTCGTAGTCCTCTTTGGTGAGGTTCACGCTGTCGAGCGACTCATTGGAAGTCATGCGCAGATTGTGGACGCGGCCTGTGCCGATGCTTTTGATGGACATCTGGACGTAGGACGCCATCCGGGGAGGCGTTTTGAGTTCAGTGCCCGTGACGAGACAGACGTCGCCATTGTAACGGACGGCGTGTCCTTTGCGAAGGTTGATGACCGGTGTGGATGCCATAGGACGGCGGAGATAGACCGGTTTCCCCGGCGTTGCCAACCCCGATTTCAGAAAAATTCCCCGGTCTCCCGCCCCTCCCGGGCAGGGAAAGGGCCTCTCCTGCCGCCTTCTTGCTGGTCCCGGATTGATCGGTGGTTGGTGATATTTTATGAGGGGGCCGGACCACCGTCAAAATTCACGGACCACATTCCGGGATGACAAGCGGTGCGGGCGGGGTATGAAGCGGGCGTGAGTTCTGATCCTTCTGCCGCCCCTTTGACAAACCGGAAACTTCCACCGCCTACCGTCACGCACACGGCTCCGTTTCTGGTGTTCATGGCGTTTCTGGCGCTGAAGGGGTTTTTTAGGGAAACCGGGCAATACCCGCCTGGGACCCCATGGTATTTGGCCCATGCGGATCAATGGATTTATCCGCTGCAGACCCTGACCTGCCTCACCCTGATCGCCTGGTGGTGGCCGGCCTATCCGTTTCAGCGGGTGCGCTGGTCCACTTTCGCGCTGGCGGTGGGGGTGGGGGCGGTGGGCATCGCGCTGTGGATTTTGCCTTCCGTTTTGTATGACTGGTGGGGTGTCGCGGCCTGGGCGGAGCCTGCCTGGTGGAAGTGGAAATGGCTGGGCCTCACTTCGCGGGCGGGTGATGGGTTCAATCCCACGATCTGGCAGGATTCGCCGGCGGTGTTTTACGGCACCGTCTTACTGCGTTTTGTCAGGATGACGGTGGCGGTGCCCATTCTTGAGGAACTGTTCTGGCGGAGTTTCCTTTGGCGCACCGTGGCGGAGCCTTACCGTGATTTTTGGCTGGGCACCATCGGGCAATGGAGTGGGCGGGCCTTCCTTGCCACGGTGCCGCTGTTTGCCCTCGCCCACCAGGCGTCAGACTGGCTGGGAGCCATCATCTGGGCTTCCCTGATCAGCTGGGTGCTGGTGCGCACCAAAAGCCTCACCGCCTGCATCATCGTGCATGCCACCTCAAATCTGCTGCTCGGCCTCTACGTGATGAAGACCCAGCAGTGGGGCTTTTGGTGAAGCTGGCCGGTGGGCCGTGTGCAGGCAAGGAGCGCCCGTTTGACACTGCCTGACCGTGGTGGTCCTGCTTGACGTTGATTTTTCTTTTTTTGATATGACCTCCCCTTCTTTTTTGGACCGCATGGAACGCCGCTTCGGCCATTTGGCGATTCCTGGCCTGCTGCGCGTCATTGCCAGCTTTCAGTTGATCTGTTTTTTTCTGATCTACATGAATCCCGGTTTCCAATCCGTGCTTCAGCTCACGCCGGAGGCTTGGGTGAAATGGGAAATCTGGCGGTTTTTCACCTTCTGTTTCATTCCTGGCACCGGGAGTATCATCTGGATTATTTTCGCCCTCATGATCCTGCTGCTGATGGGGGATCAGCTTGAAGGGGAATGGGGGAAATTCCGGCTAAACCTGTATTATTCAGGCAGCGTGATTTGTCTGTGGATTGGGGTGATAGCCTTTGGTCCGGAGACAGGCTATGCGGTCGGCGAACTGGCCAGTTCGCTCTTATACAGCAGCCTTTTTTTCGCCTTTGCCACCGTGGTGCCCAACTACACCTTTCTCATCTTTTTCGTGCTGCCGGTAAAGGTCAAATACCTTGCCATGCTGAGTGGCGCGGCTCTGCTGTTTCTCTTTTTTACGGTGCCCGTGGTGCGTATCCCCTTGCTTCTCGCCATGGTGCCCTACGCCTGTTTCGCCCTGCCCATCGCTTTGCAGCGCCTGCGTCATGGGGCCCGGGTTTCCACCCGGCGTGCCGCCTACAAATCAAACTCCCTGCCCACCGGGCCCGCGTTTCACGAATGCCGCATCTGCCACCGCACGGACCAGACGGACCCCACCCTGGAGTTCCGCATCGCCAGTGACGACGGTGAATACTGCGCCGATCACCTGCCTTGAACCCCAATTCCCCGGGAACCGCTTTTTTGCCAACAAAAAACTTGCGCGGCGGAATTCCGCGCATACTTTGTGACGCAAAGCTGATTTCCCCTCCCGTTTCCATGACTGCTCCAGAACTTGATGCCGCCGCTCATCTGAAGACCATCCGCGCATTGATGGAAAGGGCCACGGTCTACCGGGCGCTCTCTGCGCCTGCTGCCCTTGCTGCGGGGGTGCTGACCCTGTTGGTCTCCGGCCTGCTGCTGCGCATGGAAGCCACCGGGCGATTGTCCAGCGGAGCCTTCGTCTGGCTTTGGCTCGCCGTTTTGGCTTTGGCCACCGGATTCAATTTTTTCCTGCTCTACCGCAGTGCGGGGCGGCGCGGGGATCCCTTCGCCACCGCTGGAATGAAAATGGCCCTGCGCGCCGTGGCTCCGCCGCTCCTGGCAGGCTTCATCCTCAGCGTCCTCGGGGCCAGCCAGACCAGCAACTACCGCGACATCGTCTCCTTTTGGGCTCTCTTCTACGGCCTGTCCCTGCTCGCCATGGGCTCCTTTGCTCCCCGCTCGCTCCTGGCCCTCGGGGCAGGCTTCTTCGTCTGCGGACTGCTCTCCTTCATGCCATTCATCCGGGCCCTCAATGGCCGCGACTATCAGGCCGCCCTGGTGAACATGGCCCTGACCTTTGGGGCGCTGCATCTCATTTACGCCATCTGCGTCTTCCGCATGCAGAGGCACCAGCCCGAAACCGGCGACGACGGCGCATGATCGACTTTTCCCAACTCGACAAAACAATCCACGAGAAAGGGCGTCTCGCTATCATGACGCTGCTGGCAGCGCGTGCCGATTGGAGCTTTCAGGACCTCAAAGCCGAACTCAAAATGAGCGACGGCAATCTCATCACCCATCTCCGCTCCCTCTTCAAAGCCGGCTACACCACCGAAACCAAGGAAATGCTGGGCCGCCCCCTGACGCGCTATGCCCTCAGCAGGGCCGGCCGCACCGCCTTCACCACCTACCTGGATGTCCTGGAGGCCATTGTCCGCTCCGCCCGTCCCACCTCCTAGCCCCTTTTTTCATTTATTACTTTGCGGCGCAAAGCTATCCGCTTTTCCCTCCCTTTTTCCACCCTGAACCCACCAAACCAAACCTACCCACCCTATGACCATTACCCTCGCTGATCATTACGGCATGTGTTTCGGCGTCCGCGACGCCCTGCGGAAAACCCATGACACCGCCGCCGCCGGACCCACCACCGTGCTCGGGGAGCTGGTGCACAATCCCATCGTCCAACAACACCTCTCCACCCTTGGGGTGCAGCGGGCCCACCTTGATGCCGTGGGCAGCAGCGAAACCAGCCGCGTCGTCATCACGGCCCACGGGGCCGCCGACCGCGACCGCCAGGCCTGGCGGACCGCAGGCTATCAGGTAACGGATACCACCTGTCCCCTTGTGAAAAAAGCCCACCACGCCCTCGCTCAAATCACTGCCCAGGGCTGCCAAGCCATCGTCATCGGCCAGCCCGGCCATGTGGAAGTGCGGGGGCTCTGCGGCGATTTTCCGCAGGCGGTCGTGGTGGAGGATGAGGCCGCGCTCCAGGACCTGCCCTGGGCGGCGCATTACGGCGTCGTGTCCCAAACCACCCAACCCATCGCCAAAGTGCTGGACCTTGTCAGGAAGCTGGAGCAACTTCATCCTGACGCCAAAGTCACCTTCAGGGACACCGTCTGCCAGCCGACCAAGGACCGTCAGGTGGCCATGGATCGCCTTTGTCAGGAAAACGATGTCATCATTGTGATCGGCGGAAGGAACAGCAATAACACGCGGCAGCTCAGCGAAACCGCCCGGCGCGCCGGGCTGGACGTCCACCAGATCGAAACCGCGGCCGAGCTGCAACCCGCATGGTTCAGCCCTGGCTGCCGCACCGGCGTCACCGCCGGCACCTCCACCCTGGATGAGACCGTGCAGGCCGTCATGGCCCGGCTCAAACAAATCGCCGCCGCCTCCCGCGCCTCCAGTCCCATCCATCGCCTGGCCCCCGTCATCCAACAGGCCATCGCCGCCTTCGCCTGACGTTTTTCACTTCTATCCCCTCCGTCCCATTTCCATCCTTTTGCCATGAATGCCCATCGCTGGATTCAATATTTCGAAAACCACCGCCACCATCACGCCGCCGAATCCTACGCCTGGGACACGCCGCTGCCTGATCCTGCCCGCCGCAATATTCAGGCGCTGGCCGCTTCCCTCGCGATATTCCAGCTCGGTGAATCCGGCGGCGGCACCCGTCTGCTGCGTTATGCCCGCCGCCTGGCCGGACAGGA
Organism: Akkermansia muciniphila; assembly: GCA_945900785.1. Lineage (GTDB taxonomy): Bacteria > Verrucomicrobiota > Verrucomicrobiia > Verrucomicrobiales > V1-33 > CAIZWU01. The sequence continues at coordinate 11,612 of CAMDJM010000067.1, forward strand.
TCCTGGCTTCTCCGGCTATGAACGCGCCGTGGGACTTTTTGTCAGCGAGGAGCACGCCCATGCCGCCCTTTTGAAACAAATGGTCCACCGGCTCGGGGGAACGATTCTGACGAAGCAGTGGAGCAATTCCATTTTCCGCACCATCCGCAGCGCGCTGGGGCTGGAATTCAACGTCCAGGTGCTGCTCAGCGCCGAGCTGATCGCCCGCGCCTACTACGGCCTGCTTTCCCGTCAGGCTCCAGACCCCGTCATCCGCGCCACCTGCCTGCGCATCACCCGCGATGAAGCCGGTCACATCGCCTTCCACGCTGATTTCTTCCGGGACCGCCTCGCCGCCTCGCCCGTTTGGAGGGCCCTCCTCTGGCGGGTGCAATTCCATGCCCTGTTCCGCCTCGCCGGAGCCGTCGTCTGGTGGGATCACGGCCCCGCTCTGCGTGCCTGCGGCATTTCCCAGTCCATGTTCCACCAAAAAGCCCTCCGCGCCAGCACCGCCTTTCTCGGTGCCGTGGCCACCTCGCGGCGTGTAGGGTCCATTCAAAGCGCCACGGAGTTCACCTGCTGATCCTTTTCCGCTGCACTGCCGTTCCACCAGGTTCAAGTTCAAGAAAATTTACACAATCCTCTTGCGCCCCGCCCGACTCTTTGCTTGGTAACGTTCCGCTCGCGTTGACCCCTCCACTGTGTCCCCGCAATGAGCGGAAAGCCTTGCTGATACGAGGACACCCAGCTCGGGTGGCGGAATGGTAGACGCGTGCGTTTGAGGGGCGCATGGGGTAACCTGTGGGGGTTCGAGTCCCCCCCCGAGCACCAATCCTGTGGCTCGCTCACCGGAGCGGCCGTGCGCTGCAGCTGTCTCTGAAGCGTGGAATTACGGATGATTTTTTCACCGCAACGCTGGCGGAATGGCTGAAAAACGGCACCAGAGGGCGAGGTCATGAGACCAGCAACAGCCGCAGTGCCCTCGTCCCGGCGCGATGTTGGTCTCTTAACGTCTCCCGCCACAGGTCTCTGTTTCGGAATATTTGCCAATGTTCATCAAGCATCTGTGAAAAGACCCCGCAATGCTGGCATCCGGGAGCCGCTGGCAGGCGAATCTTACCACCGGCACCGGTAAGTTTTCTGTGGTCCGCGCCACGGAAGCATAGACTCGATGTGATCCCAGCCGCTAACTTTTTGCTGACGCCTGATTTCCCATTTTATCGATAAAATGGAATTAATTCCAACCACCCAATTCCAGCGAACTATGATCTCATACATAAAAAATTCCAGCTTCAATGCCTTAATATTTGCCGCCGTGCTGACGCAAACATCGCTTTCCGCAGCCGACAAAAATGTTGCCTCGTTTGAAGACGAGGCGTCCGCCAAGGCTTGGACTTCCGTCAATGACGGGGTGATGGGGGGCATTTCCAAGGGTGGCTTCACCCGCTCCGATAAAGCCACATTGATCTTTAGCGGGGAACTCTCCCTGGAGAATAATGGTGGCTTTGCCTCTATCCGCATGAAGCCAACCGAACTTGATCTCTACGGCACCAACACTCTCGTCATCAAAGCCAAGGGCGATGGGCGGACGTATTGGATTGATTTGCGGGCCAAGGACCAAATGTCCGCTTCTTCTTACCGCGCTTACCTGCCTACGACGGCGGGTGAATGGAAGGAAGTGCGCGTCCCCTTGGCAGATTTTAAATTGCAAGCCTTCGGTCGCGATTTGCCGCTGAAACCGATTGATCCCAGCTCCGTGGCGTCCCTGGGGTTCACCATCGCGGACAAGAAGGCCGGGGCCTTCGAATTAGAGATCGCCTCCGTGAAAGCGACTGCTGACGAGACCCCGGTTGCTGCCGCCAAGGGAGCTGACACCATCGTGGATGTGGCCCAAGCGGCGGGCGGATTTAAAACCCTGCTAGCGGCTGCCTCGGCGGCGGAACTAGCCAGTGTGCTCGCTGGCGAAGGGCCATTCACCGTCTTCGCTCCCACGGATGAAGCTTTCGCCAAACTCCCGGACGGCACTGTGAACACCCTGCTGAAACCAGAAAATCGCACGCAGTTGGTGGACATCCTAAAATACCACGTCGTGGCTGGTAAAGTATCTCTCGCCAAGGCCCTGGAACTTGGTCAGGGCCCAACGCTGCAAGGTTCCAAAGTGCAGATTCGCTTTGAAGACGGCCGGGTCAAAATCGGCGCGGCTTCACTCATCAAAGCTGATATTGCTGCTTCCAACGGGGTGATTCATGTGATTGATCAGGTCCTCATTCCCGCCCAGGCGGTCGTCGGACCACTGAATCCTTCTGCCTTAATCGAACTGGCCATCAAGCGGGGCGTGCCTTTATTCAACAGTGGTGAAGTGGCGGGATGTGCCGCCGTTTACGAACTGACGTGCGAATCCCTCCGCAGCATGGCCAGCCTTCCAGAAGGATTCCGTAAGGAGCTGGCCGTTGCGTTAAAGGAGGCAAATGCCGAAGAATCCGTCCGTCAACGTGCTTGGATCTTGCGTGGAGCCATTGATAAGGCTTGGGCCTCGCTGAACGAGGAAAAGTAGTCACCCGGGCTCGCGAGACGCTTGGGTTGTTGGTTATCCATTTCTTCCGGTCAGTGACTCCCCTTGGGAGGCCGGTCCTGTCATGGATGAGGTCGCACGCAGAGCCAATGATCTGTTCGGCTCCACCCCGATCACCACGCCGGCTGCGGCGGCCAATTTCCCAGCGGGCCGAAGGCGCTCCACCACGGCGGGACGGCGTTCCGGATGCTTCACAACCTCTCAATCAAAAGTGAGGGCGTCCTCTCCGGATTTGGTGCCGGAGGGGCCGTCCTCCGGCGGGAGGGGGGCTCCGGCAGCGGTCCCGCTGCTGCTGGTGGTGCCGGTGAGCGTATCGTCCGGCATGAGTTGGGGGATGATTTCCTCCCACCATTCCTGACGGTCCAGCTCGGCGTCGGCGAGTTCCTGTTGCTGGGTGGAGGTCAGGTCTTCGGCGATAGCGTCGAGCAAGGGTTGATCGGCCGGGGGTTTGGCATTTTCAGCGGTGTTGCTGGAAGGCGTGGTGCTGCTGGAGGGCGGGTCCTGTTTGGCTTTGCTATCAGCAGGGGCCTGCTCTGTGGGAGAGTTTTTTCCGCTGGGGGTGTCGCCAGGAATGATCGCGATAGGGGTGGCCTGCATGGCGGGATGCCACTCCGGCGTGCGCTGGGCCAGTTTGTCGAAGATGCGGTCCTGCTGGGATTCCGTGAGATCGAGCAGCCCAACGAGGTGCTTCAAGTCGTGATTGGCGGCTTGCTCGACAATGGCCGCGCGGCGCTGCAACTCTTTTTCGGAAATGCTGTTGGAGGAGTAGACTGCTTTGGGGAATACGTTGGCAGGCTGGGCGGGTTCCGGCAACGGAATGGCCTGGTCTTTCACGGCAGGAAGAGGCATTTCCACCAGTGCTGCGGCGGCTTGGACAGGGGATTCTTGTTTTGCCGGAGCCTTGGGGGTGGCGGGCCTTTTGGATTTCAGCGCCGCTTGCACAGGGGCGACGGCGGGTGCGGGTGCATCCGGCTTCATCAATTCGATCCCCGTGAGGATTCCTCCGCCGATGATGGCAAGGGCGAGGCCTCCAAGGACCAAGGGACGGGATTTCATGAGGAAGAGCCGGGGGCGTGGGTGGGGAAATTACAACTCAGGGACCGCTCCAGGATTGTCGCGTAATATATCAGCAAAACGGGCAGAAATGGAAGCTTTTAATTTGTCCCGGCTTTGTTTCAGCCGTTTTTGTTGAGGGGTGTCCAGGTTGGATTCCCTGGCCAGGGTGTCATGGACTTCGAGAAGGCGGAGATGCATCTGGAAGAGGGCGCGGTCCCTCTCCATGAAAACGCGGTCAGCAGCAGCAAGGAGGAAGGGGCGCATTTTGCTGCGCTGGATCCCGGTGAGTTTGAGGTCGCCTGCGAGATTTTCAAAAGCCTGATCTGCCCACTGCTGGGGGCTGGTGTTATTCGTGGTGCCGATTGTGGAAATGACCGGATCCGTTGTTGGAACAGGGCGCTTTCCCACAAAATACCCGACGGTGCCTCCGGCGGCGAAGATGCCTCCGAGGGAGAGGGCTAAAAGGGTGTAGGAGGGCAGGGGGCTCACAGGGAGGAGAGGCCGGGGATTTCCAAAGCAGGTGGGGAGAGGAGGGGGGCGTCAGAGCTGGAACCGGAATGAATGAGGGCGACGATGGTGGCCGCAAAGCCGGCACAGGCAGCGGCGCGCATGGACCAGCGGGTCCAGCAGGCGATGTTTTCATTCCGGCGCAGTTCCATGGCGCGGGCGGCGATGCGCTGGGCAAAACCGAAGGGTGCGCTGTCATCGGTGAGCGGTGCGGCGGCGAGGGCGCGGCGGCGGGCGGCTGCCAGCATTTGCCATTCAGGGGAGGATTCGGGTTCGGGTTCCAGGTTCATCAGACGGGTTGCCCTTCGAGGCGTTTGAGGGTTTCGGATAATTTGCGCCGGGCGCGCATGGCTGCCACCTTTATTTTTGAGGCGGTCCAGCCAGTGAGACCGATGATTTCCTTGACGGATTTTTGCTCAAGATCGAGCAGTCGCAGGACGACCTGCTCTGCGGGGTTCAAGGTAGCCATGAGTTTTTCCACGATTTCGCTGCCATCGCGGCCGGGGGTGGCGGATTCCGGGGCGGCGCTGGCGAGGCTGTTTTCCAGGAAAAGGGATTCGTCTTCGGTGAGGTCGGCGAAGCGGAACTCCGGCCGGACGCGCTGGTGCCGGAGCTTGTCATAGCAGGTATTCACCGCGATGCGGGCGACCCAGTGGGGAAAGGGCTGATCCCCCCGGAAGCGGTCGATTTTAGCGAAGATTTTCATGAAAATGTCCTGCATCAGGTCCTGCTCATCCGCCGCGCGTGGCAGGTGACTGCGGACGATGCGGATGATTTGTGGATACAAGGCGTCCACCATCTCCCGGGCTGCCGCCTGATCTCCTTGGGATACGCGCCGGATGGCGGTATCCCAGTCAGGCGGGCTGTCGGTGTCAGATAAAGGCATGGCCCACCCTGCTACAGACGGGGCAGGGAGGAAACCGGTTACATGGCTGTGGTGGGTGCTTGGGTGCTTTTTTTCAGGGAGGGCCAAAACTTTTTCGGATTTGCACTGTTCATGCAGGGAAAAAGTGGCTTTTACTGATCGTTGTTTTTCCTCCTTTATGCCTTTCGAGGCAGGAATTTCTTCCCTCCGATTTCCCTGCCTTTCCTATCCATTTACCCCGCGCCTTTTTTACGTCCCGCCCATGAATGAGCTGCCTTTTCCCTTTCGCGTCGGTGTTTCTGGCACGGGTTTTATTGCGAGAGGCTTCATCGCGGCGTCGCGGGGAAGGAATGATTTCAGGATCACAGCCGTGCTGACGCGGCGACCCCCGGTTTCCGTGGAGGGCATTCCGCAAGAACTGCTGGTGCGCACGGAGGAGGAATTGGCGGATCATTGCGATCTGATTGTGGAATGCAGTGGGGATGTGCTGCATGCCACGAAGGTTGTAGATGAGGCATTCCGCGCCGGATTGCCTGTGGTGACGATGAATTCGGAATTTCACGTGACGACAGGTTCCTGGTTCACCGGCCGGGGGATGCTGACAGAGGCGGAGGGGGATCAATCCGGCAGTCTGGCCGCCCTGGCCGAAGAAGTCACCGCGATGGGGTTCAAGCCGCTGGTTTACGGCAACACAAAACGCTACATGAATTTGCATCCGAGTCCGGAGGAAATGGAATTTTGGGCAGCAAAGCAGGGCATTTCCCTGGATCAGGTGACCGCCTTTACGGACGGCACCAAGGTGCACATCGAGCAAGCTCTCGTGGCCAATGGATTGAACGCCGGCATGGCCATTGGCGGGCTGGCGGGTCCGCGGACAGAGACCCTGCGTCAGGCTACGGATGTGCTGGCGGAACATGCCTATGCCGCCGGTGGTCCCATCGCCGACTATGCGATCACGCCGGAATGCCCAGGCGGGATTTTTATCGCGGCGACGCATGATTCCATCCATGCCAGTGCTCTGAGTTATTTCAAAATGGGGCCAGGCCCGGTTTATATTATCCAGCGGCCCCACCATCTTTGCTATTTGGAAATGGCGAAAACGATCCGCCGGGTCGCCACCGAAAAACGTCCGCTCCTGAACAATGGGAGCAATCCGGGAATCAGCGTGGCCGCCCTCGCCAAACGCGACCTTAAACCCGGCGACCGGATCGCCCGAGGCCTGGGGTCCTTTGCGGTGCGGGGGAAATGTGTCAGCACCCGCGATCACCTGGGGCATTTGCCGATAGGTCTGCTGCAAAACGCGGTGGTGCGCCGTAAGGTGAAGGCGGGGGACATCATGGACCTGGATGATGTGGAACTCCCGGAATCCCTGGCTCTCACCGCATGGCGTGAAATCGAAAGCCGGGTGCGTGCCGCCTCTCTCAACCCGGCTCCTCTGCTCTCGGATCTGTTGGCGGGATCGTAGGCAAAGGCGGGGGCAAGGGGGCCGGAAGAGTTTTTGATAGGGACGGCGGGCCAGCCCCAAAAGCCGCCGGCAAAACAGGCGCGGCGGGTGGTAGGGGATGTGCCGCAGCACGGACGGCGGAGAGGGCCGCATCGATCAGGGCATCCGTCTGCACCTTGCGGTCGGCCACGGCAGGACCGTATTTCAAGGCATCGCTGGCGGTGAGCACTTCGCGGAAGGCCCCGATGGAAGGCAGTGGAGGCGGCCGGTCGTCGCGGCGGCGGTCACCCAGAATTTCCGGGGAGGTGCTGTAGCGGGCCAGCACGCCAGTTTGCCGGTGAAGGAAGGTGCGCACGATTTCCGATAGTTGAGCGGCGAAGGCATCGGCGGCCATTCCCGGCGCAGATTTCCGCAGGACTTCGAGCGCCCGGGTGGCGGTCTTTTCCGGCCCAGCGGGCAATCCTGGCAATTCCAAACGGCGGCCCAGCGAGCGCATCCAAAACCAAAAGCCGACCAGTAAAATCACCGCCAGCACGCCAGCCCCCGTCCACCAGATCCAGACCGGCCATGGCACCGGTGGCGGCTCCACGGGTGGGACAATATCGCGGATGGGCGGGAATTCCAGACCCGCCTGGGCAAAACCAAAATCGATAGGAAGGGATAAAAACACGGGGGAAGCAGCAGGTGGGACTGAAAATGGAGGGGGAAAACCAGCAGGACCTAGCGGCGGGAAGCCCGCCTTTTGAAAAAAGCATGCAGTGCCGGGACATAGTTGGATCCGGTGTGGAGATCGATCTTATCCACCCCGGCGGTTTTGAAAGTCTGGTCCAGCCCGGTTTGCCAGGCGGCCCGGCGCAGCCGGTAACCTTCCTGCACGCGGCGGCTGCTGGTTTGCACCTGCAGGAGTTCCCCGGTTTCCGGATCTTCCAGCCGCATCCAGCCGACATCCGGCAGGCTTTCTTCCGCTGCATCCGTGATCTGCACGGCCACCACATCATGCCGCACCGCCGCTACCTTCAAGGCCCGGTCAAACCCGGGCGCGATGAAATCCGAAATCAGCAGCACCAGACAGCGCCGGGGCAGATGCCGTGTGAGCCGATCCAGGGCCACAGAAATGTCCGTGCCACGCCCCTTCGGCTCACAATACAGGATTTCCCGGATCAGGCGCAGGCAGTGGGTGCTGCCCTTCCGGGGGGCGACAAACAACTCCGGCTGGTCCGAAAACAACAACAAGCCGACCTTGTCCTGGTTATGGATCGCGCTGAAGGCAAAGGTCGCCGCGATTTCCGCCGCCAGTTCCCGCTTTGATTGATCCTGCCCGCCGAAGTTCTTGGAGGCGCTGACATCCACTACCAGGAAAACCGTCAGCTCGCGCTCTTCGACAAATTTCTTGATATACGGAGCCCCGGACCGCGCCGTCACATTCCAGTCAATCGAGCGCACCTCGTCCCCGGGCTGGTATTCGCGGAAGTCATCGAAGTCGATCCCCTGTCCTTTGAAGACGCTGTGGTATTCCCCTCCCACCGCTGCCCGCACGATCCCACGCGTCGCCAATTCGATCTTGCGGACCTTTTTGAGAATAGCGGTAAGGCGGTCGGGCATGGGGGGAGTTGTTGGTTACTGGTTACTGGTTATCAGGACCGGAAAGCTGGGAAGGCCGTTGGAGACGTGGTTTCAGGGAATGGGCACTCATAACTAATAACCAGTAACCAATAACTCTTCCCCCCCTCACGGCACCGCGACTTTGCCGAGGAGTTTTTCGATGATCTGCACGGAGGTCACACCTTCTGCTTCCGCCTCGTAGGTGACGAGGATGCGGTGGCGCAGGATATCATAGGCGAGGTCCTTGACGTCCTGCGGGGTGACGAAGGCCCGGCCATGGAGAAAGGCGAGGGCGCGGGTAGCCTGGGCGAGGGCGATGGTGCCACGCGGGCTGGCCCCGCAGCGGATCAGGTTTTTCAATTCCGGCATGAGCTGCCCGGCGGTGCGGCTGGCATGGATGATGTCCACGATGTAATCCTTCACGGGATCGGAAATCAAAATCTCATTCACCAGGTTCCGGCTTTCGATGACCTGCGCGGCATTGATGATGGAGGCGGTGCTGGTATTGGCAGAAGAAGTGCCCATCAAATCAAGGATGCGGCGCTCTTCATCACGCGAGGGGTAGTCCACCTTCACCTTGAGCAGGAAGCGGTCGAGTTGCGCCTCGGGGAGCTGATAGGTGCCTTCCTGGTCGATGGGGTTTTGCGTGGCCATAACCATGAAGGGGTCCGGCAATTTATAGGTGGTATCGCCGATCGTCACCTGCCGCTCCTGCATGGCCTCCAGCAGGGCGCTCTGGACCTTGGCAGGGGAGCGGTTGATTTCATCAGCGAGGATCAGATTGGCAAAGATAGGACCCAACTTGGGGCGGAATTCGCCATCCCCCGGATTGAAAATCAGCGTGCCCAGCAAGTCCGCCGGCAGGAGGTCGGGCGTGAATTGGAAGCGCTTGAAGGTCGCATCAATAGTTCCGGCCAGGGCGCGGATGGTGAGGGTTTTCGCCAGACCGGGCACGCCTTCCAGCAGGATGTGGCCATTGGTCAGCATGGCGACGAACATCCGGTCGATCAAATCTTCCTGCCCGACGAGGACCCGGTGCAGTTCTGCCCGGACTTTAGGCACCCAGGCGGAGGAGATGGCGATACGTTCGGTGAGGTCAGGGGCGGCGTCGGACATGTGGGATAGAGGGGCAGAAGGCGGATAGTGCGGGCACCATGGCAGTGAAAAGCGCCCATGGCGACGGGTTTTTGCTGCGGATTACGGAAAATATGAGCGGCTTTGCGTGATTTTCGGACGGGAGACCCCTGGTGCCCATTTTTCTGCGCGCACCTGAGCACTGGCGCATTGAAGAATCAGGTGTCTGATGGTTCCTTCCCCCCATGTCCGCTGCCACCCTGCTGAACGTCGAAAACCTAAGCATCTCCTTTCCCGTGATGCGTGGCTTGTTTTTCCGCCGTGAAGAGCGCCGGGTCACGGCGGTGGATGAGGTCAGCTTTTCCGTGCCGGCCGGCAAAACCGTGGGCCTGGTCGGAGAAAGCGGGTCCGGAAAAACCACCATCGCCCGGGCTTTGGTTAAACTGCAGCGGGTGACCTCAGGCCGGATGGTGTATCGCGGCCAGGAAATCTCGCAGATGAGCGAGGCCGCCTTTTTACCACTCCGGAAGGAGATCCAAATGGTCTTCCAGGATCCCTTTGGCTCGCTGAATCCCCGCCTGACCATCGCCCAGACCCTGATGGAGCCCATGGAGATCCACTTCCCACAAACCACCGCCGCAGATCGGCGCGGGCGCGCGGCGGCTCTTTTGAAAAAAGTGGGGCTGAATCCTGACTGCCTGGGACGGCGCCCCCGGGAGTTCAGCGGCGGCCAGCGGCAACGCATTGGTATCGCCCGGGCCCTCGCGGTGGAGCCACGTTTTATCATTTGTGACGAAGCAGTGAGCGCGCTGGATGTCAGTATCCAGGCCCAGATTATCAACCTCCTCCAGGACCTGCAGGAAGAATTGGGCCTGACCTACCTCTTCATCGGCCACGATCTGGCCGTGGTGGAGCACATCAGCGATGAAATCCTCGTCCTCCATCACGGCAAACTGGTGGAATCCGGCCCCGCCAGCCAAGTTTGCGGCGATCCCCAACACGACTACACGCGCCGCTTGCTCGCTGCAGTGCCGTCTCTCGGCTGAGTAGAATTTCCAGAAAAACCAGCGGGCGCTTGCAGAAACTGGAATTTAATGAACCTTAAATAAAAACATCCCGGTCCGTGACCCCACTTTTCCGCAAATTCCTCGGCCTTCACTGGATCCTCTTCGTCGCCATGCTCGCCATGATTACGCTGGGGATCTATTCGATTTATGCCGCCGTGCACTTCCGCCCGGAAGCCGCCTTTTCCTCGCGGTGGAACGACCAGATCCGCTGGGTGCTGATTGGGGCGGTCTTCTTCTTTACGGCCAGTCTAATCGATTACAAATGGGTCCGCTGGGCCTCGCTGCCGCTCTATTTGGCGGGGCTGGGACTGGTGGTTTTGCAGGGGACGATGGGGGAAGACACCTTTGGGCAAAAACTCTCCCTTTCCATCTTCGGAGTCAGCTTCCAGGCCGCCCAATTTGCCATTACCGCCACGATTTTACTGCTCGCCGTCGTCCTCGGTGAGGCTCATAAATACATCCCCTGGCTGAAGCATTATATGGTTCGTTTTGTGGTGACAGGGATTATCTTTGCCATCCCATTTTTGCTTGTGGTAAAGCAGGGAGACCTGGGCTCGGCGATGGTTCTGGTGCCTATCGTGGCTGCCATGCTGCTGGTGGGGAATATCCCCTTCCGCTGCCTCATCGCCGTAAGCCTGATTGGTCTGATCATTATGCCTCCGGTGTATTTCTTCGCCCTGAAGCCCTATCAGCGTGATCGTATCCAGGTGCCGCTGGATCTCCTTGCCAACCGTCCCGTGGACACCAAAAGGGAAGGTTGGAATCTCACCCAACTGCTCATCGCGGTTGGCTCCGCCGGCTGGGAGGGAAAAGGCCTGGATGCGCGTGAATTGCCCCCCGGGCAAAAGTCGATGCTGCAATTGGGCCTCACTTCCAAATCCACCGCCCACACCGACTTCATCTACGCCTCGGCAGCGGAATCCTTCGGCTTCCGTGGGGCCGCTCTGATGATTATCGGCTTTATCTTCATTCTGACCATGGCTCTCATGATCTCGTTTTTCAGCCGGGACCAGTTGGGCCGGCTGATTGCCGTCGGCATCATCGCGTTGCTTTTTGCCCATATCTTCGAGCACATCGGCATGAACATCGGCATCCTCCCCATCACCGGGATTCCTCTCCCGCTGATCAGTTATGGCGGGACCTTCATGGTGATGAATCTCTTCCTCTTTGGCCTGATTCAGAGCGTTTGGGTGCACCGGAATGCCATGATAGAGGAGGAAAGAGCCAAGGCGAAATCCAAGGCCGTCCGTGGGGGACGCTCTGCGCCCGCCTATACCTGAAGTCAGGGCTGATTGATTTCCACCACACTGGTGCTGGTCGTGAATCCGCGGGCATCCGTGACGGCGAGGAAATAAGCCAAGGGCCGCGTCTCCGGCAGCATGGCGCTCAGGCCCGATGGAGCAATCGTAGCCGCAAGGGTCTCCCATTTCCGGTTTTGCCAGGGACCGGTGCCGGCTGTGAAATGCAATGAGGCTCCGACCGCCGGCGTGCCGGCAGCTATCGCCACGCTAACCTTGGCACCGTCCTGCTGGATCTCTCCCAGCCGGACCAGCGGCACCGCAGCAGCTTCCGGCCGCAATTGCTGGTCCATGAAGGCATCCACCTCCGGGAAATTCCAATAGTGGCCATGCGCCATGTCCACACGCAGCGACCACTGGCGCAGCCCGGCCGGAATCAGACGGCCCGTTTTGCTGTGACTGTCCGGAGGATAAGCGAAATCATGCATGCCATTGACCAGCATCACAGAACACCTGGCGTTGCCTATCACCTGGGAGGGATCGAATAAACGCAGCCACCGCTCCCGGCTATCCGCGGGCAAGGCAGCCAGCGCGCCCCCGCGCCAATAGCTGCCAGCCCCCAGGAACCCGCAGCCATACACCGGCACCGCAGCTTTCAATTTCGGGTCCAATCCCGCGGTCAGGCAAGTCAAATACCCCCCCCAACTGATCCCGGTCACTCCGATCCGTTCCGGGTCCACTTCCGGCAGGGAGGCTAGCAAAGCGTGGCCCTTCAAAACCGCCGCGACAGCATGATACGTCCATTGCCTGCGGGCATCCGTGTCCTGAAAGGGACGGAACTTGGTGCTGTCTTCCTGATCCGGTCCTGCTGCGGCATGGCGTTTCCCATCCGGTCCCTGACCGGCGGTGTCCATCGCCAGGGCAATGTAACCCCGCTCCGCCCAGTGCCGCGCCCAGTCCTGAAAGGCCTTGCCCCCACCACCATGCACCAGCAACACCGCCGGCCGCCGGGTAGCCTCAGTTCCGGCAGGCAGGCCCAGCCAGGCAAAAATCCGCGTCGGCTTGCCCGCCAGGGGAACCCCCTCATACCAAATCTGCTTCGTCAGGCCCTCCGTGGTGCCGTATTCCACCGCCGGGGGCTTAGCCAGGAGCGATGCCACATCCCAAAGAGCCATGGCCTTGAGGGGTGCCTCCTCAGCCCGCGCCGACGGGCCCAGCTGGGTTAGAAAAAGCAGAAAGGAAAGTCCAGGTAAAAATAGTTTGGTAGCCATGGGAGTGAAAAAGCAAAGCGCAGGGTTGGACGGACTCCCGAGTCTACGCCGATTCTTTCCGGCCCCTTTCCCTGGTTCTGTCCGGTCTGTCGCCCATGGCAAAACCCTCCATTTTCACTTCCCCTGAATCTTCTCCCCGTTCGTGGCGTATTTGTCTCAACCATGAAATCTGCCCGCGCCCTCACCCGCCTGCCGCGCCCTGCGGCCTCCCTCGCCCTGCTTCTTCCAACCACCTGCCTCGGCCTGCTGATGTCCGCCGGCGTGCCAGCCCGGGCAGATTGGCCGCAATGGAGGGGGCCGGAACGCACCGGGGCTTTCAAAGGCCCCACTTGGCCAGCGGATTTTTCCAAACTCGAACCCGCCTGGGAAGTGCCACTCTCCGCCAGCTACTCGGGCCCGATCATCTCCGAAAAACTCGTCTTCACCACCGAGAGCGTGGACAAGCGCCTCGAACGGGTCCATGCTATCGACCGTGCCACTGGCAAAACCGCCTGGACTGCCGAATGGGAAGGCTACCAGGGCGTCCCCTTTTTCGCCGCCCGCAATGGCGACTGGATGCGCAGCACTCCGGCCTGGGACGGCAAGGACCTCTTTGTCGCGGGCATGCGCGATGTCCTCGTCTCCCTCAACGGCAGCACCGGCAAGGAAAATTGGCGGCTCGATTTTGTCAGCGAATTCAAAAAAGCCCCTCCTGGCTTCGGCTTTGTCTGCTCCCCTCTGCTGGATGGAAAATACCTCTACGTCCAAGCCGGCGGGGCCTTTTGCAAGCTGGAGAAGGCCACCGGCAAAGTCGTCTGGCGCACCCTTGAGGAAAAAGGCGGGGCCATGGACAGCGCCTTCTCCTCCCCCATCCTCACTAAAGTCAACGGCGAGCCCCAGCTCCTCGTCCAGACCCGCGAAAACCTTTGCGGCGTCGACCCCTCCACGGGCAAGGTCCTCTGGAGTCAGGCCATCAAAGCCTTCCGCGGCATGAATATCCAAACCCCTGTCATCCAGGGCACCCGCCTCTTCACCAGCGCCTATCAGGGTTCCAGCCAGGCATGGGACCTTTCAGGCAGCGCCGGCAATCCCGGCGTCACCATGGCATGGGAAGAGAAAGCGGAAGGCTACATGTCCACCCCCGTCGTGCTTGGCGGCAAAGTCTTCATGCACCTCCGTAACAAAAAATTCACCTGCCTCGACCTCGCCAGCGGCAAGCAGGATTGGGTAACCGACCGCAAGTTCGGTGAATACTGGAGCCTGATCACCCAGGGCAGCCGCCTCCTCGCGCTCGATGAAAAAGGCATCCTCTATCTCATCCAGGCCGATCCTGCCGAATTCAAACTCCTCGCCGAAAAGAAAATCTCCGACTCCGAAACCTGGGCCCACCTCGCCATGGATGGCGACCTCATCGTCATCCGCTCCCTGAACAAACTGCAGGCATTCCACTGGAAATGATATTCCAGGGACTCGTCCCTATTTTCCCAAGCGAAGCTTGCTGAGCCGTTTCCTGTCTGCCGCCGGGGGTATCAGGAGAAGGATCTGCGCAAGTGGCGTCAGGCCGCGTTTTGGGCGGGGCGTTTGCGCTTTTTGAGGATGGCAGGCTTTTCCCCATCGACGACGGCGCGGTTGATGGTGACGCTGGCGATATCGGTCCGGCCAGGGACGTCGAACATGACGTCGAGCATGAGGGTCTCGAAAATGGAGCGCAGGGCCCGGGCTCCGGTGCCGCGTTTGACGGCGGCGGCGGCAAGGCCCTGGAGGGCGTCGCGGGTGACGATGAGTTCAACGCCTTCGAGGTGCAGTTGTTTGCTGTATTGCCGGACGATGCTGTTCTTCGGTTCGGTGAGGATGCGCAGGAGGTCTTCCTCGGTGAGCGGGGCGAGGTTGCTGATGACGGGGAGGCGGCCGATGAATTCCGGAATGAGGCCGAAGCCGAGCAGGTCCTCGGGCAGGACATGCTTGAGGGCCTCGGTGGGCGGCGTGAGGACGCGGGCTTTGTTGTCGTCGACGGCGCCGAAGCCCATGACGTTTTTGCCGCGGCGGCGGGTGATCATTTGGTCGAGGCCGACGAAAGCGCCGCCGACGATGAAAAGAATGTTGGTGGTGTCGACTTGGATGTATTCCTGTTGGGGATGCTTGCGGCCGCCTTGGGGAGGGACGTTGCAGACGGTGCCTTCGAGGATTTTGAGAAGGGCCTGCTGCACGCCTTCGCCGCTGACATCGCGGGTGATGCTGACATTTTCGGTTTTCCGGCCGATTTTGTCGATTTCGTCAATATAGATGATGCCCATCTCGGCGCGGCGGACGTCGAAGTCGGCGGACTGGAGGAGGCGGAGCACGATGTTTTCCACGTCTTCACCGACGTAGCCGGCCTCGGTGAGGGTGGTGGCATCGGCGATGCTGAAGGGGACGTTGAGGAGCTTGGCCATGGTTTTGGCCAAAAGGGTCTTCCCGGAACCGGTGGGGCCGATGAGGAGGACGTTGCTCTTTTCGATGACGACGTCGGGGAATTGGTCCTCGATTTTGGACTTGGGAGAAAAATTCGCGGCTTCCTCGTCGTCCTTCATCTTTTGCTGGATGCGGCGGTAATGGTTCGCGACGGCGACTGACAACACCTTTTTGGCGTGCTCCTGGCCGATGACATAGTCGTCGAGGTGCCGGTAAATGTCCCCCGGGCGGGGGACGGTGAGCTTGGGCAGCGGAGGCTGGCCTTCCTCTTCGAGTTCCTTGTCGAGGATGTCCTTGCAGACGACGATGCAGGAGTCGCAGATGTAGACGCCGGGACCAGCGATGAGTTTTTTGACTTCCGCGTGGCTTTTGCCACAGAAGGAGCACATCGTCAGGTTGGAGGAGCGGGCCATGAGGAGGGGGAATTACCCTCCAACAACCGGTAGCTCGGCGCGGCTTTCAAGCACTTTATCGACTAATCCGTAGGCGCAGGCAGCTTGGGCGGTCATGTAGTTGTCGCGGTCGGAATCGCGCTCAATCTCGGCAATAGTGCGGCCAGTGTGGTGGGCGAGGATGCCGTTGAGCCGCTTTTTGAGGCTATACATGAATTCGACGGTGCGCTCCACATCGGAAGCGGTGCCCTGGGCTCCGCCGCTGACCTGGTGGATCATGACGTGGCTGTTGGGAAGGCAGAAGCGCTTGCCCTTGGTGCCGGCGGTGAGGAGGACACTGCCCATGCTGGCGGCGATGCCCATGCAGTAGGTGTTCACATCGCAGGTGATGAACTGCATGGTGTCATACATGGCGAGACCGGCGGTGACGCTGCCGCCGGGGCTGTTGATGTAGATGTTGATGTCCTTGCCAGGATCCTGCAT
>CAMDJM010000068.1 GCA_945900785.1 Akkermansia muciniphila
AAGGCGGGACGCAGGGTCATTTTTAGAAGGCTGGTTTGTCCTTTGCCGCGCGACCACCGCGCCTCCGGGACAGCAACCAACCTTGTATTCAACCATGGCAGGGTTTTGGCAGCCAGCAAGCAAATTGATACAAATTCACCAAAGCAGAAGTAATGCTGAATACGCGTCGCGCGGCCATTCGTGACGCGGTGCAAAAGACGCTTCAGGCACCCAGATTGGCGCGGTTTCCACTTTCGAGGAATTTGGGCAGGTCTCCGTGAAACAAATAATCCCGGGAGGTGACGACCGCAAGGATGCGCAGGGATTCCGTGCCGGTGCGTTTGATGGAATGGCCGATGCTCGAGTCAAAATAGACTGCATCTCCCTGATGCAGTTCGATGATCTGCTTTCCGTAGCGCATGAGACCGCTGCCCTGAACGATAAAGTTGAATTCCTCGCCGAGGTGGGTGCTTTCGGCGGTTTCATCCGGTATTTCCACAATGAAGGGTTCCATCATTTTTCCTTTCTTGTCCTCGGCCAGCATCCAGAAGGGTGCCCGGCAGTGGTTCAGGTGCCGGGGGTGGCGGTTCTTGGGGCCCGTGGCGTGGAAGACGCTGATGGGAACGCGTTCGGCCTGGTCTTCGAAAAACACGGAGACGTGAACACCCAGCGCAGCCGCCAACCGGTCGAGGCTGGAGAGGGTGATCGAAGCCTTATGCGATTCCACTCTGGACAGGTAGGCCTGACTGAGTCCGGACTTTCCGGCTAGTGCGGACATCGTGAGGCCCTTCTCCAGCCGGATTTGGCGGATACGGGCGGCGACGTGAAACTCCGATGTGGAAGTGGTGGCGGGCGGCGAATTATGCATGAGGTGCATGAATGCCGCATTTCTGCATAGAATCAACTTCACAGGCGTTTCAGAATCTTTTAATGAATTGTGCGAAGGTCATCCAATTCATCCAAACCATGACAACTCAAATGACAACTGAAAAGACGTTTCTACCTTATTCCCTCTTCAGAGCATTCCGTGGCCGCGCGGTCCTTCGCCTGTTTGCTCCCGCCGGCCTTGCCATGCTCCTCACCGGCGCGCAGGCAGAGACCTTCTCTCTGGCTGGCGATTTCACCTACGCCGCGAACACGGCGACCAGCGTCTGGTCGTTCCGGATGGATGATTACGCGAATGATCCGCCCACGTTCCTCCCTTTGCTGGATGACACCAGTCGTCACGCCAACACGATTTGGGGCACCAGCTTTGCTGATCCGCCGGCGATGTGGACCGAAGGAGGGGGCTACTGGGGCATTGGGAAGAATACCGCGGGAGTCGAGCAGACTGCCGGTGGCATCGTTTGGGCGCCGGATGAAGTGCTGCTGCATCCCAGGGGCGGCGGGTCGCCCGCACGGGTCGTCATTTGTTGGCGGGCTCCCCGTGCGATGGTGGTTAGCATCCACGAGAGCTTTCGAAAAGCCATGCCTGCCGGAAACGGGATCGGCTATGAACTTCGTAAACGGGCGGGTGGAACGGACACGGAGATCGTCAGCTTCGGCGGGGGCGGCAACATCGGGGCGGGGGTGACCCGGGACCATCCAGGGCTCGGCTTCGCCACCGGAGACCAATTGTTCTGGCGCATCGACACATGGGGGGATGCCGGCGGCGACATCACCGGTGCAGCCATCGAGATCACCGAACTGGCAGACCCTCCGGCGATCGTTACCCCTCCGGCTGGTGGCGCGGTGGCGGCGGGCTGCAATTTCAAGTTTTCTGTCGCGGGAGTTGGCGCGGCCAGTTATGAGTGGCGGAAAAACGGTGACCTGATCCCCGGTGCCACCAGCGCCACTTATTCCGTTGTCGATGCGGTGGCTGCCGATGCCGCCAGCTACACCGTGACATTGTCCGGTCCGGGTGGTCCTCCTGTGACCAGCGCCCCCGCCGTCCTGACCTTCACTCCCCTGCCGGCTTACCCGACGATTCTGCTGGATGAGAACTTCAACGGCTATACTGGAAACCAGAACGGTCTCCAGTATCAGACGGGATTGAAAGTGTCCCACAGCGGGACGGTTCCGGGCTGGGGCAGAACGGGCGGAGGCGTCGCCCATGCCGTGGACCGCACCGGCGGTGGCCTCGAAGCCGTGATGATCTGGCAGGACAATGTTATCACCCTCGACTCCGCGATTGCTGCCAACCAGTCAGGCGAAACCTACCATGTGGATTTCGTGGCTGCTCCCGCTACCTATGTGGAGAACACACAGGCGACCACGGCTGACGACGCCATGGTGATCGATGTGCTCCGGGGGGACGATTCTGTGCTGGCAACCTACACCTGTTACCCGGGCGTTTTCGGCGCAGCTTCCTTCAGTCCGTTCAGCTTTCAGTATGTCGGGGACGGCAGTGGCGGGGTGCGGATGCGGGTGGGTCCACTGGCCGCGGCCGGGCATTTTTGCGGAGCGATCGACAACCTGCGGGTGGCGACCAATTACGTGCCGCTCTCCCCTCCGGAGATCACCGCAGGTCCGACCGGCGGCACGGTGGCGCAGGGCAGCGACTTCACGTTCAGCGTGCAGGCCAACGGGCTGCCCACGTATCAATGGAGAAAGGAAGGGAACCCCATTCCCGGAGCCACCAGCGCCAGCTACCCGGTCTCTGATGTGAGGACGGGCGATGCCGGCAGTTACACCGTGACGCTGACCAATGGTGTCGGTTCGGTGACCAGCTCCCCCGCTGTCCTCAATGTTACGCCTGCTCCCGTCTTCAACAGTTACGCGGAAGCCGTCCTCACGGACGATCCGATCCATTACTATCCGCTGGATGAAACATCCGGCACCGATGCTGCCGACCTCGGCCAACTGGCCACAACGGGAGGCACTTACACCGGCGGATTCACGCTGGGGCAGGCGTCTGTCTCTTCAGGAATGGGGAACTGCCTCTACCTTGATGGTGCCCCCGGCAGTTTCGTGGATCTCGGCCTGTTTCACCCCGGGGATAACGTCACCGTGGAGGCGTGGGCAAAGCTTGATGCCTCGGCTAGCCACAATCCTGCATTCCACGATTTGGTTGGCCGCATGGATGGCAGCTACATCCTTGATCTGGCTCCCGGGGACGCGGTGCAGTTCGCCGCGTTCAACGACTCCGGCACCATCGCCGCCATCACCGGAGCCAGCCCCGTGGCCCGCAATCAATGGTATCATCTGGTCGGCGTTTTCAGCGGCGGCACAGCCACCGTTTACGTCAATGGAGTGAAAGGCGCATCGCAGACCATCGGCGGAGTTCTGCGCAATCTTGGACCGACCCCCGACCGGGTTCTCATCGGAGCGTCACGGAACGGATCGGTGAGTTCGTTCAACTGGAAGGGCTGCGTGGACGAGGTGGCCATCTATGACACGGCCTTGAGCATCGCTCAGATCCGGTCCCACTTCCGCGCCGGGGCCCCGGGACCTCAAGTTACCGCCCTCGGCCGCACTGGCAACGACACCTCGCTGTCCTTCACGACCTTCCCCGGCTTCTCCTATCGCTTCGAAAACAGCGACGACCTCGCGCAGTGGTTCCAGCTCGGCGATCTCATCCCCGGCGACGGCACGGTGAAAACGGCCACGGATTCCTCCACAGATTCCCATGGATTCTATCGCATGAGGCGTATTCCGTAAACAGTATGAGCACCCGGGAAAATCACCACAGACGCCCCCATTCACCATGGGGGCGTCTGTTCCCTGTTCTGCTGTTTGCGCTGCTGCCGCCGGTCGCGGTTCCCGCCCGGGGCCAGTTTGTCATCAGCGAATTCATGGCGGACAATAATACGACGCTGAATGATGAAGACGGCGGCAATTCCGACTGGATCGAGATTCACAACGAAGGGGCTGTGGCCGCCAGTTTGGACGGCTGGACGCTGACGGATTCTTCCGCTGCGCTGACCAAGTGGCCGTTTCCCGCAGTGACGCTCCCGCCGGATGGATACCTTGTAGTCTTTGCTTCGGGAAAGGACCGCCGGGTTGCTGCGGCCCCGCTGCATACCAATTTCAAACTCAGCGCCGATGGCGAATACCTCGCGCTGGGGAAGCCGGACGGATCAACCATCGCTTCGGAATACGGCCCGGTGTATCCTCCACAAATCGCTGATGTCTCGCACGGTGTCCGGCGGGAGACGGCAACGGTGACCCTCCTCGCAACCGGGGCTCCGGTGCGGGCCCGGGTGCCATTGGATGCGGGTCTCAATCTGACATGGACTGACGCGGGATTCGACGATGCGGGCTGGCTGGCGGGGACCACCGGCCTTGGCTACGACCGGCAGACCATCGGGACTAACTTTCTTCCCCTGATCGGCCTCAACGTGGAGGCGGTCATGTATCCGGCGAATCCGACAATCTATGCCCGGGTTCCCTTTACCGTGGCGGATCCCACCGCATTTACCGGCCTGACGCTGAAACTGAAATACGAGGACGGTTTCATCGCCTATCTCAACGGTCAGGAAATTGCCCGCGACAATGTGCCCGCCGCCGCGACATGGAATTCCCCCGCCACGGCCCCGCGAACCGATACCTCGGCGGTGATCTTCCGCGATTTTGATGTCTCTCCCTTCCGCAGCAGTCTGCTGGCGGGCACCAATGTGCTCTCCTTCCACGCCATGAACAATCCGGCCAACAGCCCGGACCTGCTGCTGTTGCCGCAACTCGACGGCCTGACTCCCAACGGTCCACCTGTGAAACTCTACTTCACCACGCCCACTCCAGGTGCGGCCAATGGTGCCGGGGTTGCGGCCCTCGGACCGATCATCCGTTCGGCGGCCTTCACGCCGGAACGGCCTGCGGATGCCGATGCGATCACGGTCACCGCCCGGCTGCAGGCGGCATTCGCTCCGGTCGCGGGTGCGACCCTGCGTTACAAGGTCATGTTCGGTTCCGAGGTGGCCCTGCCGTTTCTTGATGATGGAGCCCACGGTGATAGCGCAGCCTCCGACGGCGTTTACGGGGCTGTGATCCCCGCTGCGGCCAGCACGCCGGGACAGATGGTCCGCTGGTTCATCAGCACCACGGATACCAGCGGAAATACCTCGCGTTTCCCGGCTTATAACGACCCGCTCAACTCGTCTGCCTATCTCGGCACCGTCATCGGCGATCCCGCCCTGACCCATCCGTTGCCGGTCATTCACTGGTTCGTCCAGAATACCGCCGCCACCGACACCACCACGGGCACCCGCTGCTCGGTCTGGTGGAATGGCCAGTTCTACGACAATGTTTTCTGCCGGGTGCGGGGTGCCAGTGCGCCTAACTTTATCAAGAAGCCCTACAAATTTGATTTCAATCCCGGGGACCACTTTCGCTATCAACCCGGGCAACCGCGGGTGGACGAGCTGAACCTGAACTCAACCAATCACGACAAGGCCTACGTCCGTGCCCCCCTGACATTTGAAACCTTCCGCAGGGCTGGCTCGCCGGCCTGCGATGCCTTCAACGTCCGGGTGCAGCGGAACGGCGCTTTTTTCAGCGTGGCGGCGTTCGTCGAGCAGGTGGATGCCACCTTCCTGGAACGGCGCGGGTTTGATCCAAATGGCGCGCTCTATAAAATGTTCAATGGTCTCACTTCCTCCACTGCCGGGGTCGAGAAGAAAACGCGGAAAACGGAGAACAACGCCGACCTTCAGGCTCTGGTCGCCGGTCTCCCCATCGGCGGAGCCAGCCGGGGCCCGTTCCTGTTCGACAATTTCGACATGCCGGCGCTGATCAACTATCTCGCCGCAGGCGTGCTTTGCCAGGACCTGGACCGGACGGTCAAGAATTATTACCTCTACCGGGACAGCGATGGCTCCAGACTGTGGTCCGTATTGCCATGGGATAAAGATCTCACCTTCGGCCTTTTTGGGCTGCAATCCGACGTGGTTTCCGGCAACGATGACAGCGCTAACTATACCGGAAACGGCGGCGGCTACATCAGCCATCCTTTATTTGGCACCTCACTGCGGTCGTATCCCGGCGGCGTGAACAATCTGATCGACGCCGTCTATGCCACGACTGTGACGCGGCAGATGTTCCTGCGCCGCCTCCGCACGCTGATGGATGCCTTTCTCCAGCCTCCGGGCACGCCGGCCGCGCAGCTCGCCTTTGAGGGCCGCCTGAGTGAACTGGCCCCGTGGCTGCAGCCTGACGCCACGCTCGATCTGGCAAAATGGAATGGAGTCTTCGGCGTGCCCCAGACCCTCACCACCGCGACGAATGCTCTCCGGACCAACTACCTTGCCCGGCGGCGGGTGCACCTCTATCAGACTCACGGTATCGACAACCTCGGGGCCTATCCCGCCGGGGCCGGTATTCCGCATGCCCAGGCTGGCAGCCCGGCTCTTGCCTTCGGGGCCATCGAGTTCAATCCCGCTTCAGGAAACCAGGCGCAGGAGTTCGTCGAACTGATCAATGCGAATGCCGCCGCCGTGGATATCTCCGGCTGGCGGATGGAAGGCGCGGCCGGCTTCACCTTCGCCCCGGGCACGGTCGTTCCCGGCAATGGCCGCATCCATCTCTCGCCTGACCCCGTTGGCTTTCGCACCCGCACGACCGGACCCCGCACCGGTCAGGGACTCCTTGTGGTGGGACCTTACGCCGGCCAGCTTACGGCGCGCGGTGGTTCACTGACACTGAAGGATGCCGGCGGTGCCGTGATTGCCAGCACCACCTACGCCGGCAATGCAGGACCTGTGCAGCAGTTCCTGAGGCTCACCGAACTCATGGTGCACCCCTCGTTGCCGGAAGGCAGCGCGTTTGCCGCTGAGGAGTTTGAGTTCATCGAGTTGACGAACACCTCGGCGACACAAACACTCAATCTGAGCGGCGTGCGCTTCTCCGATGGCGTGGGGTTTAATTTTACCGGCAGCGCGGTCACCAGCCTGCTGCCGGGGGCGCGGACGGTGGTGGTGAAAAACACCGCTGCCTTCACTGCCCGCTATGGCGCTGGCCTTCCGGTGGCCGGACCATATACTGGAGCGCTGGAAAATCAGGGCGAGCGGCTCCAGTTGCTTGATGCCGCAGGCGAAATCGTGCAGGACTTTACGTATGACGACTGGTTTCCCATCTCCGATGGTCACGGGTTCTCCATGGTTCCCGTCAGTGAATCCGCAGGCGGCCCGTGGCGTGCCGGCAGCGTGAACGGCGGCACTCCCGGCGCCTCCGGGCCTCCTCCACCGGTCATTCCAGCGGTTGTGATCAATGAAGTGCTCTCCCGCTCCGATACACCGCCGCTGACGGATAGCGTGGAGCTGTTCAATCCAACGGCCAATCCCGCAGCCATTGGCGGCTGGTTCATCACAGACGATTTCAACACACCAAAAAAGTTCCGCATTCCCGAGGGCAGGGTGATTCCAGCAGGTGGCTATATTGTCTTCACCGAGGCCGATTTCAATCCCGGCGGGACCGGTTTTGCTTTCAGTTCGGATGGGGATGAAGCATGGCTCTTCAGCGCCGATGCGACGGGATCGCTGACCGGTTACGCCCATGGCTTTTCGTTTGGAGCGGCAGCGGATGGCGTGAGTTTCGGGCGCACCCCCGACAGTCAGGGACGGGAGCAGTTTGTCGCGCAGTCCGCGTTGACCATCGGTCGTCCCAACACCTTTCCCCGCACCGGCCCGGTCGTGATTTCCGAAATCCACTATCATCCATCGCCCGCCGCAGCTGCGCCGGTGAGCACGTTCACTGCCTTCGATGTTTTGCTGGACCACAAAGCGGAAGCCATCGACGCCATGGCGGACCGGCTCGAATTCGTGGAGATCCAGAATATCACGGACAGCGCCGTTCCGCTTTTCGATCCGGCGAATCCCGCCAATACATGGCGGTTGCGGGGGGATGCCGATTTCGATTTCCCCGCCGGCCTGACACTCGCGGCCAATGGGACACTGCTAATCGTTAATTTCGATCCGCTGGCCGATCCTGCCAACCTGGCAGCTTTTCGCACCGCGTATTCGCTCAGTGCCGCCGTCGTTGTCGCCGGTCCGTTCTCCGGCCGTCTCGACAATGCCGGGGCTCGCGTCGAACTCCAAAAACCTGACACCCCCACCGCCGCCACCGTGCCGCATCCTGTCATCGACAGCATCACCTACGGCCTCACCGGCTGGCCCCCGGCGTCGGGCAACGGCTTTTCCCTTCAGCGCCGCGCCAGCAGCACTTACGGCAACGATCCGGTCAACTGGAATGCCGCCAGCCCGGCGCCGGGCACGGGAGTTCCGTCCGTGCCTGCACCCGCCATCTCCGCCACCAGCCTCGATGGCAATGCGTTCACCATCCAGTTTACCACTGTGCCCGGATTCAGCTATCGCACGGAAATCAGCGATGACCTGCTGACGTGGCAACCCTACGGAGTCCTTTTTCCGGGCACCGGCGCCGCCGGGTCCACTACCGTCCCCGTTGGATCCGTTCGTCGCTATTCCCGCATCGTAAGGGTGCCGTGAGCACCGCCGCATCTTGGATCGAACCCGCATGCAGAATCCTTCAACCACCGGCTTGCCCCTTTTATTTACCGGCGTTCGCCGCTTTGCCGTCCGCCTCATGGTTGTCGGCGCTGTGCTGTGCGTCATCCGGGCATCGGCTGCCGGCGCGGAATGGAATCCGACAAAGACCACGATGATCCAGGGCGTGCCGGTGGAAGACCTCACGATCAATGGCAGAGCCTATGACCTATTTGAACACGGAGTGAAGCCGGAATGGGGCTACAAGGTTCCGCAGCAGGATTCCTTTGTGTTGATTCATCCGAAAAATGAGCGCAAAAGCGCCCCGCTTTATGTGGTGCTCCATTCGGCAGGGCATGATGTGCTCAAGTGTGTGAACAGCACCCGCCACATTGGAAACCATGACATCTACCGTTCGCCGGATGATTTCTACGCCCTGTATCTCGACTGCCGCGGCAACCCGGGTGACTGGTGGTGGGGAGGGATGCATTTGAGGGATCCCAATTTGATCAGGATGAATTCCGGCGGAGACCCGGCACCGGTGGAACGGCGGGTGGTGGACACGGTCAAATGGGTGATTGCAAAATACGGCATCGATCCCGACCGGGTATATCTCACCGGCATCTCGATGGGCGGGAGCGGCACCCTCGGCATTGGAATGCGCAACGGGGATGTTTTCGCGGCCATCAAAGCCAGCATTCCCGCCGGGATCGAACATGTTTCCCACCGGATGGGTTTCCTCTCTCCCGCTTTGCCTGGAATCGTCAGGATTCCCGATCCTCCGATTGCCATTGATGAATCCGCGCAGGACGACACATGGTCTGCCGGACACGAACGATTTGTGAAGGCCATGAATGACCGGAAATATGCTCTCCTGTTCTACTGGGGACCTTTTGGTCATGCGGACAATCACCTGTTGATCGAAAAGGTGAATGACCTGGTCAATTCCTTCGACTGGCTGAATGTGAAAAGGAACGAGGCCTATCCGGTTTTCACCAATGCTTCGGGCAATAGCAAACTGCTGTGGCCGGACGATCTTCAAAGCAACTCCGTCGGACAGGTGAATGCGTTTTTCCGCTGGCGGGTTCTCAGCGATACCATGGACAAACTTGAAATGTCGCTCTTCCTCGTGAGTGCGGCGGATCTGAAAACCACATTCGACATCCCGAAGGAAACGACAGCTGATGTTTCGCTGCGCAGAATCCAGAACGGACCGCCCGCGTCCGGGGCCTCTTTCCGATGGGCGTTTGGAACCGCCCAAGGGGAAGGCAGGGCCGGCCCCACCGGACTCATTTCCATTCCCGGATTAAAGATCACTGCGGAGCCGGCAATCCTGACTGTTTTCAAGGAAAAGAGCCCCGCCAAATGAACGGGCTTATCCGGAAACGGTTTTGCGCCTCCCTCGTCGCGTGCGGTGTGATGTTTTCCTGCAGCCCGGTCCGGGCGCAGGACTCTGGAGTTCCACACCACATTAATTAATTCATTTCCCGGAAGGCAGATGGTTTCAGGGCTTTTTTCTTCCAGTCGTCGTCGCTGTAAAATCGGTAGGCGCTGGGGCTGTAGTCGCCGACCAGATCCACCTTGGTCCCGCCGGCAGGAATCTGATTTTCCAAGCCGACACACCAGTAAACCGCGTTGACCAACATCCGTCGCGTGCCGGCGGACGCCAGATCCGTGGACGATCCCATGGTGGTGGCGAAGACCTTTCCCTTCGGCCCGTTGGGCAGTTGATAGCTTTTGGTCCAGGCCACCGGCGGGGTCGGATCGTTGGGATGGTAACGATCCTGTCCACGATCGGCAGTGGGGTTGTGGCCGATGCCGGCTACGACGTCGTCGGTCGGCCGCATTCCGAGAAACGCATCGTTCTCAAGGTAGGGACCCTTGCGATCCATGGTCTGCCCGAGGACCACCGGCATGGAGTCGCCGGGCAGCGGAAGCCGCACCGCGTAAACATCCGTGGGTCCCCAGATGCCGCCGTCGCTCAGGCCGCGGGTGAGGGGCGACCCGCGCACTCCGGGCGGGATGAGCCCCCGCGTGCTCTGGTGATTGTGATAGCCATGGTGATAGAACCAGGTGTCACCCAGCACGGTTCCGCCAAAGCCGCCGGTCCATGCTTTCTGGTCGCCGTCATATTTCGGATCACGATGGACCCAGTTGGCCGGGCCATTGTAACGGTAATCGTAGTGCAGCCATTGGCGGCGTTCGACCGGAATCCGGAAGGCATGCGTGGCGGTGCGCAGGCCGAGCACCGGGCCGCCCAATTTCAAATAATCGTCGATTTCGCGCATCTGGTCGTCCGGGAGATTGCGAAACCGCGTGGCAATGACCATCAGGTCAGCGGTCCGCAACGCGGCAAGGCCCGGGATGTTTGCCTGATAGTTGGGGTTGATGATGCCCGTCCGGGGTTCAATGGCGAAGAGCACGGTGCATTCGAATCCGTGGTGCAGGGCCAGAATTTTCCCTAACTGGGTCAAGGTTTCCTCGGAACGATATTCCTCGTCGCCGGAGATCAGGACCACCTGCTTGCTGTGGCCTGGACCGCTTTTTCCGGGGTATCGCACCCACAAATCCTTGTCTCCCTCCGCAGCCCCGCCCGGCGGGGATGGCTCCGCCGCCTGCGGGTGGGAAATGCCGCCCAGGAAGGCCATCAGCGAAAAGACAAGAATGAGGTTCAGAGGCGCGGTTGATTTGGTCTTCACTGGTTTGGTCTTCATTGGTTTGGTTTTTATCTGCGGCAAGCCCCGCCCATCCGGCGCTGTCCCTGCGTTAGGCCAGGATTCCGCGGATCACCTCCCCGTGGACATCGGTCAGACGGTAGTCGCGGCCGCCGAATCGATAGGTCAGTCTTTCGTGATCGATGCCGAGCAGGTGGAGGAGGGTGGCGTGGAGGTCGTGAATCTCAACCTTGTTATGGACGGTCTTGTAGCCGTAGTCATCGGTGGCGCCGTAGGTCATGCCGCCACGGATGCCACCGCCGGCGAGCCAGAGGCTGAAGCCAAAGGGGTTGTGGTCGCGGCCTTCCGATCCCTGAGCGAAGGGTGTGCGGCCGAATTCGCCGGACCAGAGGACGATGGTTTCGTCCAGCAGTCCGCGGGCCTTCAGATCCGTGAGCAGGCCGGCGATGGGCTTGTCGATCGCAAGGGCGTTGAGCGAATGGTTTTTCTGGAGTTCCCCGTGGGCATCCCAACGCGCGTTGCCGTAGGCACGCGGGCAGGTCAATTCGACAAAGCGCACCCCCCTCTCGATCAGGCGGCGCGCGATGAGGCACTGGCGTCCGTAGGAGCGCGTGTGTTCAAAGGGCGCATCCATGCCGTAAAGCTGGCGCGTGGCGGCGGATTCGCCGGAGATGTCGGTGACCCCAGGCACGGCCAGCTGCATCCGGTAGGCGAGTTCGTAGTTGGCTATAGCCGCCTCCAGGGCATCGTGCTGGCCGAGGGTCTCCACGGAGGACCGATCCAATGCGCGAAGGGCGGCGAGTTTGTTTTTCTGAAGCTTGGCAGCCGTTTCAAGCGGCTGGACATTGGCCAGGGCAGGCAGCTGGTTGCGCAGCAGCGAAGCTTGATAGGCCGCAGGGAGGAACCCAGCGCCAAAACAATCCACCCCACCGGACGGGATGAGGCCACCGTCCAGCACGACGTAGCCCGGGAGGTCGCGGTTTTCCGATCCCAGGCCATAGGTCGTCCAGGCTCCCATGCTGGGACGCCCGGCCATGCCGCTGCCGCTGTGGAGGAAGTAGTTCGCCGCGTTGTGTTCAGAGAAGAGGGAGACCATGGAGCGGATGACGCAAAGATCGTCCACACATTTCCCGGTCTCCGGGAACAAATCGCTCACCGGCGTGCCACACTGCCCGTAGTTTTTGAAGTCCCAGAGATTACGCAGCACCGCGCCGTTTTGCTCAAATTGCGTCGGCTCCATCTTCAGGCCGAACGGTTTACCGTGGTCCTTGGCGAGGCGGGGCTTCGGGTCGAAGCTATCCACCTGTGACACCCCACCATCCATGTAGAGGAAGATAACATTGCGGGCCTTTGGCCGGTAATGCGGGCCGCTGAGTGGGGAGTCGCCCGCCGCCGCAGTTGCGCCATACGCCTTGTCAGCAAGAAGCGAGGCCAGGGCGAGGGCTCCGAAACCGAGGGAGCCCTCGCGCAGCATGCGCCGCCGCGTCATCCGCCTCCCGCAGCATGGCCCGTGGTTGGTGGGATTACTGGACATAACAAAACTCCTTCATCATAAAAATAACATGACAGGCATCGGCCCACAACGCCTGGTCCCCCTGGACTGCCTCTGCAGGCAGTCCGCGGGCTTGCGCCTGGACTTGGAGAAAGTTGATCATCTGATCCAGCTCCGCCGGTTTGGGTTGCCGCGCCAGAGCCCGCACGAACATCAGTTCGATGCGTTGCCGGCCGGAGAGATCGGTCCGGCCGACCCACTCTTTGGCCCACGCTTCGGCCTGAAGTTTGACAAAGGGATCGTTCATCAGCGTCAGCGCCTGGCCAGGCACATTTGAGCGGTTGCGCTGACCCACGGTGGTGTCCGGCACCGGCAGGTCGAAGGTGATCATCCACGGATTCAGGAAATTGCGGCGTGTCTCGAGGTAAACCGAACGGCGCCGGTCGCCGTCCATGGGTCCGCTTTCGTTTTTGACCCACATGCGGTCGCCCATGAAGGGGGTGAAGTAGGTGGGCACTGACGGGCCGAATTGGGTCCGGTTCCATTGCCCCTGGACCGCCAGCAGACTGTCGCGAATCGCTTCCCCCTCAAGCCGCTGGAACTTCATGCGGTGCAGCAGGGCGTTTTCGGGATCGCGCGTTTCCGCCACGGGGTCGGACAGATTACTGGACATGGCATAGGTGTGCGTGAGGCAGAGCGACCGGATCAGTTTTTTGATCGAGCCGCCGCCATCCCGGAAGTGGAGCGCCAGGTAGTCCAGGAGTTCCGGATGCGAGGGCGGAAGGCTCATTTTGCCAAAGTTATCCACTGTCGGCACCAGCCCGCGCCCGAACAGATGCGCCCAGATACGGTTGACGATGACGCGATGAAGCAGGGGATTGCTATCCGCGGTCAGGGCTTCGGCGAGTTCCAACCGTCCGCTCCCGTGCTTGATGGCCAACGGCGCGGTTCCCCCCAGGACTTGAAGAAACTGCCGCTCCACTGGAGGGCCTGGATTTTTGTGATCCCCGCGGACAAAGACGCGTGCGGGTTCCACGGTTCCGTCGGTCATGGCCAACACGCGCATGGGATCGGGCAGGCCCTCTGCCGCCTGCTCCATCCGCCCGGCGATCCCGGCGATGGCCGGGGTGGCAGCGCCCCAGTCGAGGAACCCATTTTGCGAAAGCCACGCGAGCAGTGGCAGCCCGTCCTGCTCCGGTTTTTGATCAAGCCAAGCGTCCAGGGCCTTGTGCACGGTAGATTCAAGGTGTTGCGCGCACTGCGCGGGAGATCCCGCTGCAGGTCCATCCATGCCAGCCCCGGCGGGCGGCTTTGAGCCCGCTGAAAAGACGATGCGGTCTACGGCGATGTGGTCCTTGCCATTGTCGATGATTTCGAAGTAAGCCAGGCGGCCAATATGCCGTTCGAGGTTGGCGTCAATCGAATGCCAGGCGAAGCTTCCGTCCGTGCTGACCTCGAACAAGGTCTTTTCAAAAAGCAGCGGATTGAACCCGCGCAGGCCATAACGGGAGATGATCAGCCGGACCTGCCCGCGGCCCGCGAGGCGGAGGTGGATGTTGGGATGGGTCAAGGTGAAGGTAGGAGAGCGAAGGGTCCCCTGCAAGGCACTGGCCACCAATCCACTGTGCGCTGCGGTGCCGGGGAGAAATTCGATCTGCGCACCGGTTACGCGCCAGTTCCCGCCCAGCTCTGCCTGCCTGCTGAAAGCTTGTCCGCTGGGGAACCATCCGGCATAGTCCGGCGCGGCAAAAGGGATAGTCGGAGCGCCGGGCTCAGGTGCCGGTGGCGTCAGGCTGCTGGCGGGAAGTGGCGTGGCATTTTCAGGAGCCACCGCACGCAGCCAGGCATGCAGTGGATGCGCCGGGCTCTGCACTGCCGGAGAGAGCCACGCGGTCGCCCACCGCTCCAGCACTGGAGCTTTTAATCCCCGTTCCGCCGCTACCACCGCGACGGGCCGCGCCAAGCGGATCGGCTTCGCGTCCGGGGAGTCAGTGAAAACAATTTGGTCCACCAGGATGTGCCCCCAGGTATTGGATTCGTCGTCGATGATCTCAATCGAGGCTTGCTGTCCGGCAAACCCGCGCACATCCCAAACCACAGGTTCGAGTTGCTCACGATTGCTCCCTGCAGCGCTGCGGACTTCTTTGTCACCCACCCGCAGGACGACCCTCGCCGTCTGCGACGGAATGCCACCGCCCACGAGAAGACGGATATACGGTCGCCCGATTTGGAAAGACCGGGAGCGCAGCGTGCCTTTGGGAGCATCCCCTCTGGTAAAGCTGTTCACGAGTCCTGTGCCGAGAAACCCTTCCACGGCTTGCTGGCCGGGGTGGGCACCGGTGGCGGGCACGGTGCCAAAGGCTTCGCCTGCCACGTTCCACCGCTGGTAGCTGCCAGCCTCGAAATCCTCGAAAATGGTTTCCGCAGGCCCGTCCTGCTCTTCGTTAGGTGGTCCGGCCCTGCCGTGAATCACCTCATGAGCGGCCGTGAAGTAAGCCGCGATTTCCGGACCACCCCGGGCCCGCTCGTCCTTCAATGCCGTGCGCAACACGGCGGTTTGTTCCGCGTGCAGTTGCCGCAGTTGCTCCGCCCGCTTTTCCAGTTGGCCATTGGGATCAAGATACGCAAGGTCCTGGCGCGAGCCGCGGAGAAAAGCCGTGAGGCTGTAATAGTCTTTGGTCGCGATGGGATCGAACTTGTGATCGTGACAGCGCGAGCAAGCCACCGTCAGCCCGAGAAACGTTTTGGAGAGAACATCCACCTGGTTATCCATCCGGTCGGCCTCGTCCTGATAAGGATCCACCGGCCCGTGGGTGGCTTGATGCAGATACCACCAGCCGGTCCCGATGACCGATTCGTTGAAGCCGGCACCAGGATGGCGGCGGGGAGTCGTGAGCAGGTCACCCGCGATGTGCTCCTTAACGAAATCGTTGTAGGGAACGTCCGCATTGAAGGCGCGGATCAGGTAATCGCGATACTGCCACACGTAGGGGATCGCGAAGTCCTGCTCGTGCCCGTAGGATTCGGCGAAGCGCACGAGGTCCATCCAGTGGCGCGCCCAACGCTCGCCATAATGCGGCGAGGCGAGCAACCCATCCACGACTTTCGCCTTGCCCTCCGGGGATGGGTCAGCGAGGAAAGCGGCCTGTTCCCTTGGCGTCGGTGGCAGGCCCGTGATAGCAAAATGCACACGCCGCAACCAAGTGGGCGCGCTGGCCGCCGGCGCTGGTGCCAATCCATTCTCCTCCAACTTCGCAAGGATGAAACGATCCACCGGTTGTTCCGACCAGGCGGTGCCGGCCACTACGGGCACGGAAGGCATCTGCGGTGCTAGGAAACTCCACCAACCCCGCCGTGCTTCGAAAAGGCTTTCCCAGTCAGCCTTCACGACCTCATCCGGCTTTGGCGGATGATCGCGCGGGTCCACCGCGCCCTCGTTCACCCACTTCACGAAATGGGCGGTCACTGCGTTGGTGAGCTTTGGCCGTCCCTTGGGCATCTTCTGGTCGGGATGCTCGTGCCTGATGCTCTGGATGAGCAGGCTGCTGCCGGCGTCGCCCGGAATGATCGCCGGACCGGTATCGCCGCCCTTGAGCAGCCCATCGCGCGAATCCACCCGCAGCCCGCCCTTCTGCTTGTTCACTCCGTGACAGTCGTAACACTCGTTGGCCAGGACTGGCCGGATGTGCTGCTCAAAAAACGCCAGTTGCGGAGTGGGGAGGTCCGCACCGCGCCCCGTTCCCGGCAGAAGCACGAGCATCGTGAGCAGTGCAACGTGCCGCCATCCCATGCCAGGCGTCGCGATGCGGGCAACCGCAGGGAGAACCGTCCGGTCGGATGGAGAGGATGTGAACCACATGGAGGCCGTCAGTATAAACCCGGGGTCCCCATTTGGGAAACTATTTTTTGACAACCCGGACCACCCACGCTGGCATGCACTTCATTTACCAGCGGTTTGCCGTGCTGGAAAACGGGCAGGTCGTTTTGCCGGAAGCTCCCGGCGATGATTTTTGGGAAGAGGTCGAAGTCGGTTTTGCCGACGACTTCCTGTCCCCTCGGCAGATTGATGGCTTCCCTCAGTGCGCCACTCATGTAGATCTAGCGGGAGTCGGGGTTTTTGATTATGAAGAGCGCTCCGGGCAGGTGCCCGGGCGCCTGGAGAAGTTGCGCGATGCCGGCCACTTCCTGGAAAAATTCTGTCTGGAGATGCGTTGTGGCCATAAGAGGATATTACCATTCTTTGGTGACTTGACCATAGCTTTCCACGCTGCGCTGGAGTAGGGTGCTGGTGATGTTCATGTTTCATGCCGCCTTCCGGCTTCGTCTGCTCGCCTCCTTGCTGGTGCTGGCGGGCCGGGCCGTGGGTGGAATGCCTGACATGCTGGTGCTGAAGAATGCCCTGGGGAAGGTGGAGCGGAATGACCCCGCGACCGGGACGCAGGTGGGGACGTTGATCAGCGGGCCGGAGTTTGGGACGTCACCGACTGGCGCAGCCGGTGCGGAGCCGGCGGAGAAGGTCGCGTTTTTTGAAGCCAGCATCCGACCACTGCTCGTCGGGCGCTGCATCGAATGCCATGGCGGTAAAAAACAAAAAGGTGGACTTCGCCTCGACTCGCGTGCCGGGTGGCAGGCGGGTGGTGATACCGGAAAAGCCATTGTGCCGGGCAAGCCGCACGAAAGTTTGCTCATCAAGGCGGTGCGCTATGCGGACAAGGATTTGCAGATGCCGCCCAAGAAAGCGCTGTCGCCAGAGGAAGTGGCCTTGCTGGCTGAGTGGATCCAGCAGGGAGCGGTGGACCCGCGAAACGAAATGCCCGCAGCGGCCCAGCCGGCGACGGACGAATGGGCGGCGGAATTTCAAAAACGGCTCGCCTGGTGGAGCCTGCAACCGATGCAGCAGCCGGAACCGCCGACCGTGGCCGATGCCGCATGGAATCGGGAACCGGTGGACCGCTTCATCCGTGCCCGGCTCGACGCCGCCACCCTGCCGCCTGCGCCCCGGGCGGATCCGGAGGTCCTGCTGCGGCGGCTCTCCTTTGTGCTTACCGGCCTGCCGCCCTCACCGGAGCTGCGTTCGCGTTTCCTGACCGCCAGCCAGTCTGATACCGCAGCGGCCCTCGCGTCTCTGGTGGATGAACTGCTGGCCTCACCGCATTACGGCGAGCAATTCGCCCGCTCCTGGATGGATGTGGTGCGCTACACGGACACCTATGGCTACGAGTGGGACAATCCCGTCAAAGGCTCCCACGAATACCGCGATTATCTCATCCGGGCCTTCAATGGCGACGTGGGCTACGATCAGTTCGTCCGCGAACAGATCGCCGGCGACCTGCTGGCCCGGCCGCGGGTGGATGCCGCCCTGCAAGTCGACGAGAGCCTCATCGGTCCGGTCTTCTATCACCTCGGCGAGCACCGCCATGAAAGCAGTCTTACTTTCAATGGCGTGCATCAGGAGATGGTGAACAACAAAATTGATGCGTTCTCCAAAGCCTTCCTCGCGACTACCGTCGCCTGTGCCCGCTGCCATAATCACAAGCTGGAGGCTGTTTCGCAGCGTGACTATTTCGCTCTCGGAGCCGTCTTCATGACGCCGCGATGGACCAGCCGCTCGGTGGATGCCCCGGGAAAGAACGACGCGGCCATCGCGAAGCTCAAAGAGCTGCGGACGGCCATCCGCAGCGAACTCGCCGCCCGAT
Organism: Akkermansia muciniphila; assembly: GCA_945900785.1. GTDB lineage: Bacteria > Verrucomicrobiota > Verrucomicrobiia > Verrucomicrobiales > V1-33 > CAIZWU01. The sequence continues at coordinate 18,257 of CAMDJM010000068.1, forward strand.
GGAAAGCGGTGAGCCTCGTGCCCGCGGACTGGCGAAAGCGGCTGCCGGCCGCCGCACCACCGCTGGAAGAAATCGCCTATCCGCTGGTAAAGCTCACCGCGGCCGAAGGCGGCGTGGAAGCGGCATGGCAGGCACTGGTCACGGAATGGACCGCGGCCCGGGCCGCTCGAACCAAGGCCAATGAGGCCTACCCCATGCTGGCCGATTTTTCCTCGCCGCAACTGCCTGCCGGATGGTGTATGGAGGGCGATGGCATGACCCATGGTTGGGTGCCTGAGGCCACGCCGCTCGTGGCGCTGGAGGGCGACGCGGTCCTCACGCGGTTGCTGCCACGCGGCTACCACACGAACGCGTTGTCGTCGAAGCTGCCGGGGGCTCTGCGCATGCCGCCGCAGCACCTCGTGCCGGGGAAATTCACCAGCCTGCGGCTTGCCGGCGGTGAGTTCGGCGGGCATCTGACAATGGATGAAAACACGTTCCAGAATGAGCGGGTCGGCTTCCTTAACAATGTGAATCCCGCTTGGATGAGTTTTGGCGACATCCCGATGAAAAACGGCGTCACCCGTGTCACGATGGATTTCGTCACGGCCTCGCTGAATGCGAATTTTCCGCCGCGAACCGGAATCGCTCCCGGCCTGTCAGCGGCGGACAGCGGCTTCGACAAACTGAGCTGGCTGAGCATCACCGGCATCGTCACGCACGATGCGGATGGCAAACCGCAGGACACCCTGGATGCCTTTGCCACGCTCTACACTGGCCCGGCGCCGAAAACTGCGGAGGAAGCCAACTCCCGGCTCGCCGCGTGGCTCACGGGGGCCGTGCAACGCTGGTGCGAAGACCGCACGGAGCGCGGCGACGGCCCGGTGCTCGACTGGCTGCTGACGAACCGGCTGCTGCCTAACAGGTTTGGATCCAGCCAGCCCCGCGCAGCCAGCCCCGGCCTGCTGCTGAATGAGAACATCGGGAATGCTGCGGGAGATGTCGCCCAGAACTTCCATGGGGACGGCAATCCGGTCAATCTTGCCGGCGGCGTCAGCGGCGCGGGACCGACGGCTCTGGCCCAGGGGGACGGGACGCTGCCCGCCTTCGATTTCACTACGGGCTTCTCTGACGGAAAGAGACGGGCAACCGGTCAGACGCCCGGTAACGCCCAGGTTTTTCGCGACCGCAAGTTCGATAGCGGGAACCCTGGGCCTTTAATACTAGACACAGACGATGATGGCGATTTTTCCGACGAGACGGCCCAGATGGGTTTCGGCATGCATGGCGATGCGTTCATCACCTTCGACCTGAACAAGATCCGTCAGGATAACAGTTTGGTGGCAGGCCAGGCGCTGCTGCTGACGGGCCAGGCGGGGGTCGCCAATTTTCGACCAGGTCAGACCCTTGGCGCGCCATTTGAAAATAAATCGGCGGTGATTCTGGTGGATGGGCAGGTCGTTCAACTCCTCGATTTCACCGATCAGGCCAAGGATTCGCCGACCGTATATCATCAATTCGGCACGACGGACAAGCTCCTCATTCCCCGCGGGGCAAGGTTCCTGACATTTGCCGGCTTGAGTGGCCTGGGCGGCCAAATTGGCGGGGCTCATCTGGGATTCGCGAACATGAAGCTGACGGCCGTTCCGGGTGACGATTCCGACGGAGACGGATTGCCGTCCGCATGGGAAACCCAATACGGACTTGATCCCAACGACAGTGGCAGCGTGAATCCAGCCGATGGCGCCACGGGCGACCCGGATCACGACGGCCTCACCAATGCCCGGGAACTGGCCCAGGGCACGAAACCGAATGATGCCGACACCGACGACGACGCTCTCAACGATGGTCCCGAGGTCGCTTTGGGAACCAGTCCGCTCAAGACCGACACCGATGAGGACGGATTTTCTGATGGAGACGAAGTGAATGTCCGCTACACCAATCCACTCCAGCCCGACAGTCCGCTGGCAGCCCTTGTGGCCGAATACCGCCGCACGGAGCAAAGCATCGCCTTTCCCCGCACGGCCAACAGCATGGATGAGCGCATCGCTGCCAGAGCGGGCCTGCATTTCAATGCCCGCGGCAATGTGGATTCGCTCGGCGAGCTGGTGATGCCAGACTTTCTGCAGATGTTCGCGGGCCGGAACGACGTGGCGAAGAGCACCGGCAGCGGCAGGCGCGAACTTGCTGAATCGCTGCTCCAACCGGAGCATCCGCTGACCTCCCGCGTGTATGTGAACCGCGTATGGCAGTGGATCTTCGGCACCGGACTGGTCGCCACGCCAGATGACTTTGGCCGGCTCGGCGATAAACCCTCACATCCCGAACTGTTCGACTGGCTGGCCCGCGAATTCATCCGCGAGGGCTGGTCCACCAGGAAACTCGTGCGGCGGCTGGTGCTCAGCGAAACCTTTCTGCAATCCAGCACGGTCACCACCGCAGCCAGGGAACGGGACCCCGCCAATCGTCTCCGCCATCATTACCCCACGCGGCGGCTGGAGGCAGAAGGCATCCGGGATGCCCTGCTCGCCGTGTCGGGCCGGCTGGATCCCACCCTCTACGGAAGGCCCATCCGCCCGTTTCGCACCGTGGAGGACGCCAGCAAACGGCTCTTCAGTGGACCGCTCGACGGCGAGGGTCGCCGCTCCCTCTACCTGCAAATGTCGATCATGGCTCCGCCCGCATTTCTCGACGCCTTCGACCTGCCGGCCCCCAAAATGCCCAGCGGAAAACGCAACGCGACCAGTGTGCCCTCGCAGTCGTTGGTGATGCTCAATGACCCGTTCGTCCGCTCGCTGGCCGGACACTGGGCCGCCCAGCTGGTGAAAACACCGCATCCCACGCCTGCGGAGCGCATCACTGACATGTTCGTCCAGGCCTTCGCCCGGACGCCGCAGCCCGGCGAACTGGAGCAATGGACCGCTGCCTTCCGCGACTTCGCCCGCTCCACCGATACTCTGAATGACGAGGCCGCATGGACCCAGCTCGCCCACGCCATTTTCAACACCCAGGAGTTTATCTACTATCGTTAGGCTTATGAAACACTGCACTTGTCCCGGCACCGTCGCTCCTGTCTCCACCCGTCGCGGCTTTCTCCAGCAGGCCTCCGCCGGATTCGGCATGCTGGCGCTGAATGGATTGTTTTCCCGCGAGGCTGGTGCCGCCGCACCGCATTTCGCGGCGAGGGCAAAGAATGTCATCTTTTGCTTCATGGACGGCGGCCCCAGCCATGTGGACACCTTCGACTACAAGCCCATGCTCAAGAAGCATGAGGGCCAGCCGCTGGACCCCAAGTGGCTCGGCAGACGCACTCAGGGCGAGGGCCGGCGCGTGTGGATGGGCAGTCCGTGGGAATTCCGGCAGCGGGGCCAGAGCGGGCTGTGGGTGAGCGAGCTGTTTCCGCACCTCGCCAAAGTGGCGGACCATCTCTGCGTGGTGCGTTCCATGGTGGGCGAGATTCCGTTGCATGGTCAATCGAACCTCCTGCTCCACACCGGACGCATCCTCGGACAGGCCCCTAGCTTCGGCGCATGGGTTTCCTATGGTCTCGGCACCGAAAACAAAAACCTGCCCGGCTACGTCGTGCTGAACAACGACTGGGTGCCGAATGGCGGATTGGAGAACTTCGGCAGTTCGTATCTTCCCGCCAGTCACCAGGCCACCATGATGCGGGCCAAAGGCACGCCAGTGAATAACATTGTGCCGGGCGATCCCACTGCGGCACAACGCCGCAAGCTCGACCTGCTGGCCGGACAAAACGCCGCCTTTGCCGAACAGAGTTCCGATGCCCAGGCCATTGAGGCCGCTATCACCAACTACGAGACCGCCTTTCTCATGCAGAGCACCGTGCCGGACATCGCCGACATCAGCCGCGAGCCGGAGCACATCCGCCAACTCTACGGACTCGACTCCGCCGACGAACACCAGCGCCTCTACGCCACCCAGGCACTCCGGGCCCGGCGGCTCGTGGAAGCCGGAGTGCGTTTTGTGGAAATCACCTGCCCCAGCTTCGACGGCAACAACTCGCCCTGGGACCAGCACGGCGAACTCAGGAAGAACCACGCCAAGAACGCCCGCATCACCGACCAGTCCGTCGCCGCGCTCATCACCGACCTGCATCAGCGGGGACTGCTGGACGGGACCATCGTTCTCTGGGCCGGTGAGATGGGCCGCACCCCGCACACCCCCGCCGTCAACGAAGGCGCCGGACGCGACCATCACGTCAGTGGCTACAGCATCTTCATGGCCGGCGGCGGCTTTAAAGGAGGCACCGCCTTTGGCGAAACCGACGAGTATGGAGCCAACGCCATCGTCGATCCCCTCAGCGTCCACGACATCCACGCCACCATTCTCCACCAGATGGGCCTCGACCACGAACGCCTCACCTTCCGCCACGGCGGCCGCGATGCCCGCCTCACAGATGTGCACGGCCATGTGGTAAAGCCCCTCCTTACCTGAAACAGCAGGCAAATTACCGGCACAATAAACCGAACTCTCCCGGCCATAGAATGAAAATACACCCTCGACATCAATTCAGAAGAGGGCCTCACGCGGCGGGTGCGGTCACGCAAGAATCTCGGTTACGATCCGGGCGTGCTCCACTCCGGTCAGCTTATCATCCAAGCCCTGGTTTTTAAAAGTGAACCGCTGGTGGTCGATGCCCAGGAGGTGGAGCATGGTGGCGTGGAGGTCGCGGACGTGGATGAGGTTATCTGCGATGTTGTAGCCGAAGTCATCGGTGGCTCCAATGCTGAGGCCGCCACGGATGCCACCACCAGCCATCCAAATGGAATAACAGCGGGGATGATGGTCGCGGCCATTCAGGTCATCGCCCTGGGAATAGGCTGTGCGGCCGAATTCCCCGCCCCACACCACGAGGGTATCGTCGAGCATGCCCCGCATCTTCAGGTCTTTGATCAGGGCTGCGGATGGCTGATCGCTGGCCTGGCACTGACGGATCATGCCATCCTTCAACCCGCCGTGGTGATCCCATCCGGCATGAAAAATCTGGACGAACCGGACATCCCGCTCGGCAAGCTTCCGGGCCATGAGACATTGATAGGCAAAGGAACCTGGCTTGGTCACCTCGGGGCCATACATGTCAAGCACTTCTTTCGGCTCGGACTTCAGGTTCATTAGATCCGGCACGGAGGTCTGCATGCGGTAGGCGAGTTCGAAGGAGTCGATCCTCGCTTCTATTTCAGGATCACCGGATTGCTCGTGCTGGAAGGCGTTGAGCTGATTGATGGTGCTGATGATGCGGCCGCGGTTCCCGTGGTCGATGCCGGTGGGATTGGACAGGAAAAGCACGGGGTCGCCCGCCGACTGGAACTGGACCCCCTGATAGCGGCTGGGCAGGAATCCATTATGATAGTATCGGCTGAGAATGGGCTGGTCGGCATTTCCGCTGATCATCACCACGTAGGCCGGCAGGTTTTGACTGGCATTGCCCAGCCCATAATGCATCCACGAACCGAAAGCCGGACGACCGGAAATCGCCCGGCCTGTCTGGATAAAGGTCACGGCCGGATCGTGATTGATAGGCTCGGTCTGCAGGGATTTGATAAAACACAAATCGTCCACCACACCAGCCGTGTGAGGCATCAGTTCAGTCACCCACGCCCCGCTCATTCCATGCTGCGCAAACTTGAAAGGCGAAGCACAAGAGCGCCGGCCCTTCTCACGCGTCATCAGCGAAACCCGCTGCGTTCCCAGCACACTGGCCGGCATGTCTTTCCCGTGCTGATCCACCAGCACCGGCTTGTAGTCGAAGAGATCCAGATGGCTCGGCCCGCCGGACTGGAACAAATAAATCACCCGCTTCGCCTTCGGTGCAAAATGCGTGGTCCCCAGCGCCCCGCCCGCCGGCATGGCCGCTGCCTGCGCGGAGTTGCGCCCCAGCAAATTCGACAGCGCCATCAGCCCGAAACCGGACGCAGTTTGTGACAGGAAACGGCGGCGGCTGGTATGGTATAAGGTGGAGTTCATGGCGGATTGTGGCGGATTGTGGCGGATTGTGGCGTGATGCCAATACGGTCAGGCTTTATTGTGGCATGGTAATACTACGGCACCAATAGCCGCAAACTTGGAAACCATTTACGGAGGTATCCTCTGTCGATGGCTGCGAGGCGGTTGGCTTGGACCTGGGCATGGGCCGCGATGAGGAAGTCCGGCACTAGGTGCTGGCGGGGGCCTCCTGCTTTCCGGTAGTTTTTGAAGGTTAATCCGGCGAGGTGGGCGGCCTCAGGCGTGATCGGGTCGCAGGCGGTGGAAAGCCGGTTCAGATACTCAGTCAAAGCAGCGGGATCTGCAGTTGAAGGGGCGGGTTCGGCGAAAACGACCGGGCTGATCACAAGTGGACCTTCTAAAGCCGCCTGGAGCAGGGCGCGCAGCCACAAATCAGCGCTGGTCTCCTTCCTGATGACCGACCAGAGGACAGAAGAATTGAGCGCCGTGATCACCTGGCTTTGGCTGGAGTTTCCGCAGAGCCACCGCGGAGATCATCAATGATATCCGCCGCGGATTGTTTTTCCCACGGGTGGCCTGTAAGAGCACTTTCTGCAGAGACCTGCCAGGCTTCCAGAGTCCGCTCCCACTCCGCGCGGTTCACCACCCGGCGCGTCAGCACAGGAGCCGTTTCATCAAACTCAAGCGCATCGCGTGTTTTTAGATTCAGCTGTTGGCGCACTGCCAGTGGAATGGTGATCTGGTCCTTGGATGTAAGCGTTACCGTCATGGGTTTATGCGTAAGGCTGAAAAGTAAGGAATTCAAGCCCGATGCTAATTCCGGAGTTTCATCAGTTCGTGACCGGGTTCCAAACCTTCGTAAATCCAAAAGCCCCGAAATACTTCGCGTTTGCCGTGGCGAAATGACTAACTTCAGACAATGAGGTCAAATCGGCGGCGGCGATCGATCAGCTCAGTTCCTCGTTATGGTTTCGTCAAGGTTCAGCATGACATTGGCAAAGGCGGTCCATGCGGCGTGTTCCGCCGGGTCCAAAGAATCCGGACGCGGGGCCCGGCCGGCGGTAGCGAGCGCTTTGGCGGCTTCGGGCTGGCTTCGATAGAGGGTGAGTTGTTCGTCCAGAAACGGGCGCATCAACTCGAGTTCCCTGGCGGCCGGCGGGCGGGAGAGGGTGAGCCGGTAAGCGAGGGTGATGCGCTGGTCAGTGCCGTTGGCTTCGGTGAGGAGGCGCTGGGCAAGGACGCGGGCGGCTTCGACGAATTGTGGGTCGTTGAGGGTGGCGAGGGCCTGGAGCGGGGTGTTGGTGCGGGGGCGCTCGAAGGTGCATTCGGCCCGGTCAGGGGCGTCGAAGATGACGAAGGTAGGATACGGGGTGGTGCGCCGCCAGAAGGTGTAGAGGCCGCGGCGGTAGAGGTCTTCGCCGGGGCTTAAATTCCACGGCCAGCCGTTGTTTTTACCTTTGTAGTAATCGTTAGGCTGCCAGGGAAAGACGGGTGGCCCCCCCATTTTTTCCGAGAGCAGTCCGGCGGCGGCCAGAGCGTTGTCGCGGATGGTTTCGGCCTGGAGCCGAACCCTTGGGGCACGCCAGAGCAGTTTGTTCAAAGGGTCGGCTTCGGCATAGCGCCGGGCATCCGTCGAGGCCTGCCGGTAGGTGCGGCTGGTCAAAATGGTTTTCAGCATCTGTTTCATGTTCCATTTCGAATCGATAAATTCCAGCGCCAGCCAGTCTAGCAGCTCCGGGTGACTGGGGAAGGTGCCTTGCATGCCGAAGTCGCCCATGCTGCGCACGAGGCCATCGCCGAAGCACATTTGCCAGAACCGGTTCACCTGCACGCGGGCGACGAGCGGCTGGTCCTTTTGCATCAGCCAGCGGGCCAGACCGAGCCGGTTGCGGGGCTGGTCGGCGGGGAATTTTGGCAGAAAGGCCGGGACGTCACGCTCCACCTTTTCGCCAAGCGTCTGGAAATCGCCACGCATCAGGATAAAGGCGTCTTTCGGCTTTGCCATCTCCAGGCTAACCATCTGAAGCGGTTGATTTGCTTCATTGGATAGAAAGGCCATGCGCTCACGGGCGGCGGTCAGATCCTGCCGGGGTTTGGTCAGGGCCGCAGTGGTGGCGGCGTGGACATTCCGGAGATAATAATCACGGAGCAGCGCTGTCTGTTCCGCAGTGCGCTGGGACTTTGCCACATTGATGGCGGCAAGCACGGGCGGCGGCTCTGGTGGCGAAGCGGCTCCGGCACTGGCGGCGATCTCCTGTTCTGTAAGGGCGCGGTCATGCATCCGGGCTTCGCGGATGGTGCCGGCGAGCATGAAATTGCTCCCAGCCGGCAGCGCCCGGGCCCCGAAGATCACGCGCCATTCGCCCGCTTTGAAGATGGCGGCATCGGCCTTCTTATAGGGTTTGCCGTAAGGCTTCCCATTCCGGTAACAGCGGATGGTGCCGTCTTCATCCCAGGCGATGGCGATGTGGACAAACTCCTTGTCAGCAGCGGTTTCCGGCTCAGCGCCGAGGTCCTGCGTGCGGAGAAAGGAATTGCTCCCAGCCATCCAGCGGGCGGGTTCCCGCTCGCCGAAAACGATGGCGTCGAAATGCTGCGTTCCGCTGTCCGGCTCCAGCGACTGCACGCCGATCACCGCACCCCCAGCCTGTTGCAGGTTGCTCAATTTCACGAACGCTTCCAGCGTTTTGGCCTTCAGTTCTGACCTTGCCGGAGCTGTCAGGACATAGCCGGTTTTTCCGTCCAGCACCAGTCCCTCCGGGCTGAGGGAAGCGCCGCCGTGAAGCGTGGCTTCGCGCTCACCGATCACATCTTCCAGCCCGCTGCTGAAGTTCCATTGGGCTGCTGGTTCCGGGGCAGGGGGCGGTTGGAAATTGGCGACAGCTTCCTCCCAGGCGGACTGGGATATACCCATCTGCGCTGCAGGGTCGCCGGTGAAACCCGGATCCGCATAGCCTGTGCTGGTGGCGATTCTTTCCACCTCGCTTTCGAGTGTGCTTACTTTCGTCCTGACATCCACCAGCTCAGCCCGCATCTGCT
>CAMDJM010000069.1 GCA_945900785.1 Akkermansia muciniphila
GTCACTCCGGAAGACGTGCTGCGTCAGATGGATCAGCGTCATCGAAAACGGCAGGCCTCCATCGACTCCGCCTACACCAGGCAAGCTCCTTGGGAGGAGCCACCGGAGGAAATGCGCTGACTGTTATGGTATTTACCAAAGCAGAAGTAGGCCTCGACGGAAACGGCCGCAGGACGTCCGGTATGATCGGCATCGAAGGAGGAATCGGTGAAGTAGTTCTTCGCATTGAGAGGACCGCTGGCCCATCCGTAGTTGGTGGCTCCGGAATCCTTGCGGGGCCAGCCTCCCATCATGTAGACCGGGGCGATCGTGTTGGCGGCGTCACCTGAAAGCTGGATGTGGGCCTTCAGGTCCTCGAAGAAGGGCACATCGACCGAGGCGGCGATGTTCCAAAAGCCCGGGCCGGCCGGAGTCGAGGCGGCGTGATTGAGGTAGGCTCCCCGCACCGCGTTGATGTGATAGGCTTCTCCGGTTGGGCCATCGATGGTAAAGGGCCCGGCAAGGGAAAACTCGGAAGTGATATTGGCGTAATTGTCAGAGGGGCGGATGAGCTGCCCATTGGGTTGGAAACCGACCTTGCCATAGAGGGGATCACTGACATGGGAAGCGCCGGTCTCCATGGCAATGACGAGCCGGGCATCCGAGGGCATACAGGCACTGTCAGCGATAAACTTGATGCCCAGCGTCCTGAATCCAACATTCCAGTAATCAAGTTCCTTTTGACCATCGGCTGCTGGCACCTTGGCTTCCTTGATACTGCCCCGGCAGGTGAAGCTGATCTTTTCCAATTGCTGCTGGAAGTTGGACGGGGCGGGCACGACGATGGCACCGTTGGTCCGGGAGATGACGTTCTCGTTGGAGAGGAAGGACAGCCCATAGTTGGAAAAAGTAAAGTTATATCCAAAGAGGGTGGCACCTGTGGGGAAGGTGCCGTTCACGGCATCGTGGATGCCGGAAACCCCGGAGTTTCGGGTGTAGTATTTGCTGCGGGGTTTGAGATCGTAGGGACCAAATCCCGCAGGCAGGCCGCAGAGATAGCTGAGGCCCTGCTGGCCAGCGGTGGCGCGCAGATTCAGACCAGGATAGTCGGCCAGTCCGGCGTCATAGGCGGGCGTGCCGGGGCGTTCGCTGGTGCCCAGAGCGCCGGGCATCCGGCCCAGCAGGGAAATCTCCAGCGGTGCCTGATCCACTGGGAGGCTGTTTTGCCCACCAGCCAGGAAGTGGCCGCAGGCGTAAAAGTTCCCCTGGGTGAAGGGGGTATCCACATTCTGGGAGGGCCGGCTCAGGGTATCGACGTAGCCCCAGCCGATCAGGCCGCCGGAGTTGATGGTGCTGACCGCATGCAGGCCGCCATCCGGGGTGAGCGCCAATTCGTTATTGGCAAAGCTGAGGGATTGTGAAGTGGTGAAGGATCCGCCGCCGCAGGGGTCCGGCACGGAGCAGGTCTGCTCGTAGCGGATGAGGGTGGGTTGGACACCGGCCAATTTGGAACTGGATAGGATTTCATCGTCCGTGATCGAGACGGTGCTTGCAGACTGGGCGGAAATATTGACGTTATATGGCAGGTGGGTGGTGAACAGGCTGGCCGCACCCAGACCCAGATTGCCATTCATCTGGCCGCCCCGGGTGGGACTGGCCTTGATGGAAACTGCGGATGCCGTGCCATTCAGGCCATTCCACCAGTGATCATTGGAGCGCTTCAGCTTCATGGCCGCGTTGTTGACGGTGGCGGCATTCAGGGCATCCAGCAGAGGCTTGCGCACGGACGAGGCACCGGTCGCCGTCAGGTCAAAGCGGGAGAGGCCAGGGAGCCATTCGATAGCGCTGGTGGCAATGCGGACGGGCTTGGTTTCTTCGGTGACCCAGGCGGCGCTGGTGTAGGTGAGCGAAGTGGCCGTGGGATCGAGCGTGGGGGTGAGGGTTTGCGTGCCGAAGGAAAGATCGCTTTCCAGAACCGGGGATGCAGCCGTATTGGCATAGCTTACACCGGCGGGCAGGCGGGCCGAAATCGTGGCCGTGGCTCCGTTGGAGTTTAACGTAATCGGCCCCCGCTCAAAGCCGACGGAGCCCAGCGCATCAAGGTCCGGCACCGGGCCGTTCACGGTATAACTGCCGGTGCGGAGTTCCGCATGGCCATCATCATGCAGACGGACCTGCAGGGCCCCGCCGCCGCCAAAGGTGTAGCCAGGAATGGCCAGGGTAGCGCTATTGGGATCAATCGCGATGGTGCTGAGCACGTAAGGAGGCACGGCAGAGCCGGCCGCCGGAGTGTTGTTGATGCTGATGAACAGGGTATTGATATTCCCACAGCTCAGGGCCCCGCTGAAATGGAGCATCCGCTGATTGGCCAGGGTGAGGGAATTTCCTGCTGTATAGTTGGAACCGCTCTCGATGTGGGAGATGGTGGCTTTGACGTAGTAGCTGCGGGAGGCGCTGGCCAGCTGGGTTGGGGGATCGATCTCGAGAGTAATCGCCCCCGCTTGAACGGCCGCCACCGGGGTGGGCAACCCACCGATGGATTGCATGCCATGGGTTGGACAGGAAACCGTGGTGTCCTGGGTGCCACTGTGAATCAGCGTATTCAAATCGTCGCGCAGTTCATAAGCCACGCGGAGGAAGAGAGTGGTGTTCACCGGTGCAGAGGCGAAGGCATCGTAGCGGCGCAGGGTGTAGTTGACCGGAACCTGGATGGAGCGGCGATTGGGCATGGTTTCCAGCAGCCAGGTCCGCGCATAGCTGGCGGAATCTGTCTTCGCAATCACGTTGACGGGAGAGTCAATATTTGCCGTGTTGGTGAAATGCCAGTATTCACGGGGCGTGGGATCATTGAAGGTGGCCTGGGTGACCCAATTGGTGGTCACGAGCTGCTGGAGCCGGGCCTGGGTGGTGTAGGGGGTGTTCGGGGCCAGCCGGGCGGCCGGATCCATGGAGCCAGTGACATTCAGAGGAACGTTGGCGGTATAGCTGGCGATGGAAGCCGTGCCAGTGGCGACGCTGGTGTTGCCCGCATCCAGCACATCAAAAACCACCCGGTAAGTCTGCCCGGCGGTTGGGATGGTCACATTGGCGATGGCGGAAATGCGATGCCGGTTGGTGAGGCCATCGCCATCTGTGGCATCGGCATCAAGGACGTAGCCGTTGTTGAGGTGAGTGACGCTGTTGACGGTTTGCGCAGACAGGGAAGCGCAGGCGGCCGTGATCAGTCCCAGGGCCAATAGCCAACCCCGGCAGGGGCGGAATAACGAATACTGTTTCATGGTGGGTGGTGGATGGTTTTAAGCAAAGTCAGCCGGGCGACTGCCACGATTCCCCATCGTATGCGCGTTCTGGAAACCGAGTATCGGACTAAGGTCCTATACAGGCTCCTTACCCACTGGCGGCCCATCCGACTTTAGTCCTGGATCCTGCCCGCCGGCGGCATAAATAACTGATATTAAAGTCGATGCAGGCCGCCGGGCGGCGGTCACTGCCTTGGAACCAGTCTGTATTTTCAGGGTGGTGGCTGGTGGGATTTCGCTAGTCCCACGCCGGAATGCGGACGGTGAAGGTCGTCCCTTCCCCGGTCTTTGAATTCACCTGGATGCTGCCGCGGTGAAGTTCGACGCATCGTTTGCTGATGACGAGACCAAGGCCGGTGCCGGGGATGGTGTCGACATTGCTGGCGCGGTGGAACGCTTCGAACAGCAAGGGCAGGTCTTCCTCCGGGATGCCGATTCCACTGTCCTGCACGCTGAAGACGGCCATGGAACCTTCGCGGCGGGCGCGGAAATAAACAGCCGCTCCTGCTGGGGAATACTTCACTCCGTTGCCCAGCAGATTCGTAAAGATGTACCGAAGCAGGGACTCATCCGCATGGGCTCCTGACAGATCATTTTCCGCCATCCACGTGATGGAACACCGGCGGTTCGTGGCGGAGAGGGCTTCATCTGTGAGCTTGTTGCCAAAGGCCTCCAGGTCCAAGGGGGTGGGCTTGAAACCGAGCTTTCCGGCATCCACACGGCCGAGCAGGAGCACCTCTTCCATGAGTCCGGCCATGTTTTTGGTGGCGCTGTGAATGTCTTCAAAGAGTTGCGCTTTTTCCTGCGGTGGCAGGCGGTCTTCATAGTGCTGCAGGAGTTCCACGGCGCTCATGGTGATGCCCAGAGGGGTGCGGAACTCATGGCTCACCATGGAGACGAAACGGTTTTTGAGTTCACTCAGATCCCGCTCCTGGGCGAGAGCCCTGGCGAGATCAGCCTCGGCTTTTTCGCGGACGCTGACTTCCTCGCGCAGGGTGGCATTGGACATGGCGAGGGCTTTGGTGCGCTGGCGGACCTGCCGCTGCAGCCACCATGCGCCCGCCAGCGCGGCGGTGAGGCCTGATCCCAGGCCGGTGATCCAGCGCCACGCCGTGGGGGAGAGACGCCGCAGCGCCACGGCCGCAGCAAGCCTCCGCAGATCCTGACGGGAGTGGACCATGAGCGTCAGGGGGGATCCCGTTTCCGCCGGGAAGAGGACGCCTGTGGCTTCGACGAGATCGCCAGGGTAAAAATAGTCAATAGGATCGGAGGTGGATGCGCCCCCCCCCGCAGCGCGCAGGATCTCGGCGTGAACGATGCTGCCACCACTGTCCAGGGCGAGCTGGTCCATCGTCCCGGGAGCAGTGGCCGGGTTGTGCCAGAGGACGCTTCCCTTCAGGGTCAGATGATCACAGGCCAGCGCTGCCGGGTTGCGGTCCCCTGTGTTGATGGGCGGTGGAAGCTCCCCGGATGAAAGCCTGTGGAAGGCCGACCAGCTCATCTGCAAAAAAGGTGAGACCACCAGCGGCGAGCCGACCAGTTCCACCCGGTCGCCGGGCGACAGGGATTCCGGCAGCGGCGGTGGAATCAATTCCAGTGGATGTTGCGGGGCTGACGCATGGAAGGGCTGCAGCACGCTAGCCCGCAGCGCTGGTCCTTGTTCGCTCCGCAGATAAATATAGTCCCCCCGTTGCGCCAGCACGGTGGCCCGGAGGCGGAAGCGATCTGCGGTAATCCCTCCAGCTACCAGAACTGCGGGATCGGCCAGGGGGTGTCGAAAAGCGAGGCTGTGCCTGGTTTGATCACGGTGATTTGATCGCTGGAGGAGACCCGCAGAGCCGGGTGCCCGCGGCCTACATTCGCGCAACGCACGCGCAGCCGCGCCCCCCATGCGTCCTGGAGCGCCAGGCCGGAGCGCCAGTCATGCACATTCACCACGCCCCAGCCGCTTTGGTCCGTGAGGTGCAGGGTGACCACGCCGTTCTGCAAAGCCGCCTGCAGGACCACGCCCTCAATCTCCACCCAACGACCGGCCGTCCCGCCATTCAATGCGGCGGGCAGGTTCGTCTGCACGGGTTCCGGCAAGGGACCGGGACGGATAACGCGTGCAGAGGTGGCCTTGAGGAAAAAGGCTGGGTCCAGGGTATCCGCCGCCCTGAACGAGACCGGGGCCTCCACTTCAACGAGATCGCCCAGCGCCGGCCGCAGGGCGGGGTCAGATGGCTCGACCATGATGCCCTCTGCGTTCTCCTGGAGGCAGAAATCGCCGGAGCGGCTGGTAAAGATCACGGTTCCGCGGAAGCGCATGGTTGCGATCCCGGTGCGCGCTGGATCGGTCAGGATGCGGTTGACCACGGCGATGGTGCTGACTGGCGTGAGAGCTTCCGCTGCGGGCGGCTCCTGCCCTGAAAGCGGGCACGTCCAGCAGGCCAGCGCCACGAGGATGCAGCCCAGCCTGGGAATCACGTGGCCGTGATCCGGGCGGAAGCAGCTTTCACTGACGGACATCCTTTCACACAACTCCAGCGTGTCCCGGGCGGCAAGCCCATTCCTTCGGTGCCGTCTCCGACTTTGGTCGGATACACCCGGCTCCCTTGAAAAGAACCTTTTTCAGTTGCTGCGGACGAGTCCCCGCATGACGCCCTGCACCAGCAGTTGTTCTTCGGCGACCAAGTCCGGAAAGCGGGGATTTTCTGCCTGCAGCCAGCGGCGGGGGCCTTCGATCATCAGGCGTTTCAGCGTGGTCTGCCCATCAATCAGGGCGGCGACGATGTCGCCATGGCGGGGCAGGCGGTTCGCATCGAGAATCACGTAGTCCCCATCCAGAATATGGGCCCCTACCATGGAATCCCCACGAACCTTCAGGGCGAAGCAGCCTTCTGCCGAATGGAGACCCAGCACGCTGCGGTCCACCCGGAGGAATTCCCCGTGTTTTGGAAAGGGGGTCTCTGCGTAACCGGCAGCCACGGCCCCGAAGAGCGGTAAGTTAATGATGGAACTATCCGTATGGGAGGATTCCTCATGTTCTGTCAGGAGAATGGCGCGGGCTTTGTTGGGCAGGCGCTTCAAGCTGCCCTTCCGTTCCAGGGCCCTGAGCACATCGACTGCTGCCGTTTGACTGGCAAAACCAAAATGTTCCTGGATTTCCCGGGTGCTGGGCATCAGTCCCTGCGCCTGGCGGCTGGCCTTTAGAAAGTCCAGGACTTCCTCCTGGCGTTTCGTCAATGCTACTGGCATTGGACTGTGACTGTGTTTAGGCGGGCGGGTGGCGGAAGGATTCATCACACTCCCTTCTACGCCAAAATTCTCCAGCCGTTACTTGGTTTCAACAAAATGATTTCCGGAAAGTTCCCCTGAGGCTGTTTCCAGGCTGATCGGAACCACTGGAATCTGGCGGGCGAGGAAAGCTTCGGCGACCCCGCGGTAGGCGTTGGCAGCCTTGCCATGGGGATCATATTCCACTAGCGCTTTTTCAAAGCTTTGGCTTTCCGCCACTGCGATGCTGCGTGGGATGCAGGCAGGATACACGAGTTCTCCAAAGGCGCGGCGCACTTCCTCCACCACAGCGCGGCAGTGGCCGGTGCGGCCATCATACATGGTCATCAGGATGCCTTCGAGGATGCAGGAGGGATTGATGCCGCTGGTGGCGATCTGGTCGTGGATGTCCACGATCCTGGCCAGTCCTTCCAGACCGAAGTATTCGCATTGAATGGGGATGAGCAGCCCATCGGCGGCGGCCAGCGCCGAGGTCATAAGGATGCCGAGAGAGGGTGGGCAATCAATCAGAAGGTAATCGAAGCGGCCGGTTTCCTTTAAGGGTGTCAGGACTTCCCGGAGGCGGATCAGGTGATTCTCTGCGCGGACCAATTCGACTTCGCAACCCGCCAGTTCCATCTGCGCCGGAATGATGGAGAGATTGGGAAAGCGGGTCTGCTGGATTTTTCCTGACAGAATATCCTGACCGATGAGGACGCGGTAGAGGCTTTGGCCTTCACCCGCCCGGTGACCGAGTCCACTGGAGGCATTTCCCTGGGGATCGAGATCCAGCAGGAGGACACGTGCCCCGGCCTGGGCGAGGCAGGTGGAGAGGTTGATGGCGGTGGTGGTTTTACCCACTCCACCTTTTTGGTTGGCGATGGCGATGATCTTCATGCGGACTGAGGCGATCCGTATCCCACACGATGGGCAGGGGTGCCAGCGGTTTCATCCCGGTGATTTCCCCGGATGCAGAAGCGTCAGGCTGCGGAAGGGGGCCGCAGGGGCAGCTGCAGGGTTAAAACCGTGTGATCCGGCGAGGAGGCTGCCGTGATTTCCCCGCCATGGGCCTGGGCGATCCATTGGCAGATGCTGAGTCCGAGACCGACGCCGGTCTGCCCGCTCCCCCGGGAAGTGGTGCTGCGGAAGAAGCGCTCAAAAATGCTGGGCAGCTCTTCCGGCGGGATACCCCGCCCTCCGCTTTCCACCATCAGCAGGGCATGGGTCGGATCGGATTTCAGGACATAGCGGACATATCCCCCTTCCCGGTTATACTTCACCGCATTATCCGTCAGGTTCAGCAGGAGTTGCCGCAGGCGGTGGCGGTCTGCGAGCACATGGATGGTAGCCTTGATGTCCGTGGAGACGAATAGGTTAAGGGATTGCCCCAGCATCTCTGCCTCACTGGCGGCATCGCGCATCAGGTCATGCAGTGCCACTTCCTCAATGAGGAGGGTCACCTGTCCGGCGTCTGCCTGGGTGAGCAGGGTCAGGCCGCTGACAATCCGGTTCAGCCGTTCCACTTCATCCATCCAATTCCCGATCTGATCGCGCAGCGGCTCACTCATGTCGTGACGGATGAGGGACTGCTCGAAACCACTGCGGAGGATGGTGAGGGGGGTTTTCAGTTCATGCGAGGCGTGAAGGGTGAACTCCCGGACCCGGGCGAAGGAGGTTTCCATACGGCCGGTGAGGTCATTCAGGACAGAAGTCAGGCGGTCCAGCTCATCCCCGGTGCCTGGCAGCGGAAGCCGCCGGTGGAGGCTGTCCTCGTGGATGTGTTCCGCAGCTTCCGTGAGGTGGCGGATCGGCAGCAGGGCGCGGTGGATGAGCCACCAGCTGATGGCTCCAATGATCAGAAAGGGCACGCAGGACTCCAGGGCGGTATCCGTAAAAAACTGCCAGGGCTCCTTTCTTCCCATGAAGCCTTCCCCGTCACCCCGGCCCATTTCCTTCCATGCCAGCAGCAGGGAGATGGCGATGGCACTGGCAAACAGCCCGACATGCCACCAGCAAAGACGTCGGCTCAGGGAATGTTTCATGGCACAGATTCGCTCATCATATAACCAACCCCGCGGATGGTGTGCAGCAGGGCCGCACTTCCTTCACTATCGATTTTCTCGCGCAACTTGCGGATGTAGACGTCCACGAGGTTGGTGCCGGGATCGAAGTTATAGTCCCAGACTTCCCGCAGCAGCAGGGAACGCGGGCAAACCTGGCCGGCCTGCTGCATCAGCACTTCCAGGAGCCGGAACTCCCGGGCACTCAAATCAATCAGGCGTCCTGCTCGGTTGGCGCTGCGGTGTGGCACGTCAAGCGCCAGATCAGCGACGCGCAGCAGGATCGCCTTGGTATCGCCCGCCCGGCGGGTCAGCGCCTGGAGCCGTGCCACCACTTCCCCCATGGCAAACGGTTTGGCCAGGTAGTCATCAGCTCCGGCATTCAGTCCATCAATGCGCTGGTCCACCTCCCCGAGGGCGGAAAGGAGCAGGATGGGGGTGCTGTTGCTCCGGCTGCGCAGGCGGCGCACGGCGGTCACGCCATCACAGCCGGGCAGCATGATATCCATGACTACGGCGTCGTAGGATTGGGTGCTGATCCGTTCCACCGCTTCATCTCCCCGGATCGAGACGTCCAGGGTATAGCCGGCGGCCTCCAGGCCTGCTTTCAGGCCGGCGGCGGTGCGGGGTTCGTCTTCGACAATAAGAATTCGCATATCAAATAGTTCCTGTGGGTGTCCGGGAAACCATGGATCCTCCCGGAGGCAATGCACCTGAAATTCCGTTATAATTCGACCGCCTGCCGGGTGACCGTGAAAATCACCACGGTCCGGATTTTTTCCGGCGGCAGGCCCAGCAGGCGGGACAGCGCCTGCCGGTAAATTTCCAGCTGGGAGAAGTGCCCCTCAGCCGCTTCGGACGCGGTGGGGCTGGGAAACCCGGTTTTGAAATCGATCAGCACCGCCGCGTGGGGACTGCCATCTGCCTCCCGGTGCACGATCACCCGGTCAAAAATCCCACTGTGAAGCATGCCGTTCCATATCACATCAAAGGCACGCTCCCTCCATAGGGTGGCGGTGGGGCCGGGATTGGCAAAAAACTCTGCCAGACCAGGATCGCGCAGACAGGCGAGGGCCTCGGCCGCCGCCTCCGGTTCCAGGTCTGGAGCGGCCAGAGCATCCCCGGTATCCTCCGCCCACTTCACCCGGCGCAGGGCCGCGTGCACCGCCACGCCGGCTTCCCTCGCCGCTTGCGGGGCACTCTGGAATCTGCCAGTGCTTTCTGTAGCCGCCGCTTCGGACGGCCGTTTCGCCCGCAGCGGAATTCTTTTCCTCAGGGATGCCAGACTAACTGCCGGGGGCGAGACAAATAAATCCTCCTGCACCATCGCCGGCTTCAGGTCCCGGCCCCGGGCGGGGCCGCTGGCTTTCACCGGCGGTTTCAATTCATGGGCGAGGAACCAATCCGGATCCCCAAACGTGGCGACGATCGGATAGGACTTCCCCTGGATGGGGAAGTTCCCGGCCCCATCCTGAGTCAGGGTGTGGCGCACCACGCGGGCAAGGGATGGCGTGGAGGTGGTTTTCGGCGGCGGTTTGAGAAAAAGATAGTTGGCATACCGGGCGCGCGTCATCATCACGTAGAGGCCCGCCATGCGTTCCCGCCAGTTGGCCGCATGGGCCCGGGCCATGGCAGCTCCCAGCACCGGATCGGAATCTGTCAGGTTTTTGGGGGGCAGCTTCAGCAGCCATTCCACGCCGCCCTGGGCATCCAGCTTCATCCCCACCGTCTGGCCATGGCGGAACATCTGATCATGCAGGTCGGGGATGAGCACCATGTCAAAGGTCAGGCCCTTCGAGCGGTGCACCGTCATTACCTGGATCGCTCCGGCGTGGCCAGTGCCCCGCACCGTCCAGGAGGCAGCGAACGTCAGGAACTCATCCACGTCGCGGCTGCCGCTGCTGTCAAACTGGCGGGCACAGCGGCACAGCTCCTCCATCCGGCTCAGGCTGAAACCATCCAACTCCGGCATCTGCCGTTGCAGGGCCGTGATCCACCAGCGCAGCGTATCATGAAATCCCTCCTCCGCCACTTGTGTCAGGATCTGACGCAGCACCGGATAACGCACCAGCCTGGTGCGTTCTGCGGCAGTGCCTTCCTTTATTTTAAACTCCCGGCTGATCACCGCTTCCAGGGGCGTCATCATCACCTGCTGCCATGCAAACTGATCCCTTGGATGCGCGGCGGCCTGGAGGAGCGCCAGCAGGGCAGAGGTCGCCGGATTGTCCCCGGCAATGGAGAGATCACTTTCACACACCACTTCCATGCCCGTCGCAGAGCGCAGAAAATCCGCTATGGCCAGGGCCCGGGGATTCCGGTGGCAGATCACCGCAACGGACAGGCCCCGTTTCAGCGGCTGCATTTCCCTGAGCCATTCCGCCGCGCGGCTCCAGCGGGCATCCCCCAGCGGCACTTCCTCCGCCCCGGTGGGTTCCTCTTCGGATGAAGTGGCCGGGCTGTCATCCGCCGGATCATCCGGCACCTCCAGCACCAGGGCGGTCCCGCCAAACTGCGTATTCCGGCTGGTGTGTTCCTGCCAGGGCCACCTGGCCACCGCCGCCGCGGGCAACACTTCCGCCAGCCTCTCCGGATCGCCCAGCAGGCGGTTGACCATTTCGATCACGGCCGGTCCGGAGCGCTGGGAGAGGCTGAGGGGCTGGATCCGGATCGGTTTCTCCTCTTCAGATGCCGCCCCACTGTTATACTGGCGCCCGATATCTTCAAAAAGCTGCGGGGTGCCGCCGCGCCACTCATAAATGCTCTGCTTCTGGTCACCCACCGCGAAGAATGACTTCCGCCCCCCGCTGTCCTGCACCGTTTCATCAATCAGGTTGGCCAGCACGCGCCACTGCACCCGGCTGGTGTCCTGGAATTCATCCAGCAGCCAGTGGTCATAGCGGCTATCCATCCGGTAATCCATCAACTGCCGGTTCTCCCCATGCGTCAGGGCGCGCGCCTGCCAGGCCATCGCTCCGGAGGCCTCCGGGCTCAGCCCGCCGCCCAGGATCAACTGCACATCCTGAAAGGTCAGCTTGCCCTGGCGGCGCACCAGTTCATGATAGTGCCGGTCATAGCGCAGCACCACTTCAAAAATCCCCCGCGTCTGGCGCAGCACCGCCTCCAGCTCCCGGGCATGCATCCACTCCAGCAAATCCGCCAGGGCCTCTGCCAGAGGACCGGCCAGTTGATAAAATTTCCGGTCCAGCTTCACCTCCGCCCCGCCCTGCCGGAGTCCTTCCTTCAGCGGCTGCAGCCGTTCCCACAGATACTTCAGATGCTGGTCCATCGGCACCCCGGCTGAATGCTCAAGGGCCGCCGCGAGGAACCTTGTCCAGCGCTCCTGATGGTGTTCCGTCATCTCCATGCCCTCCAGTCCTTTGCGGATGCGCTCCACCACCACGGTCCGCTCCACGGCTGGGCCTGGCACAGGCGGATCCACCGGCCAGATCACCCGGGCATCCCCCCACTGTTCCGCATGGGGCGCACTCAGGAAAAGGCCGTGCCAGACCTTGATAAACTCATCCAGCTTCCGCCTCACATTCACCTCGTCCTTGCCGTGGGTCGCCTCCGCAAAGGCCTGCATGAACTCCCGCCGCGCCGTGGCGGGTCCGGCATCCGGCGCAAAGACCCGGTCATAAACCCGCAGCTGCTCCACCGCCTGCTGGTGAGGATCCAGCAGGGTAAAGTCGCCATTCAGTCCCAGCTCGAAGGGGAAGCTCCGCGCCATGCGGATGAAAAAGCTATCCAGCGTCCCCAGCATGAGGAACGGCAGCCGCGACGTCATCTTCACCAAAGCCTGGCAAAACTCCTCCTTCGTCGTCCCCGGCCGCTCAATGTCCCGTGCCAAGCCCTCCGCCAGATCCCTGCGCGAAGCAGCCTCCGCCAATCGGTGCAGGATCGCGTTGAAAAACTCCCCTGCCGCCTTCCGGCTGAACGTCAGTGCCACAATGCTCTCCGGCTCCGCCCCCAGCATCAGCAGGCGCAGGTAACGGACCGTCAGGCTCCAGGTCTTTCCGGAACCCGCCGAAGCAGTGATGAGGGTGTGCGGCAGCATAGCAAATTCAACAAACCAACCCCTCCCCCAGCCGCCCCGCCATGGGAAGCGGCATTTCCACGCCATGGCAGCTCAGCCTCCCTCCCCGGAGCGGCCCGGCAAATCAGGCCGCCGGGGCCCTTGGCATGAAAACTGTTGCAAAAAGGGCCGCTCCTGGCTTATGAACGGCAAACTGCAATTATCCTAATTTTATGCAATACTACGTCGGCAAAAATGGACAGCAACTCGGACCTTTTGGTAAGGAACAGATCAAAGCCCGGGTGGCTTCCGGTGAATTCACTCCTTCGGATCTCATGTGGTGTGATGGAATGGCCGCCTGGGAGCCCATCAGTAATATCCTGAGCAATCCGGGCAACCCGTATGCTCCTTCACCGGCCTTGGGACAATCGCCGCTGTTTGCGGCAAGATCCTCTGCCCAGCCGCTCGCGGGGCTGGGAGCCCGCCTCGGTGCCGCCGTTTTGGACGGGCTCCTGTTTGGTTTGTGTTTCATCCCGGTGTTCCCTGCTTATTTGGCATTGGTCAGAATGCCGCTGCCGGGGAAATGAGTGCCACTGCCGGGGAAATACCTCCGGAATTTAATCCCGCGATGATGATATTAACGGGAGTGCTTTTTCTGGTCATTGCCATCACCAACCTGGTTTTGGTATCGACCCAGGGACAGACACTGGGTAAAAAGATAGTGGGAGTCCGCATTGTCCGGTTTGAAGACGGGGGCAAGGCAGGGTTTGTCAAAGCGGTGCTGATGCGTGGATTTCTGCCAGGATTGATTGGGGCCATTCCGGTGGTGGGGCTTGTGTTTTCACTGGTGAACATCTGTTTTATTTTCCGGGCGGACAGACGTTGTATCCATGATCTGATAGCGGGAACCCACGTCGTTGAGGCCTGAGGGGTGCCGGAAACGGCCTGGACATTTTGCCAAACTCTGGATAAGACAGAGGATGAGGTCGATTGAAATTTTTTCCGGAGCCGGCGGGTTGGCCCTCGGGCTGGAAGGAGCAGGATTTGAATCTGTGGCCCTGGTTGAGCGCAACCGGGATGCCTGCGCCACCCTGCGGCTGAATCGGCCCTGTTGGAATGTCATTGAGGCGGATATCCGCGAAATTGATTTCCGGAGTTTTGGCGCCGTGGATTTGGTGGCGGGAGGCCCCCCTTGCCAGCCTTTTTCGATGGGGGGCAAAGCGAACGGTTATGAGGACCACCGGGACATGTTTCCCCAAGCCGTCAGGGCCGTCCGTGAGTTGCGGCCGGGGGCCTTTTTATTTGAAAATGTCAGGGGGCTTTTGCGGCCTGCCTTCAGCAATTACGTGGAATACATCAAATTGCAGTTCATGTATCCGGATTTTCCCATTTCGAAAAATGCTTCCTGGGAAGTCAACCTGCAGCGCCTGCAAAAGCACAGCAACTCCGCCAAGCCAGCTTCGGAACTGCGCTACAATGTCAGCATTCAGCTGGCGGATGCGGCCAACTACGGCGTGCCCCAGCACCGCCACCGCGTATTTTTTGTCGGCTTCCGCTCCGATTTGGAATCGAAATGGTTCTTCCCCAGTCCGACCCATACTGAGGCCGAATTGTGGCGCGCTCAATTTTCGGAGGCTACTTACTGGAAGGAGCATGGGCTGAAAGTCCCTTCCTACCCCGGTCCAGCGTTGCGGCCGCAGCTGCAACAAACGGTTATTCCCGGGTTGTTCGCCGGGCCGGCCCGTTGGCGCACCGTCAGGGATGCCATGGCCGGCCTCGGAGATCCCGGAGTAAAAAGCGTCTGGCAAAATCACGTTTTCCAGCCTGGAGCCAAATCCTATCCCGGGCATACCGGCAGTCCCCTGGACGAGCCTGCCAAAGCCTTGAAAGCAGGCGATCATGGCGTTCCGGGCGGGGAAAATATGATGCGTTATCCGGATGGGACAGTGCGGTATTTCACCGTGCGCGAATCTGCCCGGATTCAGACTTTTCCAGACAATTATATTTTTTCAGGGTCGTGGACGGAAAGCATGAGGCAACTGGGTAACGCCGTCCCTGTCGCCCTTGCGGAAGCGGTCGCTTCATCCATCGCGTCACATCTGCAACCTTATGGAAGACGAAGCCATCTTCAATCCGCTCGATAAACGCAATCTTGGCAAGAGTGTGGTCGATGCCCTTCTGCAAAAGCCGGAAAAACCTTTGGGCAGTTTGAAGAAATTCCCCGGGGCTGGAGTTTATGCCATTTATTACCGCGGTGGCTTTGCTCCATATTCCGTCCTCAGTGGCATTAATGAGCCCCAGGGGAACATTCCCATCTATGTCGGCAAAGCCGTTCCAACAGGAAGCAGGAAAGGCACCGCTTTGGATATCCCGCTGGATTCAACCGCGCTGTGGAGACGGCTTCAGGAGCACGCGGAATCCATCAAATATGTCGAAACTCTTGATATTGCTGATTTCACCTACCGGTCCCTGACCGTTGATGATGTTTGGATTCCGTTGGGAGAGTCCTTTGTCATCCAAAAATACCGTCCACTTTGGAATCTGGTGGTTGAAGGATTTGGCAATCATACTCCAGGAGCAGCACGTTTCAGCGGGAAGAGGCCACTCTGGGATGAACTCCACCCCGGCAGACCATGGGCAGCGAATTGCCAGCCTCCAAGGCATTCCCGTGAGGAGATCCTCAGGAGGGTCGCTACCTTTATGGAGTCCATATCTCCAATCCTCTGATCCCCCACGAGAATCCGGAGCGCGGTCCTTTCAGATGGTAGTTATGGAGGAAACCCAGAAGGAAAACAGGAACACCTTCTGAAATTTAATTTGTGCAACGCTTCCATTCGGGGCTATATCGCCTCAATTCCGGTTGTTCCGGCAGACAAGCTAACTCAATCATCCACGAACCGCCATGATCCGCTCCTCACTCATCGCCCTGCTTCTCTGCTCTGTGCCTCTGGCTCAGGCAGACACCAAAAAAACCACCGCTCCTGACAAGGCTGCGGCGGCGGATAAAACCACCGGAAAAGCCACTCCGGCCAAGCCAAAACCAGAAGCCAAGCCAGCGGCGAAACCGGAAGCCAAGCCTGAGGTCAAACCTGCGGTGAAGCCCGCTGCAAAACCGGCCAAACCAGCAGCAAAACCCGGCGAAGTGGATGCAGCCGATCAGGCCCTGCTGGACCATGCCGCGAAGGAACTCAAGAAATTGACTCCGGCCCAGACCGCCAGCCTGCTCAAGATTTGCAATGAAGGCACCCCGGCCGATCTCCAGACGGTTCCTGGGATTGGAGAAGTGAAAGCCGCCGCCATCAAAAAAGCCCGTCCCTTCAAAAGTGCGGATCAATTGATTATGGTCGATGGCGTGGGGGAAGTCACCTTCGACGGCGTGGTGAAGTGGGTAAAGGATGGCATGCCGAAAGATGCCCCAGCCGACAAAAAGACTGCGGCCAAGCCAGAAACCAAGCCTGCGAAGCCTGCCAAAACGGAAGCGGCCAAGCCAGACGGTGTGAAGCCGGAAGCCAAGGCCGTTGAGAAGAAGGTCAAAGCAGCCGCGAAAACGGCAGCCGATAAAGTGGCTCCCGCCCCTGCGCCGAAATAACCGTTTCCCAAAGTGACTGGTTCTGCCCGGATCTTCCGGCTGAACCGCCCGCGCTGACCGCCTCCGGATTGCCGGAGGCGGTTTTTTGCTATTCGTGCATAGCGTCCGTCCCGTCTTACGGGTGCAGGTAGAAGGTCAGGTCTGCTTAACAATCCTCCGGAAGGGCGAAAAAGCGTTGCGAAATATGATTGATTTGCCGGAGGCCTCCCGTAATCTGCGCCCCCTGATTCGCTGCTTCTGGTGTTTCAGTCCGGGCTCTTCCTTTCCCCTTACTGGAGAGGCATCCCCGCTCCTACCCGCTACCAACCACACGGATTCACCTCCGCCCGATATGTCTGACCCGGAACCCATCGACCTCTCCCAATTGCAGAATCTGAACCTCGCGCCTGATTGGGTGGGCGATCTGCAAAAGCGTGAATCCGCCGCTGGCGAAGTCATCTGGGGCCGCGCTCCGGATCATGAACGCGAATCCCGGGGTGGTGGCCAGGGACAGGGCTATGGTGGTGGTGGTGGCGGAGGCAGAGGTCCCCGCCGGGAGGGCGGAGGTTTTGGCCAGGACCGCCCCCGGGGTCCCCGTTCGGATGACCGCGGAGGCCGTCCCAGTGGCCCAGGTGGTCCCGGAGGATTTGGCAGCCCGCCACGCGGTCCCCGTCAGGATGACCGTGGCCCCCGCCCTGGAGGCCCCGGAGGCTTTGGCGGCCCACCGCGTGGTCCGCGTCAGGATGACCGCGGGCCCCGTCCCGGTGGTCCAGGCGGCCCCCGCCCGGATGGCCCGCGTGGCCCCCGTCCGGACGGTCCGCGTCAGGACCGGCCCCCGGGCGACCGGCCCCCGGGTGACCGTGGTCCGCGTCCTGGAGGTCCTCGTCAGGAGGATCACCATGGCCCCCCCCGCGGTCCCGGAGGCCCCGGCGGGGATCGCCGCAGTGGTCCTGGTCCCGGTCCCGGAGGACGGCCTGATTTCCGCCGCGATGAGCGGCGTGGTGGCCCAGGCCGCTTTGATGAGCGTCCTTACGTAGAGCCCTTGCCAGGGTGGCGGGTGCGTCTTTTCGCGGAGCCGAAATCGCTCGAAGCGATCGTCCGCCAGGTGAAGGCCTCCAGCCGGGCCTATCCAGTGTTTGAAATGGGCCGCCTCTTCCTTGCCGGGCGCGACCGCTACCTGGTGAATTTTTCCCGCCTTTCCGCACCGCAGCCCCAGCGCGGTCCGAAGGGCACCCCACCCCCGGAAGCTCCTGCCCCTCCCGGCGGGCCGGATGAGTTGTTCCATATCCCCACGGAGGGTTCGCTATGGACGAGCCGCGATGAGGCGATCCGCCACGTTTTAAACGGTCCTGTGCTGCAACATCTCTACCGCCGCGAGACGATCACCGTGGACCCGCCGAAGGGGATTTTCACTGCCGTGGCGGTGTGTGGTTTCTCCGGAGCCATCTTGGGTCCGCCGAATCACCATTCCTTCCAAACCACGGTGGCCCGCATCCACCGGGAGCAATTTTACAACCTGCCCCTGGACCGCTATAAGTCCCGGATCCGCACGGAGAAGGACGAAACCCTGGTCGCCAAGTGGCTGGAAGAACAGAGCACCACCGTGGTCTTTGTTCCGCTAACTGCTGATGAAATTGCCGCCGCCCAGGCCGCCCGTGATACGGCGAAAGCAGCCACTGAAGCCGCCAAGTCCGGCACGCCAGGAGCTGCCGCCGCACCGGAATCCCCAGCTTCTGAAGCCACCGCAGAAGGCGATGCCGGGGCTCCTGCTTACAATGCCAGCGTTGATCCTGCCAGCGAACCGGGTGAACCCGCTGCTGCCAGTGAGCCCAGCGGGGAGCCTGCTGCGACCGAAGTCCCAGCGGAAGTCACCGGAACTTCTGAAGCTGCCAGCGAAACAGCGGCAGATCCCGCTGAAGCCTCTGCGGCAGATCCCGCCGCCGGGGCACCTGCGGAAGCCCCAGCGGAAACCTCCAGCATTCCGGTGGAGCCCCTGAAGTCCCAGGCCGCCATGGAAGCGCACTTCATCGAGCATCACGCGCCGCAGCTCATCAAAGCTGTCACCCGGATTTCCGTATCGGGGAATATTCCTGGCAAGTTACTGTCCCCTCCCCTCCTGGCGCTGCTCCGGATGGAAGTGGAGCAGCAGCAGCGCTTTCCGATGCAGTTGGTGCAGGACCTCTGCCGCGATCTTGAAAAAGAGAACCTCAAGTTCTTCAAGCGCGATAAGAAAGCTACCTTTGTCTGCCGCACCCGCCCTCACTTCATTGAGGACGAGTCGCACCTTTCCCCGCGCCTGCGCAGCATCGTCGGGGTGGTGAAGGCCAATCCTGGCATTACAGTTCCGAAGTTGGTTTCCGTGCTGGCTCCCCATGTGGAAGCACCCGCCGCCGCCAAAGCTCCGCCCGCTGCGAAACCGGAGGCTCCCGCTGCTCCTGAAGTGGCAGTTCCAGCCGCAGAGACTGAAGCGGAAGCTCCCGTTACAGAAATCCAGACTCCCCTTTCTCCAGAAGTGGAAGCCCCAGCCGCAGAGACGGAGGCTCCCACCTCTCCGGAAGCGGAAGCTCCAGTTGCCGGAATCCAGACTCCCCTTTCTCCAGAAGTGGAAGGCCCAGAAGCAGAAACCCAGACTCCCCTTTCTCCGGAAGCGGAAGCTCCATTAGGGGAAACAACCGTCCCGGCAGAAGCTGTGGCCGCCGTGAAAGAGAATACGTCAGGTGATGCCGGCTTGGCCGAAGCGCCCGCCGCCACCACCGACCCATCAGAAGCCGGGACACCCGCCGCTGCCGCTCCAGACGACGGCCCCGCCAAGGACGCCCGCCGTGAAGAAGGCCGCCAGCGCCGTCAAAAGGGACCGAAAAATCCCCCCGCGCCCCCCGCCCCGCCCGCTCCCCTCACCAGCGGGGAAATCGGGGTGCTCCAGGACCTCCGTTGGCTGGTTCAGGAAGGTTTTGTCACCGAATATGCCAGTGGCGAACTCCAAATCCTCGGCCGTGCGCCCCAGCCTCCTGCCGAGAAGAAACCCCGCCCTGACAAGTCTGCCGCACCTGCAGCCGCCGTAGCCGCCCCAGCCGTGGATGCCCAGGCAGGTGAGATCGTGACGGCCGATTTCATCGGGACCGATGCCGGAGAAGCCGCCGCCGGAGTTGAAGCTGCCGCTGAAACCGAACCTGGGGCAGACGCCGGGCCGCTCCCCTCCGATGCGGTCCCTGCCGCCTGTGAAGAAGCGGCTGTTGCAGAAGTGCAGGCGGAGGCAACTCCTGTGGCCAGCGCTCCTCCCGAAGACGAGTCCTGATTTCCCGCTCCCCTCTGTCACCATATCCTGCCATGCCGCCGGCTTGAGTCGCCTGTGGTTCGCTGCGCAGACAGGAAATGGCGTCAGATGGTTCCGCTTTTCCAAAGGCCAGCGTAGGATACTGAAAGGGTGCCCGTCCGGTCTTCCTCCGATCCAACGCGGCCCTGACATCCTCTCCAACCCGAAATTGTTTCCCCGCCATGTGGACCCCGCACCAATCCTTCACCGACATCCGTTATGAAACCAGCGCGGATGGCATTGCCAAAATCACCATCAACCGCCCCGAAGTGCGCAACGCCTTCCGGCCCCTCACGGTGCAGGAGTTGCTCCAGGCCTTTGACCTGGCACATGAGGATCCCCACGTTGGAGTGATCATCCTGACAGGTGAGGGGGATAAAGCCTTTTGTTCCGGCGGCGATCAAAAAGTGCGTGGCCACGCCGGTTACCTGGGGGAGGATGGCATCCCCCGGCTCAACGTGTTGGATCTTCAGAAAAAAATCCGGGGCATTCCCAAACCCGTCATCGCCATGGTCGCAGGCTACGCCATTGGCGGTGGGCATGTCCTGCACGTCGTCTGTGACCTGACCATTGCGGCGGACAATGCGCGGTTTGGGCAGACCGGGCCCAAGGTGGGTTCCTTTGATGGAGGGCTGGGTTCCAGTTATTTGGCCCGCATCGTCGGTCAGAAAAAAGCCCGGGAGATCTGGTATCTCTGCCGCCAATACGACGCGCAGCAGGCGCTTGAGATGGGTTTGGTGAATACGGTGGTGCCGCTGGCAGATCTGGAGACGGAGACCGTCAAGTGGTGCCGTGAAATCCTGCAGCACAGCCCGCTGGCCCTGCGCTGCCTGAAGTCCGCCCTGAATGCGGATTGTGATGGGCAGATGGGTCTGCTGGATCTGGCCGGCAATGCCACCCTGCTTTATTACATGAGTGAGGAAGCCAAGGAAGGCAAAAACGCCTTCCTGGAAAAGCGCCAGCCTGATTTCAGCAAATTCCCCCGCGTGCCCTGACCCCAGCTTCCGCCAGAGCCTGACATCCTATCGCGTTATGTCCAACCCGGAAGAACCCATTCCCGACGCCTCCGTCCTGGCAGAAGCTCCGGGGCCATTCTTCTATCCGGGCCCGCCTCCGGCACCGGAAGCACCCCGGGTTCCTCACGCCTCCCAGCGCATTCACGACCTGCCGGCCGATGAGCGGCCGAGGGAAAAAATGATGAAACAGGGGGCGGGGGCACTCTCCGATGCTGAACTGCTGGCGCTCTTTTTCCGCACCGGCATGCCGGGGCTCAGTGCCATCGATATCGGGCGTCTGCTGCTCAAAAAATATGGCTCCCTGACAGCACTGAGCCGCCAGCCGGTTTCTGAAATCCAAAAGCAAAAAGGCCTGGGGCCTGCCAAGGCCATGGATTTGGCAGCGGCCTTTGAACTGGGGAAGCGTCTCGCCCGCCAGGAAGCCGTGCAACTGCGCCTCGACCACCCGGAAGCCGTCTGCAAACTCCTCGGGCCGGAGTTGCGGGCCGAGCCGTATGAAGTGCTGAAAATCATCCTCCTGACTCCGCGCTGCACCCTCATCGCGGTGGAGGAATTATCGCGCGGCGGGCTCACGGAAACGATCGCCCATCCCCGCGAGGTGATGCGCGCTGCGATTCAGCATTCCGCTTTTGCCTTCATCCTGGTGCACAATCACCCGTCCGGCGATCCCTCGCCCAGCGCCACGGATCTTGCCATGACCCGGCGGATCCGCGATGCCTGCATCCTCATGCAAATCCAACTGCACGACCATATCATCATCGGGGCACCGAGTGACAGCCGCCCGCTGGGCTACCACAGTTTCCGTGAGACAGGGATGATCTAGTCCGGTGATTTGCTGTATTTCTCCTGCCAATTCCTGAATTCCCTGCCATGATCCATCCTGCCGCTTTGGTTTCCCCCACCGCAGAACTCGCGGATGACGTGGAGGTGGGCCCTTTTGCCATCGTCGAAGACGGGGTGGTGCTGGGGCCGGGCTGCCGGGTGCTGGGCCATGCGCAGGTGCTGGCGGGCGTGGTGATGGGCCGTGAAAACGTCGTGGACCGCGGAGCCATCATCGGCGGCAACCCCCAATCCCTCGCCTTCGACCCTGCTATCGTGAGTGGTGTCAGGATCGGCGAGGGGAATATTTTCCGCGAGCACGTCACCGTCCACCGCAGCACCCAGCCGGGCGGCCTGACGGTGTTGGGAAACCGGAATTTTCTGATGGCCCACTGCCATGTGGGTCATGACTCCGTGCTGGGGGATCAGAATGTGATCGCCAATGCCGTTTTGATCGCCGGTCATGTCACTATTGGAGACCGCACCTTCCTTGGCGGCAGTTCTGTCTATCATCAATTCATCCGCGTGGGGGATCAGGCCATGGTGCAGGGGAACAGTTCCCTCTCGGCTGATCTTCCGCCGTATTGCATCGGCCACGAAATCAATCTGCTGGCAGGCCTGAACAGCATCGGTCTGCGCCGTTCCGGCTTGGATAGTGCGGCGCGCCTGGAATTGAAGCGGCTCTACCGCGGGGTCTTTCATCATCCCCTGGGACCGGTGAAGGCAGCGGCGGCCCTGCTGCCGGAGATTACCTCCGAAACCGGCCGCCGTTTCCTGGAATTCATGGCCGCTGCCGGCCCGAAAGGCCTGTGCACCCCGGGCGCGGGCTGAGCTTGCAGAGAGTGCGTGGTCAGGAATCCGGATGGGCATTTTTCCAAAGGCCCCCCCGCCGGTGCCGCCGCAGCGTGAACTGGAGGTAAAAGCCATTAGATAGATAGGCCGTGCCTTTTCATCATCCCCGGGAAAGCTGCCGTTAAATTCGCTGCCAGTGACCGATTTTCCCTGGACTGCCCCGCGCCTGAGGAACCCGGGGTTCAGATGATCCATTAAACCATTGCTGCCGTGGAAAACTGTGCCAGTTTGGTGCGGGTGTCCCTACTTCCTTCTGACCTGGCCATTTTTCCCAACCTTTGCCCATTCAGCAAACGAGCTTTCCTTTCCTGCCCTCCTGGGCGACCGGCCGCACCACAGCCCAGGATCCAGGAAAAGCTCCCGACCCGAATTTCCCTGACACCATTCATGAGTCACTGCCCAGCCACCAGCATCCGCCCTCATAAAATTCTTGTAGTCGATGACCAGGATGCCAATATTCAGCTGGTTTGCGGGTTTCTCCTGAGGGAAGGTTATGAAGTGGAGCCTGCCTCCAATGGGCCCATGGCCCTGGAGCGTCTCGCCTCACAATTACCCGACCTGATTCTGATGGATGTGCTGATGCCAGGGATGGATGGGTTTGCCGTGTGTGAGCGCATCCGGCTCATTCCTGAGTGCGCGTCGATTCCAGTGATTTTTCTTTCCGCGGCAGATGAGTCGGAGTTCATTGTCAAAGCCCTCGAAAGTGGCGGAGTTGATTATATCACCAAGCCTTTCCGCCAGGTCGAACTCATCGCCCGGGTGCGCACCCACCTTGCTTTAAAATCCTCCCGCGACCGGATGGCCACGCTTCTCTCAGAAAAAGATCAATTGATGGAAGTGCTGGCGCACGATCTGAAAAATCCGCTTTTCGCTATCAGCCTGGCGGTGCAAACCCTGCGGAGCAAGGAAAATCCCAATCCTGCTTTTCAGGCCCGCGTGATGGACCATATCGAGTCGACCGTGTTGGACATGACCGCCAGCATTGAAGCCCTGCTGTCCCAGAAGGCCGAGGAGCGCTCTGAATTTCCTCTGACTTTTCAGCAGATCAATCTTCAGGCGGCGGTGAAGGATGCCATCCAAGCGATGCGGCCGGCGGCCAATGCCAAGCAGATGACCCTGGAAATGAAGTCGCCAGCCACCTCCATCGTGGTCCTCGCGGATGCCCAGGCACTGCGCCATATTCTGGACAATCTCCTCTCCAATGCGATCAAATTTTCCCCGCCAGGCAGCACGATTGCGGTCTCCACGATCATGATGCCGGAGGAGATGCCAGCTTGCCTGGTGATGGACGAGGGACCGGGCTTTACTGCCCAGGATGAGGATGGGCTTTTTCAAAAATACAGCCGTCTCAGTGCGCGCCCCACGGGCGGGGAGAGTTCCACCGGACTGGGTTTGGCCATTGTCAAAATGCTGGCGGAAAGGATGAGTGGCACCGTGAAGGCTGAAAACCGGCCGGACCGCAGCGGCGCGGTCTTCACCCTCTGTCTGCCTCCAGCCTGATCCTGACAGGATTCCGGTTCCCGATTTTTAAAAATGGATATACTCATCATTGACGACGACCGCTCCATCCGTGAGTCCACCCTGATGGCCGTGGAAGGCTTGGATCATTATGGGGAAGCCGTGGAAAACAGCGCTCTCGCCCTGACACGCTTGCGCGAGGACAAATTTGATCTGGTCATTCTGGATCTGATGCTGGGCCGGGAAAGTGGCCTGGACGTCCTGACAGCGATCAAAAAGCAAAATCCGGCCCAGGCGGTCGTCATGTTCACCGCCCAGGCGACGATATCCGCCGCCGTGGAAGCCACCCGGCGGGGAGCGATCGATTTCATCGAGAAGCCCTTTCACCTGGAACGCCTGCGCCAGGTGCTCTCCCTGGCCAATAAAACGAAGTATCTGGAATCCAGGGTGGCGGAGCTGGAAACGGAGGTAAAAGCACAGACCATGGAACCCCAGTTCCAATCCCAGGACGGCACCGTGCAGGCTGTTTTGGAACTGCTCTTCCGGGCAGCGGATACTACGGCGTCCATCCTGATTCTGGGGCAAAGTGGCACCGGCAAGAGTGTGGCCGCGCGGGCGGTGCATCAGGCCAGCCACTTTGCGGGTAAACCGCTGATCACAGTCAGCTGCCCCAGCCTTTCCAAGGAACTCCTGGAGAGTGATTTATTCGGTCATGTGAAAGGCGCATTCACCGGAGCGATCAAAGACCATTGGGGCAAGGTGAAGGCCGCCGAAGGTGGGACGCTATTCCTGGATGAGATAGGAGAACTCCCCCTGGAATTGCAGCCCAAACTGCTGCGGCTGCTGCAGGAAAGGGAATATGAACGCCTCGGCGAGAACAAAACACGCACGGCGGAGGTCCGGATCATCGCAGCCACCAATAAGGATCTGGAAGCTGAAGTGGCGGCTGGCCGGTTCCGCGAGGACCTGTTTTACCGGCTCAATGTGATTACCGTCACCATGCCTCCGCTGCGGGACCGGCCGGGGGATGTTCCCATTTTCGCGGGCAATTATCTCAAGTTTTTTGCCTCCCAGATGAAGCGGCGGGTTACGGGGTTTTCCGTGGAGGCCCAGCGCTGTCTCCTCAGCTATCCATGGCCTGGCAATCTCCGGGAACTGCGCAATTGCATCGAACGGGCGGTGATCCTGGCCCCCGGACCGGAGATTCTGCCCCGGGACCTTCCTATCAATATTCAGGGGCCCGCCGGCCCGGGAGCCACCAGTGGGGCACCGGCTGCGGGTTCCATGATTTCCCTGGAGGAACTGGAGCGCGAGCACATCCGCCGCATTGTGGATGCCACGCCTACCATTCAGGAAGCCGCCCGCGTCCTGGGGATTGATGCCGCCACCATCTACCGGCGAAGGCGGAAAGCCGAAGCCTGACACAAGGTAAGCCAAATGCTCATGCCTGCCTTGGATTCCAGGCCCGGAAGTGACGGAACATAAGGAAAAATCGCTTTTCACTCAGGAAACCATGAGTGACGCTGGGATAGGCAAGCATCCAATGAAACGTTCCGAGCCAAATCCATCACAATCCGGACTAACCTGCATCGAAATCTGTTCCGGGGCGGGAGGGCAGGCGCTGGGCTTGGAGAGGGCGGGCTTTCAAGCGCTGGCCCATGTGGAGTATGACCGGCACGCCTGCGCGACGCTGCGCCTGAACCGCCCGCAGTGGCATGTGGTCGAAGGGGATGTCAGAGATTTCTCCGCAAAGGAATTCAAAGGGGTGGATCTGCTGGCTGGAGGAGTTCCTTGCCCTCCGTTCTCCAAAGCCGGAAAGCAACTTGGCCCGGACGATGAGCGCGATCTTTTCCCCGAAGCCCTGAGACTGGTCGGGGAGTGCCGGCCAAAAGCTGTAATGCTGGAAAATGTCCGGGGCTTTCTGGACGCCGTGTTCACGGACTATCGGCAGAACCTGAAGCAGCAGTTGAAAACGCTGGGCTACGATGGTCACTGGTTCCTTCTGAATGCTTCCGATTTCGGAGTTCCCCAGCTGCGACCGCGTGTGGTTTTTGTCTCCATGAGGGAAGATCTTTGGGGAAATTTTGAGCCACCGATGCCCTTGGTTCATGGGAAATTCCCCCGCTCCGTCGGCGAAACCCTCCACGATCTCATGGCAGAAAATGGCTGGGAAGGTGCCTTTCTGTGGGCGAAAAACGCGAACGAAATCGCGCCCACCCTGGTAGGTGGATCCAAGAAACACGGAGGCGCGGACCTGGGTCCGACCCGTGCCAGGAAAGCTTGGGCCAGCCTTGGAGTGAATGGTTTGTCGCTTGCCAACGAAGCTCCTCCAAAAGGCTTTGAAGGGATGCCCAGATTAACCGTCCGCATGGCGGCACGCATCCAGGGATTTCCGGACGATTGGCATTTTACCGGCGGTAAAACGGCCGCCTACCGGCAAGTCGGCAATGCGTTTCCTCCTCCTGTGGCACATGCCGTGGCCATGCGCATCAGGGAAGCTATCCTCTCGAAAGCAAGTCACAATCTCATGGCATCCTGATCGCTTCCCCGATGTTGGATCCCGCAATGAACGAATCCGGAGATCCCGCTTTGGCGCGGGTGGTGGACTTCTTCCTAAAAATCAATGGCTTCGAGACCCAGGCCGCCGACACTTTGCGGAGGGCGCTGGATGAGGTGATCGACGGGATGAGGACAGGACGCTGGTCTGTTGGGGCCTTGGAAAAAACAGAAAAGACCTACATCGGCACCAAAGTGGAGATTTTGTTCAAGTTCGACTTCGAACTGCCATCGGGCCATAAGCTTGATATCCGGGTGGAGGATACCGAGGTGGATATCAAATGCACTGTATTGCAGGACTGGATGATTCCCAGCGAAGCGGTCGGAGAGCTTTGCTTGCTGGTGCGCATCGACGACCAAAGATCGAAATTCTGGATTGGTCTTATCCGTGCCAGCTCCCCGGTCCTGAGGATTGGAAAAAATCGCGATCAAAAAGGATCGCTCAGTGCGGAAGGGAAGACCCATATCAGGTGGATTGTGGAAGCTGGAAACCTACCGGTCAATTTTTTAGCCACCCTGGACACCGCAGTCCGTGAAAAAATATTCAGCCATCGGAAAAGCGGTCAGGCCCGAATCAACGAACTCTTCCGGTTGGTTCAGGGCAGGATTATTCCCCGTGTCGCCATCGAAACGGTCGCCCAGCAGAAAGATTCGATGAAGCGCGCGAGGGATGCCAGGGTTCCCCTGAAACGTGAAGGCATTCTGGTGCTGGGCCATCAGGGGGAGGAGCCTGCCATTGCTGCGGCAAGAGGCTATCCTATTCCCCGGAAAGGAGAGATGATTTCCATTCCGGAACACGACACCTAATTCTGCTTTGGTGAATTTGTATCAATTTGCTTGCTGGCTGCCAAAACCCTGCCATGGTTGAATACAAGGTTGGTTGCTGTCCCGGAGGCGCGGTGGTCGCGCGGCAAAGGACAAACCAGCCTTCTAAAAATGACCCTGCGTCCCGC
>CAMDJM010000070.1 GCA_945900785.1 Akkermansia muciniphila
GAGAAATACCTCCCCACGCCGCAAGCCACCGAAGCCGAAGTCCAGCAAGCCCTCGCCCGGCGACACCGCCGAAGGCAAATCGACATCGATTCCCGAAAGCGACGAAATCCAGACACTTTAACGGATATTTTATAACACAGTAGAAGTAATCACCGGCGGGGGAATGTCGTTGAGGAGGCGGCTTTCGCGGGCGTTTACCTTGAGTTTGGCGCGGGTGTTGTAGGCGTTATTGCCTCCAGTGTCCAAGTGGCTTTCGTTGATGGTGTTTTGCCAATAGGCCGGGTAGGCACGCAGGTCGGTGGATTCGGAACGCGCTGCGGAGCCCGCCCAGCGCATGATTTCACATTCCAGGGTTTTGCGGAAATCCCCAGCATGCAGGTCGAAGCGATTAAGGATATTGTTCTGGCTGCGCGGACCGGCGGGGCCAGCGGAACTGGCCTGGTTCCGGATGAGAGCCCTGAGCCTGGCATCGAAGGCGGCGCGGTAGGTGGGGTGGAATTTCAGGTGCTCATGGGGACCTAGGTCGGGAACAAGGTATTCGGGATCCAGGCCGCAAACCCTGTCCCTGGGCACCAGCATGTCGGCATCGTCATAGAAGCCGATACTGTCACCGTCCCATTGGATCAGATGCCACCGCTGGTCCGGGTGCCGCCTTGCTCTGGGGGTTCGGGCGGCAGGAGATTTTTTCATGGGATGATCCTACGCTTCCGGCGGAGGCAGAGCAAGCCTGCGGCGGTGACCAGGAGTGCGGCAGAGGGTTCCGGGATGGAGTAGCCGTAGGTGAGGTGGTCGACCTCCACAAAGTCCCGGAATTGGATCCGGGAGATGCCTTCAGAGTAGTAGATGCCTGCAAAATGGCTGAAATAATCGCTGGGATCCTCCGGGATGGGGTCGCTGAGCATGGGCTTGGGGAGTTGCCATGCTCCGCCGGTGATTTCATTTCCATTCCGGTCGTAGACAAAGATGCGGTTATAAAGCCCGCCCACATTTTGAAGATCAAATTTTCCCAGCAGGGCTGCCCCAATATATTCAGGCAGCCTCCCGTTGGAGTCGGGGGTGAAATCAAAGTGGATTCCAGGAGGATCTTTGCGGGTGTCGCCAACAATGCCAGTAATTGTCCACCTGTATCCGAATCCGCCGTCAGGGTCTGATGCTTTACTATCTTCCTTTACGCCCCGGAAGGGTGAAGCACTAATCGCACCATTCCACCCTGTGGCATATGGAGTAATCAATGTATTGTAGGGATCAATGTTACTATTGGGCGGCTCAAAATCATCCAGATAAATCGTCCCCAGGGAAGGGTTTCCAAAAAACGGGTTGTCCTGACGGCTTCGGTAGTTTTCAACCTCGAAAAACATACTGGACGCCGCGCCAGCTGTTTTTCCCATGCAAACGAGGCACAGAAGCGCAAATGGGAAAGTGAACTTCATTGGTATCATCTTATGGTTTTGTATAGGTTGTCAGCGCAGACCAAGAAAGCACCCCATCCAAGTCAGGCCCGAAAATTCTGGCTGTAACGGTGTTTTTGGTGGACGTCAGAGTTACAATTTCGGTTCCAACACTTCCCTCCACAAATTCAGGTGCTCCACTATTAGGAGAATCGGGATCCTTAACATAGGAAGCCTGTTCCCAATAAATCGTTCCGATCACACCCGCTGGGCGGGTGATCGTTGCCTCGTCCCCGATCACCGTAATCACCGGCGGGGGAATGTCGTTGAGGAGGCGGCTTTCGCGGGCGTTTACCTTGAGTTTTGCGCGGGTGTTGTAGGCGTTATTGTCTCCGGTGTCCAGGTGGCTTGCGTTGATAGTGTTTCGCCAATTGGCCGGGTAGGCACGCAGGTTGGTGGATTCGGAACGCGCTGCGGAGCCCGCCCAGCGCATGATTTCACATTCCAGGGTTTTGCGGAAATCCCCGGCATGCAGATTGAAGCGATCAAGGATATTACTCTGGCTGAGCGGACCGGCGGGGCCAGCAGAACTGGCCTGGTTCCGGATGAGGGCTCTGAGCCTGGCATCGAAGGCCGCGCGGTAGGTGGGGTGGAATTTCAGGTGCTCATGGGGACCTTGGTCGGGAACAATGTATTCGGGATCCAGGCCGCTAACCCTGTCCTTGGCCACCAGAATTTTGGGATTGGTATCGTCCTTGAAGCCGATGCTGTCACCATCCCATTGGATCAGATGCCACCGTTGGTCCGGGTGCCGCCAGCCTCTGACCTGGTCCAAGCGGTAGTCATCACCTTTCCCGCAGGTAGCAGAGGTGATGATGTAGGAGATGTAATCCTGGATGTCCAATTTGTTTTCCACCTGCGCATACAGTCCAGCATTTCCAGGGTCCAAGCGGGCGGCAGAGCAGGCGCTGACGAGGGAATCCCAGGAATTCTGGGCTTCCAGGCTGCTGCTGTCCAGGGTGTAACTGAGAAATAGGATCTTATCGGGATCCAGGGAACCAGCGGCATACCCGGAAGCTGCTTTGGCTTTCAGGTGGTCGGAGATCATGTCCTCATCATGGTGCTCCTCCAAATCATAGAGGCCCCAATACAGGCCGTTGAGGTAAAGATGAACCCAGCGGCGCTGGGCGGTGAAGCCGCCGGTGGCGCGCTGGGTTTCCTTCAGCCAAAGGTCACGGATGTAGGTATTGTCGGGCTCAGGAGATCCAAGACCGTCTGCATAGGCATCGCTGCTGGGGCGGCGCACGACGAGACGGGCAAAGGAGGTGACCGGGCTACCCGGGAAAATGGTGGAGGTGGCGCTGAATCCACTGCCGGTCTCTGCAGCATTCCAGCGGGGGGTGCCCGACAGGGTGGCCCCTTTTTTGAAGAGGAGGTGGAAGCTTTGTCTGACACCGTCGGAATGATTGCCGGATCTCTGAATGAACGCGTTTTCCTGGGAATAGGCGGCTGGGTTGGCGGGGTCGATGTATTCCACGGAAACCGGTTCGCCATCTGGGGTGGAAAGGTTAACGTCTGTGGGCAAATTCAGCGAAGCCATGGTCAGGCAGAGGCTGGGTCTGGCGAGGAGCTGCTCCTGGATGCCACCGGCAGCGGTGTATTGCTGACACAGACGGTAGGCATAAATGACGCTAGTCGGCGGATTTGATGGTTCGGGCAGGTCCTGGTTGGGATTGCTGGCGGCCAGAGTGCTGGCGAAGAGTGGATCATTCAGGGGCTTACCGTTTGCCGGATAGATTTGGGCGGGAACTGAGGGTGCATGGATAAAGGTGCGGGTGACCACACCGGAGGGCAGCAGGCCAGGGCGCATGGAGCGGGCCCGCAGGATGGTGGTGCTGTTGATGACGATGGGCTGGGCGGGATCATAAACCGCAGATTGACCAGTGGGTTCGGTTCCATTCAGAGTATAGAGGATAGCAGCTTCCGGATCCGGGCACCGCAGACGGACGCCGAAACTGGTCGGTGCTGAGCCTCCACTTCCAGGAAAAATCTGCCCGACGAGGCTATCGGGGGCGCTCAGTGGGCTGGTGAACACTTCTACAGTAGGGGCCGCTGAAATCAACCCGGTGGCGGGGCTGTTACCGGAAAGAAAACCCAAGGCGAGGCCGGTGTTTAATTTGCCAAGGGTAGGAAGCCCGAAATAACCATAGGTGAAATTGGTCCCGTAGACAGGGGAAAGCTGGATGCCATAGGAAATATTGGGGATGGCACGGCTGCCGGGAAAGGTGATGTCGGAATTGGGGGGATTGAAAACATGCACATTGCGGGAGGTGGCTTCTGCGGGTGGGCCGATTTTCAGATAAATTTTTTCCCCGCGGTCATTGAGGTCGAAGTCTGCAACGTAGGGCAGGTCCGGGGAAGGTGGGTTCTCAGCAGCCAAGGCGGTCCGTCCCTTTGCGGTGCAGTGGATGATGAGAAATTTTCCTGGTTCCAACTCGAGCAAAGGAAGGCTGAACCCCGGGCCGGCAGCGTTTTTGCTCAGCGAATAGCCAGCGGTGGAAATGGGGGCGCTGGTGGGGTTCCAGATTTCCACCCAGTCGGCAGCTTCCCCTCCGATGAAGTCTTGCCCTGCTTCCCCTCCGATGAAGTCTTCCCCTTCTTCCGTCCGGATGTAGCAGGCCTCGGAAATCATCAGCCCAGGGGCCTGATTGTTGCCTGCGGCGGTATTGGTCCACCAAGTGTTAAAAAGATCCGGCACGCCATCGCCATTGGCGTCCGGCGGAATGGCGGCCAAGGTGCGCAGCCGGAACAAAGAGCGCTGCGCCGGCGACACAGAGCTGGGAATCGGAGGCTCATAATCGCCACTGGGCCACATCGTAGAGCGGATGACCTCCTCGTGGCTCAGGATAAACTCGCGGAACGCTGCCTCGCTGGTTCCGGCCCCGGCGGTTGAGAGGGAGGGAGTGCTTTCCCCTGCGACAAGGGGAAAAATGCTGTAACTCATGAAAATGGGCGGAATGTCCGTGAGCAGACCGGTGATGCTTCCTGCGCCAAAGGGGTAGCGGTTCGCATTGGGATTCGTTGTATCCCGAAGGTCCAGTTCGGATTGCAGGAAAACCGTCGTATACGTTGTCGAGGGCGTAGTATGGCTTGGCCAGGAAGCGTATGCCTTGCTAGTCAGATCCTGCAGAAGCTGAAAGCGCAGGGTGGCATGGAAATATTGGAACTGCGGTGGGCGGTGGTAACCGATGCTGCCTGGCGTTGGACCGGGTGGAGGAACGAACGGAAAGGAATGGAACAAGGCCGTGAAGCCGTCGGCATAACGTGAACTAACGATAGAGGCATAGGCCTCAGGCATGTCATCCCCTCTTCCGCTGGCGTAGGGATACCAGCTTCCCGGAGCCTGCCCCGCCAAGCTGCGCTCCAAGGACCAAAAACTGCCGGCCGGGAAGGTAGCGGTGCCACGGATATCAAAACTTGCGCCGTTCAAAAACGTGTCGGCCTCCAAGGTGGTTGCTTGAGATGTTTGGCAGAAGGCTATTTCCGATGTCAGCAGTAACAGCAGGCAGGTGAAAACCCGGTGAAACCAGGAATCATGGGCAAAGCTCTGCCGAGAAACCCACCCCGGCCGGACCAAGTGTGCCTGAACTGCCAGACTGGCCTGTTGGACAGTCGTGCAAGGCAGCGATGGATCAAGCCTGATTCCTACCCCCCCCCCCCGCGTTGCGCAGGGTGCTGATTATTGAAGGTGACTCTGGTCCGGCTACGGTTTGGGATTGGAGGGCGGACAGACGGTCAAACCGATGGCGGGTAGTTGTTCTCATGACAGAATAGCTGACTGACAAATGGACTTTTCCACTATCCTATGCGGGAGGTCAACAATATTTCAGGATTTTTTGCTATTTCACCTGACGTGATGCTTTTGATTCACTTGCCGTCCATCGCGACCTCTGACGGGGTTCAGCGCGATGGGCGTGCCCCGCGCCACCCGGCACATGAACCAAATCGCCTGCGGCCTTGAATCCATAGCGCAAGTGCTGCCGCCAAACACTTTACCGTGAAGTGACAATGAAGGGTGGGACTGTCTTTTTTTGACAAAACGGGTAGAAAAATCCCAAAGAGGTGATAATTTTCAAAATGATCATATCTTTCAAAATAAAATCGAGCTGTGATTTGAGCGTTGGAGAAAAGCTTTGGAGCGGGAATGCCATGTGCCACGTCGGAAAGGACCTGCCTTATGAACCGGGTGCTGTCGGTTTATTTGGATTTGTGGAGAGTCGTGGCGGCCTTGATTGTTTTTATTTACCATTTCTCAAGCGGCGATAAATTTCAAAAGGCCCTGCTCTCGCGGGAGCTCGGCCTTGAATCCGGGCGGGTGTCGCATCTGGCCGTGGTGATCTTTTTTGTGCTCTCCGGCTATCTGATCGCCCGCAGCGCGGATAAGCCAAGTCTGAAGTGGCAGCGCTATTTCTCGGATCGTTTGGGGCGCATGTATTCCGTGCTGATTCCGGCAGTGATTTTGGATATCGTGGTGATGCTGGCGCTGAAACAACTGAATCCGCAAGTTTGGAGCGCCTTGTCCGGAGGGGACGCGCTGCTGCCCTTCAAATACTTCACCACCCTGGCCTTCCTGCACCAGATCTGGTCGCTGAACGCCGTCTCCTGGCTCCTCGGGCCGGCCTGGTCGGTGGGCTATGAGTTCTGGTATTATGCAGGCCTGGGCCTACGGCAGTTTTTACCGGGGCGGAGGATGAAATGGCTTGGCTGTGGTGTCCTGTTGCCTTTTGTGGGGCCTAAAATCGCCCTGCTGGCGGGTGCCTGGCTGACCGGGGTGGCTGCCTACCACTTTTCAAAAAAGCCGCCCCCCCTGCCGCGTCCGGCGGTGGCAGGACTGTTCCTGCTCTCCTTGGCCGCCACGATTTTGCCGCTGGTATTCAGCAGACACCTGCCCTGTGCCCATGGTTCTGCGGACAAGCTCATCGGCCTTTCCTCCAACTTCCTGACTGATACCGTATACTCCCTGGCCGTGGCCCTCAATGTATGGAGTCTCAGCGTCTGGGCTCCCTCTGCCGCGTGGCTGGAAAATCCGGCAGGCCGCGCTGGCAAGACCGTGGTGGGCTATCTGGCTGGCATCAGTTTTTCCCTCTACCTGTTCCACCGGCCTCTCATTGCACTCATGGGAGCGATCTTCGGCACCATGGAAAATATCCCCCAGCAACTGGCCGCCATGGCCGGAGTTTTTGCCATCGTAGCGCTTCTGGCAGAATTCACGGAACGCAAACTCGCCTTCTGGAAGCGTGGCACCGATTGGCTATTCTTCCGGGCCATTCCGGGCCTGACCCGCTCCTGGGCCTGCCGTCGGCGGGTCCCTGTGGAGGGAGGGGCTCCTGCCCCTGCGCCCCTCAAGTAACCCCAAGGAGCGACTGAGCTTCAGAAAGAAACTGGACGGGTCGGCAATTTTCGAAATAGCCTGCTGGGTGGCATTATGGGGAATTCCAGAC
Organism: Akkermansia muciniphila; assembly: GCA_945900785.1. GTDB lineage: Bacteria > Verrucomicrobiota > Verrucomicrobiia > Verrucomicrobiales > V1-33 > CAIZWU01. The sequence goes on from CAMDJM010000070.1 coordinate 6,890, forward strand.
CACGATCCCGTGGGCTTCATTGATCTCGGGCCATTCGAGCTTTTCCAACTGCCGCATCAGCATGGCAGCCGGGATCGGGTGCTGGCGTTTGCGATTGCGCGCTTCGAGGGTGGGGACCGGGGTTTTCAGCGCGACGATGCTGACGCGGGCACCGTAGTCGAAGCCCAGTTGGATCAGAGGCGCGCGCAGGTCCTGACGGAGATTGGTGGCGTCCCAGACGATCGTGCCAGGGCGGCGCAGAAGCTGTTTCAGCCGTTCCTTCGCGGCTTGCTGCACCTGGCCGTTCATGGATTGATCCTCACGCTTGCCAGCAATTTCCTAGCGGATGGCATCGAGCGAAATGGACTGCGCATCCTTCGCCTGCCGGGCGATCCACTCCGATTTCCCGGACCCGGATGGCCCCCACAGCAGGATCAGCTCCGGCGCCGGGTCCTTGAGTTGCCAGGCCCGGGCGATGCCTTCCCCGATGGACTGGATCCTTCCGGCTTCGGCATCGTGGATGGTGTGCTCGAAGGCGTGACGGCGGAAGGCAGCGCTGCGCCCGGCAAAGGCATCATCGATTTCGGAGCGCCAGACGGCCCAGGGATCGGGGTTCTGCCAAAGGCCCAGTTCCTCACTGCGCAGCTTGAAGAGTTCCATGATTTCCAACTGGGCCTCAAGGTCAGGACAGACCCGCCCCCGCAGGTCGGCGAGTTCCAAATCGTAGAGCAGATCCAGCGGGCACTGCCGGGCCAATTGGTGCCAGCAGGCGGGCGGGGCTTCATCCTGCACGAGGCGCCGGGGGTGATGGTGCAGGGCGACCATGGCCAGCACGGCGTCTTCCAACTCCGCAGACAGGCCTAACGCGGCCAGTCGCAGGCAAAGGTAGTTCCTCCCCGCCCCGGCATGCCGGGGGGACACGATCCGTTCCTGACCGTCCACCTCACGGCGTTTCGTGGTGAGCGGTTTTCCGATATCATGAAAAATCGCCGCCAGTTGGAGGAGAAAGCCCCTATCACCCTGGTGATGTTTCCTCACCTCTGCGAGCACCAATCGGGTGTGGGTGGCAACATCGCCCTCCGCATGCCAGGTGGGGTCCTGCGGGGTTTTCTCCAGTTGGGAGAGCAACGGAAAGGCGGCCTGCCATCCGTTGACGATCTCTTCCCAGGAAGGGTGCTGGCCGGCCTGGAGAGCCTGACAAATCTTATCCATGGTTCCTCAGCTGATTGGGGATGACCGGCGCGTGCATCCAGTGCTGATCGGTCTGCACGTGGTGCGGACGCACCCATTTGCCCATGGAAGCACTGAAGTTGTCCCAGGCGAATCCATCGGCAAGGCGCACCACATAGCCCTCGGTGGTTAAGGGGTCAATTTGCAGGCTGCGGATGGTTTTGGCATTCCATTCGCCTTCAAACAACACTGCCGGACAAGGGCACTCCAGCAGAGCAGCCCATTCCTGGGTTTCCTGCCAGCTCAGGCAGTGGTTAGCTTCGTTCCAGATGGAAAAGAGATAGAAATAGCTCTCCAGGTGATCATAGGCGATGGAATGACGGGCGTAGACGTTTTCGCCGCAAAGACGCCAGCCCCCTGGGATGTGGTGGGCGATGCCGCCGTGCCAGGCCTTGACCCAGTCCCGGGACGGATGGTGGCGGGAATCCAGGGAGCGGGCGTGCAGGCCATCGGAATAAAGGGAGGTATTCTCCCCATCCATTTTTTCGGTGACCACGACCTGCCGCCCTTCAAATTTGGAGCAGTCATCCAGTTTCACATCATCCGTAGCGGCACCCGGCGACCAGGGCAGGTGCGGGGTGCGGGGGTATTTGGAACGGGGGGCACTCATGGCGGCAGGGGAAACGATGGCCACTATCAACTACAGCCGGAATTCCTTCAAGCCAGTAATCAAGCCCGTGTGCTCCATCACAGGGTAGCGGCCAGGCAACTCCGGCCTTGAACCCAGGTGGCCTGCCGGGCTTGGTGGGGAGAATGAAATTCCCACTGCTTCTGCTCGCTGGAATGATGACCGCCTCCCCTATGCATGCTCAATTCGCCGAAGGCCTCCAAGCTCCCCGCCCTGACAAAAAACCCAGGGACGTGAGTGTTCACGGGGATCACCGCATGGATGATTATTTTTGGCTCAGGGAAAAGGAAAACAAATCGGTGCTGGCGCATCTGAAGGCGGAAAACTATTACACCGAAGCGGTGCTGGCTCCGGCCATAGATCTGCGGGAAAAGCTTTATCAGGAAATGGTAGGCCGCATGAAGGAGGATGATGCCTCCGCCCCGGTGGCGAACCGGGGCTGGATGTGGTATGAGCGCTCGGAAAAAGGGAAGCAGCATCCTATCCTCTGCCGGAGGAAGCAGGTGGCGGATGGAGCGGAAGCCCCGGAACAGATCGTGCTGGACGTGAATGTGCTGGCGAAGGGGAAGGAATATACCAAGCTGGAGGATTATCAGGTTTCCAGCAGCGGGGCACTGCTGCTCTACATGGTGGACTGGACGGGCTACCGGGAGTATGAGCCCTTCCTGCTGAACCTGGAGACGCTGCAGCTGATGCCGCTGAAGATTGGGAAAGTGAGCAGCATCACCTGGGCGGCAGACGGGGACACCCTATACTTTACGACGGAGAACGGGGCGAAGCGTTCAGACAAGTTTTGGCGCTATTATATTAAAAAGGGGAAGCAGGAATTGTTGTATGAGGAGCAGGATGAACTCTTCGATGTGGGGGCCAGTCTCTCGGCGGATGACCGCTATGTGTTTTGCAGCAGCGGCAGCAAAACCACCTCGGAGGTCCGGGCCGTGGCGGCAGATGACCCGCAGGCGAAGCCGGTGGTTTTGCTGCCCCGGGTGACTGATCACGAATATCGGGCGGAGCACCGCGAGGGGCGGTTTTACTTTGTGACCAACAAGGAAGCGAAGAATTTCAAAATTGTCAGCGCACCGGATGATCAGCCTGCGGCGTGGACGGAGGTGCAGGCGCATCAGCCAGCGGTCAAGGTGGATGGGGTCGCCATGTTCCGTGACTTCATGGCGGTGATGGAGCGTGAGGGGGGCTTGCCTCAGATCCGCTTGCATGATTTTGCCACGGGCAAGGGCACCCGCCTGACCATGCCGGAAGCGGCCTATGAGGTGATGGCGGAGGACAATCCGGAGTATGCGGCGATGGAATTCCGGTTCCGTTATGAATCCATGGTCACCCCGCCATCCGTGAGGGCGGTGCAGGGCCGGACTGGTGCGGTGAGGGTTTTGAAAAACAAGGAGGTGCCCGGCTACGATCCTGCCCAATACCGCACGGAACGCCTGGAGGCCACGGCCAGCGATGGGACGAAGATTCCGCTATCACTGGTCTGCCGCGCAGACCTGGACCGCAGCCAGCCGCAGCCGCTCCATCTCTATGCCTATGGTTCATATGGGATCAGTGAATCCGCGTCCTTCAGCAGCAGCCGTGTGAGCCTGCTGGACCGCGGAGTGATCTTTGTCACGGCTCACATCCGGGGCGGTGGGGAAATGGGTGAGGAATGGCGGGAAGCAGGGCGGATGGAACACAAGATGACGACCTTCACGGATTTTGTCAGCTGTGCGGAGTATTTTGTGAAATCCAAAACCACCACACCGGGACAACTGGTGATCAGCGGCGGCAGTGCCGGCGGAATGCTGATGGGGGCGGTGATGAATCTGCGGCCGGATTTGTTCCAGGCAGTGGTGCTGGATGTGCCCTTTGTGGATGTTTTAAATACCATGCTGGATGACACCCTGCCCCTGACTACTTCAGAATATGTCGAGTGGGGCAATCCTGCGGTGAAGGCGGAGTATACCTGGATGCGGGCCTACTCCCCCTACGATAACCTGAAGGCGGCGGCTTATCCCCACGCTCTGATCAATGTGGGGCTGAACGATAGCCAGGTGCCGTATTGGGAAGGAGCCAAGTTCGCGGCGAAGCTGCGTGATCTGCGCACGAACGGAAAGCTGACCCTGCTGCATTGTGAAATGGGAGCCGGGCACGGCGGGGCCTCGGGCCGGTATGACGCCTTGAAGGAAGTGGCGCGGGATGATGCCTTTTTATTGGGTGCCCTGGGCCTGCAGGGCAAAAATCCCTGACAAGCGGGACCTATCCTGCCAGCCCTGCGGGTTTTTGCCAGAGCATCGTCGCGGAGCTTACTTCAACTCCGCCTCCAGCTTGACCCGGGTGGTTTCATCCAGGTTGGCATTGCCCACGGCTTCACGGGCAGCAGCGGGATTGTAAACCTTCCAGGCGTTGACGGTGCTTTTGAGGCTTTGCCATTGCCGGTCGCTGTCGCCGATGTTGGCGGCCCAGGTGAAAGCGGCAGCAGGATCGGTGGGGGTGATCTTTTCGATCAGTTTGGCGGCGGCTTCATCGCGCGGGCGCCCTTGCGGAAGTTGATTGATCCAGGAGGAGGCTGCCATGGTATCGGTGTTGGCCCATTGTTCTGCGATGGAGGCCATGGCCGCCTCGCGGGCTTTGCCGTCCGGCAATTGCTCCGCCCAGGCCGAGGCCGCCTGCGGATCCTGACTGACCCATGCCGTGGCGATGGCACCAGCGGAGACCGCCATGCCCCTGGTCGCACTATCAATACCCGAGGCGCCAGGCAGAGCCGCCGCCAGGCTGGCGGCGGTTTTGGCAGGATTGTCCCCGGCGGCGGCGTTCCACACGCTGGCCAAGGCGCTGTAGCGGTCTTCCTGCGGCAGGGACTGTGCCCACCGCTCGGCTTCCTCCGGTGATTTGGCAGCCCAGCCAGCCGCGATCCTGTCCCGGGCGGAGCGGCGGGCATTGGGATCCGTCAGGCTGGCGGTGGCCCCGGCGGCTTTTTCCGGATCGCGGTCCGCCCACTGCGCGAGAGCAGCTGAAGTGGCATCCTGACGGGCTTTTTCCGATTCCAGGGTGCTGGCCCAGGCAATGGCTTCCTGCGGGTCCTTGTCCGCCCATTGGCTGGCCACCATGGTGGAAGCATCCACTGACGCAGCAGAAGGCGGCAGACCCGCTGCCAGAGCCGCCGCTTTTTTCGGATCAGATGAGGCCAGGCTGCCGGAAAGCTTTCCAATCACGAGATCCTGATCCTGCTGGGGCAGGGTGCGGGCCCATGTCAGGGAGGCCTCTGCATCGCTCCATCCCAAATTGCCTGAAACCCGCTCCAAGGCGTCATTTCTTGCCTTGCCCTTGGGTAACAGGCCCATCAGCGCGTTCAGGTTTTCACCCGGTCCACTCCACGCCGCATACCCTGACATATTCCCGATGCATTGCTGCCGGGTGGCCCCATCCTCCATGGTTTTGATCCAGTTGACAGCCCCGTCGGGATCCGTGGCCATCCAATTCGCGGCGACTCCACTCAACAAATTGCGCTGTTCCCGCAGCGGTTGTTCCTTCGCCATGGCCAGGGCCGCCTGAGGATCGCGTTCCGCTACCTCCCCAATGATATTGCGCACCAGGTTCAGGCTTTCGCTGGAGCGGGGCAGGGACTTCGCCCAGACCAAAGCCCCGTTAGGATCCTCCTGGGCCATTCCGCTGGCTACATTATTCATAGCCTGACTGCGCTTTTGTCCGTCAGGCAGGGAGGTGGCATAGGCGGCAGCTCCGCCTGGATCCTGACGCGACCAAATGCTCATGACGGAATAATAGCTGAAATCCCCCATCTGGGCTTTCTGCCGGTCCAGGAGGGTGATGGCTTCCATGGGACGGTCGCGGGCGATGCTGATGGCCATGGCGCGCAGGGCTCCTTTTTTCCGGCCTTCGCCCAGACTGCCCAGCGCCGCTTCAGCCGCGCGGGGATCGGTGATAGCCAGTTGGGAAAACACGGCATTCAGCGCCTGACGCGTCGCTGGGGTATTGCTTCCGGTGACAAAGGCCAGCGCCTCCTTGGGGGCTACTTCTGCCCAATGTCCCAGCAGAATATCCTTCACGGCCGAATCCCCACCCCAGTAGTTCTGGGGCTGATTGCTGGCTTCTATGGCAAATGCTTTCAGGTCTGCCGGGCTCAATTGATCCGCAAAAGCCAGGAGCCTCGCTTGGCTGCGCAGGGGGTTTTTGCTGCTCCTGGAGAAGGCGATCAGCGATTTCAGGGAGGACTTGGGGTCCTTCAGATTGACCGGCGGCAACGCTTCGGATTTTACCATCGCGGGGGCTGCCGGCACGGCGGCTTTTCCGGAAGTGGCAGGGAATTTTCCTGCGATGGCCGCATCCGCAGCATTGATACTATCCGCAGACATTCCGCCGGCTGGCGTGGACTCAGGCCGCAGCACTGGCCTCAGGAACCACCCCGCCAGGACACCGATGGAAGGAAGCAGGAACAACAGGGCAGGTTTCATAGCAGAATGTAGGTGAAACACAATCTGACACAGCTGTGTCAGGACGCAAAGCCTAAAGATCTCTCCCGTCAGGGCATGTTTTGAGGAGGGCGGACATTCTGTCCGCGCTTTTCCGGAACATCATCTTTTCCCCAGTCAGTGTCATCTTCCTGACGGATCCCATTCATGCCAGTGGCCGGCAGAATGCCGCCCCCTCAGCCTTCCGGCCAATAAGCCGCCAGCTTCCTGGTGAGGAAGCCGACACTGCGGGCGAGCTGATCCATGCCATCCACGCCATCCTCAATACTGATCCATCCGTTAAACCCTACCCGTTTCAGTTCCGTGAAGATGTCATCATAATCATTGAGCCCCTGGCCGATTTCCCCATGGCGCAGCCGCTTGGCGTAGCCTGTGACCCCGCCTTCCTCACGCCGCAAATCCTCCAGCGTGCCTTCTGCGAGGTAGCGGTCGCTGGCGTGCATGGTGACCACCCGGTGGGAAACGCGTTTCAGCAGTTCCAGAGGGTCTTCCCCGGCCAGCCAGGCATTACTGGGATCGTAGTTCACCCCGAAGTTCGGGTGCTGGATGGCATCAGTCAGTTGGCAGAAGACGTCCATCTTCTGGGCAAACTCCGGATAGTCCCAGAAGTCATCCTTGTAGTGATTTTCCAGGATGAGGGTGATGCCATGATCCGCCGCGTAAGGCAGGCAGGCCTGGATGGAACTGGCGGCGAATTGCACCCCCTGATCCAAGGTTAGCTCCGGACGGCGCTGCCCGCTGAGAACCCGGCAATACTGTCCACCCAGCGCATAAGTCATATCGATCCAATGCTTTTGCTTCAGGATCTCCCGGGCGCGGAAGTCAGGATCCGGATGGGTGAAATCCGGCGAGCAGCACATCATGGGAATGACCTTGCCGGCCGCCCCGGCTTCCTCACGGAATCGGGCCCAATTCGCCCGGTCCTGCATTTCCAGAAACCCGGCATACCACTCCAGCCCTTGGATCTCCAGCGGGGCGGCCAGGGAGATCCACTCCGATACCGTCATGGTGCCGTCCTTGCAGAGGGCCTGCATGAAGGCTTTGGGGAAGGCGGCGAGCTTTGGCATAAGTGTCAGGATGGTAAAAGGGAGAACCGGTGGAAAAAAGCTAACGGGATGCGGCGAGGGCTTGTTGTCCCAGGGCAATCGACCCGAGCAGGCCGGACTGATCCCCCAAGCCGGGGGACACGATGTATTGCCCCTCCGGATCCAGGAGCGCAGGGGCCTGCAGGTAGCCATTCAAGTGACGAGCTACGGCATCCCTGACCGCTGGCAGGAGGCCGGGCGCATGCATCACCCCACCGCCGAGGATAATGCGCCGGGGCGACAGGATGGTGAGTATACTAACCAGCCCTCGGGCCAGGGTATCTGCCACGGAAAGCCAGGCCGGATGGTCCGGCGCGAAGGATTCCGCCGGAGCCCCCCAACGGGCGGCCAGCGCCGGACCGCAGATGAATCCCTCCAGACAGGAATCATGATAGGGGCAATGGCATTGCACCGCTTCCCCGGACAGCCCGATGGGAGCAGGCACCTGCAGATGCCCCATCTCCGGATGGAGGATGCCATGCAGGGTCCGGCCATTCAAGATGGCTCCGCCCCCGACGCCGGTGCCTATCGTTAGATAAACGAGGGGGTCCACCCCTTGACCGGCACCCCAGAGGGACTCCCCCAGAGCGGCGGCGTTGACATCGGTATCAAAACCCAGGGGCACCCCGAAGCGGCGTTGCAGAGGCCCTGCCACATCCGTGAAGGGCCAGCCCGGCTTGGGGGTGGAAGTGATATACCCGTAGTGGGGAGCCGCTGGATCCAGCTCCAGCGGGCCAAAGGATCCCACCCCGATGGCAGCGAATGGGCCGTGTTCCAGGCTGGCCTGTTCCAGCCAGGCCAGCACGGCGGCCATGGTTTCCCCAGGCGTGGTGGTGGGAATGCGGGCGGTGGCCCGCAGGCCGTCCGGGCCGGTGCCCAGGGCGAGATTGAACTTGGTGCCACCAGCTTCGATCGCGGCGATGAGCGGATTTCCAGGAGTCATCAGGGGAAGGTGCTGGGATCTTTGGGGGGATTCCGGCCAATGAAGGGATGCTGCTCCAGGTCCACCACCTGTCCGCTGATAGGACCACATTCATCCGCCAGCCAATAAACGGCGGCAGCAGCGATTTCCTCCGGCAGCAGGATCCGGCCTGACGGGGCGTAGACTTTTGGCACTTTCGTATACCAGTCATCACTCAGCCCGTGATCCCGTTTCCGCTGGGCTTCATTTTCGGTAAGGACCCAGCCGGGGTTGATCTGGTTCACCCGCACCCCATCCTCACGCATCAGGGTATCCCCCAGATTGCGCGTCAACGTCATCAGGGCGCCCTTGGAGACGGAATAGGGCATGAGGTTGGGTTCGCCGCTCCAGGCATTCACGCTGCCAATGTTCACCACATTGCCGCGCACCTTCCGCAGCTCTGGCAGGGCCGCCTGGATGAGGGCGAAGGGGACGAGGGTATTGATCTCCAGCATCCGGCGGAAAAACGCCAAGTCCGTGGTGTGAATGTTGCCAGTGGTGACGAGAGCCGCGTTATTGACCACGGCATCCAGTTGCCCAAAGGCCAGCACCGCCGCAGCCACCAGCCGGGCAGGGCATCCTTCGTTGGTCAGGTCTTCGATGTGGAGCACGGCACGCGCGGCACCCAGTTGCTGCACCAGGCTTTCGCCAAGCCCCTGCTCGAGACCGTGGATGATGACGCGCGCGCCTTCTGCCGCGCAGCGGAGAGCGATGGCTTTACCGATGCCGGTGCAGCTGCCGGTGATGAGGATGACTTTGTTTTGGAGACGCATGGATCACACAGGTTTAAGAACAGCCTTAACCACTTCGCCATGGTGCATTTTTTCAAACGCGGTGTGCCATTCCGTGATGGGCCAGACACCGCCGATGATGGGCTTTACATCCAATTGCCCGCTGGCCAGCAGAGCAATGACGCGTTCCCAGACCGGCCAGTTGTGACTGAAACTGCCCTGCAGGGTGATGTTCTTTTGCACCAAGGGATCGAGATTGAATCCGAGCGGCTGCGGGCCCCAGCCTACCTTGCTGATCCAGCCGGCAGGCCTCACCAGATCGAGCGCGATTTTCAGGGTGATGCTGGCCCCGGCGGCGTCTATCACCCCATCGCAGCCAAGACCATCCCTCGCCATGGCCCAGGTTTTGGCCTCGCCGATGATGACTTCGCATCCATAACTTTTTGCGATTTTGAGCCGGTGGGCATCCTGGGCCAGGCCGACGATGGCGACTTCTGCCCCGCAAAGCCGCGCCATGGCTGCACAGAGAATGCCGATGGTTCCGGGCCCCAGCACCAGCACGCGGTCGCCCGGTTCGATCCTGGCGTTTTTCACCACCGCGTTATAGGCCACACAGCAGGGCTCCGTCAGGCAGGCCTGCCCGAAGGGCAACCCATCCGGCACATGATGCAGAATGCGCGCAGGCACCTTGACGTATTTGGTCATCGCACCGTTCACTCCATAGCCGAATCCCTTGCGCGTAGGATCCAGATTGTAAAGCCCGCGCCGGGTCATGGGATTGGTCTGGCTGATGATCGCCGCTGTCTCGGAGACGACGCGGTCCCCTTCCTGCCAAAGCTCCACGTCCTTGCCCACCTGGATGATGTGTCCGCCAAACTCATGTCCCAGCACCACGGGGTAGTTCACGGGCCAGGAGTGATCCGCCGTCCATTGGTGAAGATCAGACCCGCATACTCCCACATTGGCCACCTCCAGCAGGACGTCCCCTGTTCCAATGACAGGCTGATCAAGTTCGCGGATTTCGACGCAGCCTTTTTCAGGAGCGTAATTGACAACGGCAGGGGATTTCATATTGATAGGGATGAGTGGGCAGGGTTGGAAAACAGGACAAACCTCAGAACGCAGGAACCTCATGGGCGTGAATCGCATCGCAGATCAGCTTCAGTGAGGCTTCGAGATCGCCATCTGCGGTTTTAAAGGCATCCGCATCAATGGTGAGGGGAGCGCCCAGCACCACCAGGGGAGCCCCATATTGCGGGCACTGGATGGCTTGTTCCAGGCTGAGGCCTCCTACGGCCTGAACGGGCACCCTGACGGCATTCACCACCTCCCGCAGGCGGTCCAGCGGACTGGGCATGCGGTGCCCCGCCGCCGCCAGCCCCCGGCGTTCGTCATAGCCGATGTGGTGGATCACGTAGTCGCAGCCCAGGTCTTCGAGGAACTTCGCCCCTTCCACCATGTCAGGACAAATCATGTTATCCCCCATGACCCGGCAGCCGAAGTCCGCCCCTGCTTTGACTACGCAGCGGATGGTTTCCGCATGGGCCCGGGCCATCACCACCACGTGGGTGGCCCCGGCTTTGGCCATCATTTCCGCTTCCAGATAGCCGCCATCCATCGTCTTCAGATCTGCCACGATGGGCGTGCCGGGAAAAGCCTGACGCAGCGCCCGCACGCCATGCAGCCCCTCCGCGAGGATCAGCGGCGTGCCTGCTTCCAGCCAGTCCACCCCAGCCCGCAACGCCAGGGCGGCGGTAGCCAGCGCTTCGTCAATATTGGTGAGATCGAGGGAGATCTGGACGATGGGTTTCATAAAAGACAGGGGGAATTCCCTGGGTGATACGCAGGCTTGGAAGGTTCCGTTGCGGCGAATTCAGTTTTCCGCGTCAGGAGGATCATCCCTCAGTTCCACCCATCCGTCAGGCAGGGCAAGGCGCTGTTTTTTCCGCATGACAGCGCCGGGGCGGGCGGGCAGGATGATGTTTACCTAATTCCTTTTCCCTTCCCGGTGCTTGAATATCTGAAAATCGCCCGTCCTGACCATTGGTTGAAAAATATCTTCATCCTCTTTGGCCAGGTTGTGGCTGTCGTGCTGCTGCCGGGCCTGTGGCATGGGCAGGACACCATCCTCCAGGCGGTCTTTTCCCTGGTGCCGGCCTGTCTCATCGCCTCGGCAAATTACATCCTGAATGAGATCCTGGATGCCCCGTTCGACCGGCTCCATCCTACCAAAAAGCACCGTGGTGTCGCGGCTGGTCTGGTGAAGGTGCCGTTCCTGTGGGCCTTCAAAGCCGGGCTTATCCTCGCGGGCTTTGCCCTCTCCCTTGCCTATTTCAATATGGGCTACACCCTCTCCCTGGCCATGCTGCTGATGAGCGGAGTGGTCTATAACATCCCCCCTGTCCGGATGAAGGACCGGGCCTGGTGGGATGTCATCGCGGAGTCCTTCAATAATCCTATCCGGCTCTGGCTGGGCTGGTTTGCCCTTGCCCCCTGGCCCGGCCCCTGGCCGCCCCTCACCATCGTGCTGGCCTGGTGGTGCTTTGGCGGACTGCTCATGACAGGGAAACGCTATGCCGAGTTCCGTTTCATCGGGGGTCAGGAAAAGAGCGGCCTCTACCGGAAAAGCCTCGGCACCTACACTGAGTGCAGCCTGATTATTGCGATGATCACCTATGCCAATCTGTTTTGCTTCGGGGCTGGACTCGCCATCGCCTCACATCCGCCGCTGCAGAATCTGGTTCTCGTGTTCCCTGTCATCGTCATGGCCATCATCGCCTACTTCCGCCACGCCATGAGCGAGATCGGTGCCCGTCTGGAGCCGGAGCAGCTGTTGCGCCATCCCTGGATCATCGTCTGGACCCTGCTGTCAGCCGCCGCTACCCTGGCCCTGCTGATGACGCCACGGAATCTGGTGCCATGGGCGCTTTGACCACCAGCTGCCGGTGGTGTTATCAGGCAGGCTTTTTTATCGCCGCGCTGGGCCTGGCCAGTTGCCGGCTGCTGCCACCCCATGACCCCGGCAGCGGGGCCCGTCAGGTGCGGCAGTGCGTTGAACATTCCGTCCGGGCCCAGGTCTCTGCCGATGGCCGGCGGCTGGGACTGCGCTTTCTGCTGAAAGGCCGCGATGCTTTTGCCAGCACTACATTAGCTGATTCCAGCCCTGCGGGATTGGCCTTCCAGGCGGATGCAGCCACCACCGCCGCCTTTTTGGGAAAAGCACCGCGCACCATCCCCGTCTTCAACTCCCGGTATTGGCGCTTCCTCGCGGATACCCTGGCTCTGCGCCTCGCTCCAGCAGACCCCGCACAGGGCTGCCTTATCCTGGCAGGAGGGCGCGAGCTGATCGCCCACCGGGTCAATGGCAAAGGCGTCCTGACACCGCTGGATCAACGCACCCGCGCCCTGAAAATCGTCCGCTCGATCAAGGCCGCCGCCCTGGCCGAAGAAGTCTTCCGCTCCCGGGGAGATGCCCTGGACCTGCCCGGCGGGCAAAAGGGTCCGGTGCTCCTCCTCACCGGCACCTTCCCGGAACTGGTCTACCTGGACCATGCCGGCCACCAGTTGCGCTTTCTGCCCGTCCCTCCGGAAGCCGAAACCGGACTCCCCCTCACCACATGGACCGGTGGTGGGCACTTTATGCGGCAGCTCAGCAGTTTTGTGTGGAACAGCCACATCGCGGCCCTGCTGAAAAGTCCCTTTTCCACCAGCGCCCGATTCATCGCCAGCGGGACCAGCATCGCCACCACCGGGGTCGGGCAACTGTTCTCCCGCCTGCCGGAGGGGCCGCCCCCGCCGCTGGGGAACGCCCCGGAAATGGACCCTGCCGCCTGGCAGGAAACCCTGTCGCGCATCGCTTCGGCTCCGCTCAGTTCCGCCACCCTGAAACTCCGGCTCGGCGGAGATGAGTTTTTCCCTGACTTTATTCAGGCCGTCCAGGATGCCCGCCACAGCGTGGATGTGCAGCTCTACATTTTTGACAACGACGACTACGCTGCCGGACTCGCCGATTTATTCCGAAAGCGCTCCCGGGAAGGCATTCAGGTCCGCATCCTCGTGGATGAAGCTGCCTCCCTGGCCGCTGCGGCCAATCCCCCGGACAGTCCCATGCCTGCCGACTACGTGCCTCCTGACAACATGCCGGACTATCTGGAACACGGCTCCAAAGTCCAGGTGCGCCGCATGCCCATGTCCGGCCTCACCGCCTCCCACACCAAGATCATCTCCATTGATGGACAGACTGCCTGGCTCGGCGGCATGAACATCGGACAGGAATACCGTTATGACTGGCATGACCTCATGATCGAAGTGCGCGGTCCCCTCGTGGCGTGGATCAGTCAGGACTTCAATAAAGCCTGGGCCCGCCACGGCTGGGCGGGCGATCTCGCCCTCGCCCGGCACCTGCTAAATCCAACATCCCGCGCCGCCGGGGACGCCCCGCCCGGAGCCGTCCCCGTGCAGCCGCTCTACACCAGCGCATGGCACCACGAAATCGTCCAGGCTCAACTCGCCGCCCTGCGCCGCTGCCAGCGCTCCGTCTGGCTGGAAAACGCCTACCTGAGTGACGATGCCTTCATCACCGAACTCGTCCGCGCCCGTCACCGTGGGGTGGACGTGCGCATCATCATGCCCGCCGCCAACGACAACGGCGTCATGGCCGCCAACAACCGTGCCCTCATCCCTATCCTGCGCCGCCACGGCATCCGCGTCTTTCTCCTCCCGGGCATGTCCCATGTGAAAGCCGCGCTCTACGATGGCTGGGCCTGCCTCGGCTCCGCCAATTTCGACCGCCTGAGCCTCCGGGTGAATAACGAATTCAGCATCGGCTGCTCCGACCCCGCCCTCATCCGCGACCTCCGTCAACGCCTCTTCACCCCCGACTTCCAGCGCAGCCAGGAAATCACCGGCCAGCCCCTCGTCAGCTCCGGAGATGAAGTCCTCAACGCCCTCATCCGGGGATTGGCCGGCCAGCTTTAAGGATACAGCGGATTGAAGGCCCGCAATTGGCCATGCAGCAGGTCGCCAAAGTAAAGCGACCAAGGGGCACGGGTTTTCCAACCCGTGTCTTCCCCGTCTCCCGAACCAGAACCCGGACTGGAAAGTCCGGGCTTCTTTCCCCGCCGCCGCTCCGCTTCCGCCCGCGACACCAGCGTCCAGCCGATCTCCTGCGCGTAGGCGAGGATGCGGGCTTGGATACGGGCTTGGACGGTTTTGTGTTCGCTGGGCTTGCTCACGGTGACTCCTGAATACCGTCGATCCGCCAGACCTTGACATTGCGCCCGCGTTGGCGCAGCACCGGAGCTGCCATCTCCTGGAGCCGCACCAGGGCCTTCACCTTGTCGGGAAAGGACATACCCGCCAAATGCCGCCTCCGGGCTTCCTTGGCTTCGAACAAGTGGGTAATCGCTTCGGGTTCGTTGTTCATAAGGTCCATTGGTTCCATTTTTCCACGAGTTGATGCCGCTCCAGCACGGCTTGCAGGAAGGCACCGTCCAACGGCGCTTCTTCACGCAGCAGGCGCACCCGGTCGCGATCCTTCGCCCGTCCGGTTTGCAGGCAGATCGCCAGTAGATGTTCGGCACGCAGCACCCGCGTCGTCACTTCGTCGTAAGGCACATCAATGGCTTCGCGCAGTGCCTCTTCCAGCAGTGCATTATAGACCGGGAGAAACTGCACCGGCACGCCTTCGATGCTCACGCATTCCGCTTCCTCCACATAGCCCCGCTGGCGCAGCACGGAGTAGAGCGGTTCCAGCGTCAGCAGGCCCGATGCGGTTTCCGGCAGCAGCACGAAAATGTCCAGATCATACGTCAACAACGGCTCCACAAAGAACGTGGCCCCCATCGCCCCGCCAATGGCATAGCGGCCCAGCACGCCGTCGGCTTCGAGCTGATTGAGGACTTGGAGGGTTTGTTTCATGAATTACGTTATTCGGTTCCGCCCGGTTTCACACACCACCAAGGGCGTTGGCTGGTTAGTCATCGCCATGCCGCCCCCATGGCACGTCGCCCATCTCCATGGACTCCGTGACCCGCGCGGAGTGGGACTTCAGGAAACGTTGGGGGGCACCTGCCAGCAGTTCATCGAAACCAGTGGCCCAGCCTTCCTGGACGAAGGTCAACGCCCGCGCCGTCATCTCAGGCGGCAGTTCTGCTTGGATGCTGGTTTTGCTCATGGATCAGAGTAGCACAGCGTTGGTAAATGGAAATCCCGGTTATCCGCGATGCTGGACGGCAGGTGGGGTCAATTGATTTTTGCCCTGCGGGATTCCGGAGAAACCGGAGCCCTCGCCGCCCTCCAGGCCGTCGCCCAGCGGCTCGGGGACGGCACCTTCGAAGGCCTGTTCCATAAAGTCAAAGCCCGCCAATTCTGCCTCAAGCCCGTCACCCCTCAATTCATGCTCCTGAGCGTCTTTGAAGCGCCCGTCCGCTTTGCCATCGTCAAAGCCTGCGCCTCCAAAGCCATCCTCCGCTTCCAGTGCCAAATCGAGGCCATGCCCATCGCCACCCGCAACACCACCCCACCCACCCGCCCCCCCCGGCGACTTCGCCTTCGAAGCCACCGCGCTCTTCAATCAGGTGTAACCATCCCAACGGAAGGAAATCCTTATACTTCAATTGGTCTGATTTGAAGCTTCGAGTTGGAAAAATGCCGTCAGGTGCCAGGTGTGGCCTCCAGCCACCGAGGTTCAGAAAATGCTTAAAGCTGATGATCTGGTCCGGGCACAAAGCCTGCCAGGCGACTTAGGGGTTCCAACAGTTGCTGCAAGGTATTCAAGGCGGAGCGGATCTCCTCAAATTCTGCACTGCGCGTGGTGGGCAAATGGGCCTCATCCAGATCCTTGGCTGGTGAAACCACCACCGTAAAGCTTAGGCTCTCTGGATCGAACCGCCCATACAAATGACCGTGGGCGAGGAGATTCCTCAAGTCCCGGACGGGCGCTATATCCTGAACCAGCCGGTCAAAAGCCTCCTGCTCGGAGACCGGGAAATCCTTTTCCTTCATATATTTGGCGATCCTGCCCAGCCTATCCTGAAGGTGCAGCTTTTTGAGCCGTTGGAACTCCTCCGGCGGTAGCTCCTTCTCGAGAAAAGCGAAGGTATGGTATTCGACCGTGCCGAAATTCAGCATGAAACAGCCGATGGCCGAAGCCCAGACGTCCAAGGGGGGGATTTTCTTTTCCATCGTTTGAGGTTCAGGGTTCGGATTGAAAAGCTACCCTTCCTTGGTTTTCCTTCCGCCCATCGTTTCTTTCGTGAGCTGTCCCGGGCGCAGCTGATTCAGATCCCAGAGCTTTGCCCAATGCACTTCGGTAGCGTGGAACACCGGCTGCTTCCGGGCCGTGCTGGCCGTGGCTCCAGTGGATAGTTTCCGTTCCGTGGAGCCCGCGCTCATGTTGGGCCCGCAGGATACATCCAAAAGCAGCACGTAGCCATAGCCCTGCTTCCCTGCCAATTCCTCCGCGTGGACATGATCGAGATGGCGGTAGGCCCCATCGGGCACTTTCAGTCCTGCGGCTTTCCAGGCAGCGCGATAGCCCGGGAAGCCCGGACGAACCCAGAGATGCGAGGTGGTATCGGTGAAATTCGTCAGGACGGGGTGTCGAATTTCACTTAACTTCACCGCGTCCCTGGGCTCCACCCCGGGAATCGGATCCCAGTCCCCAATGACCGATTTTAAAATGGCGAGCGACCGCACGGCCACCGGGAAGCAGGGATCGACCACCAGCGCCTGAAGCTTTTCCGCGTGGGTTCTGGAAGCCTCCGCTTCCGTGAGATGGCTCCGGTCTCCTCCCCTGCTGGCCGCCATTTTTTCTCCTGCCAGGTTCAACTGCTCCTGCAGCCGCTCCCAATCCCCCAGGTGAGCCCGCATCAGGGCCTTCCAGAGCTTGCCATGATTCGGAACGGAAAAGTGCAGCAGTTCATGCACAATGACGTAGTCTCCGAGTTCCTGCTCCAACTCCAACAATTCATCATTGAAACTCAGCGTCCCGGCGGTGGAGCTTGAGGCCCACTTTTGCCGCATCGGGCGCACATAAAGGCCGGTGGCTTTTACGTCCAGCTTTGCCGCCCATTCCAGCACGCGGCTTTTGAATTCCTCCCGGTTCCGCCACGCGCTCATCCTCTGAAACTCCGGTGCAGCAGGTTGAACAGCGCGTCCACGGTCCCGGTGACTTTGTCCAGGTCCTCCTCCTCGGAGAATAAGGCAAAGGTCACCTGTTTCCTCACTTCCCGCAGCTCGGCTTCGCTGGTTTGCCAGTTGGGGTGTTGGCTAAAGGCCTCCCGGACTTTTCCGGCCACCTTGTCAGGATTGGGAATGCCGTTGTCGGTGAGTTTGCAGAGCACGAAGTAGGTCAGGCCGTCGAGTCCCTTTTCCGCCTGTTCCTTTTTGCGCTGATTGTTTTTGTCAATCTCCGCCAGCAGGGACGCCAATGCCTTCTCGGTCGAATCCTGGCGGGATTCAAAGTCGGCTTGCACCGCCTTGGCCCGGTCGGCCATCGCCAGCAGGAAGGGGTCATCGCTATTGGCTTCGGCTTCCTTTTGGATGGCTTTCACCAGGTTGATCACCTTGGCCGCCTTCCCTTCCAGCTTCGCCTTGATGGTTTCGATGGTGCTGGCGTCGATGGTGACATACTGGTGTTCCGTATCGTCGCCCATCCGCGCCCCGATGTGCTTCTGCACCAGGGCGTTGGTCTTCTTTTGGAAGCCACGGTCCACATAGACGCGCCGGGTGTAGGCATTCCGCACCACCTCGTAGATGCCGCTCAGGGTGGCGTAGGGCTCGATGTAAGGGCGGAGGAACAGGTCCGGCGAAATGATTTCGTAGAGCATCTCGATCTCCTTGTATTCGCGGAAGAATTCCTTCCGCCGCTCGGGATCGCGGAAGTGCTCAATCAGATTGTCCACATCCTTGTCGTTGAAATAGGAATTGATCAGCCCCAGCCAGGCCGGGGCCTTGCTCTCCATCTTGGCTTTGAAGAGGCTTTTCAGCAGGCCGATGTCCTTCACGATGGCGTTGATTTCGTCGCTGTCGAAGGCCAAGGCCTTTTCCAGCTTGGCAAAGATGCCCACGAAATCGAGCACGAAGCCATGCGGCTTCACCATCTCCGCCGCTTCGTTCTCATAGGGGCGGTTCACGCGGGCGATGGCTTGCAGCAGCGTGTGGTCGCGCATGGGTTTGTCCAGATACATCGCGTAAAGCAGCGGCGCGTCGAAGCCAGTGAGCAGCTTCTCGGTCACGATGAGGATCTTCGGATACTCGCCCAGCTTGGTGAAGTTCTTGCGGATCGCCTTTTCGCGCTTCGGGTCCAGGTGCCACTTCTTCAGGTGCGGCGCATCGTTGTTGTTCCCGGTATAGACGATCTCGGAATACTCGGGTGGCAAAATGGCATCCAGCGCCTCTTTGTAGAAGGCACAGGCTTCGCGATCCACGCCCACGAGGAAGGCCTTGTAGCCCAGCGGCTCTACGTTCCCGCGGTAATGCTCCGCCACAAAGCGGGCCACGTGCTTTACTCGGTCCTTGCCCTTGAGGAAGTTCTTCAGGTTTACCGCCCTTTCGAGGATCTTGTTCAGTTCCTCGATGTCCGCGATGCCTTCCGTCTCGGCCAAGGCCAGGAACTCTTTGTCGAGCAGTTCCGTGGGCACCAGCATGTCGTTCGGAGCCAGATTGTAGTAGAGCGGCAGCGTGGTGCCGTCTTCGATGCTCTCGGCGATGGAATACTTGTGCAGGTAGCCCTTGTCGTCCTCGCAGCCAAAGGTCTTGAAGGTGCCCTTGCCGTAGGCGGTCTTGTCCACCGGCGTGCCGGTAAAGCCGATGAAGGTCGCGTTTGGCAGGGCAGCCATGAGGAAGTTGCCCAGATCGCCGCCCGTGGTGCGGTGCGCTTCGTCGATCAGCACATAAATGTTTTTCCGCGTGTTCAGGTTCGCCGGCATGTCGCGGAACTTGTGGATCATCGTCACCACCAGCCCGCGATAGTCCTGCCCCTTGGCATCCAGCAGTTTGTTCAGCGCCGCGATGCTGCTGGCGTGGGCAATGTTGGCCAAGCCCACGCTGGCCAGGTTCTTGAGCATTTGGTCCTCCAGCTCGTTGCGGTCGATGATGAGCAGAATGGTCGGCTTCTCCGCCTCGGGGGCTTTGAAGAGCATCTCCGCTGCCTTGATCATCGTGTAGGTCTTGCCGCTGCCCTGCGTGTTCCAGATCAGGCCGCGTGTGCGCACCGGATCGAGCGCCCGTGCCACCACCTTGTCGGCTCCAGCGGTCTGGTGCTGGCGCAGGATGATCTTCTGCAGCTCCTCGTCCTTTTCCGCGAATAGAATCCAATCCTTCAAAAAACGCAGCACCTGCGGGATGGCGCAGAAGGTCTTCACCTTCGCTTCGAGATTGCCCACCTCATCGTGCTTCCAGTTAAACAAATTCCGCCGCACCGTGTTCCACGTCGCCCCGTAGCAGAAGCCGATGGCCTCCGTGGCGGTGAAGAGCATCTCCGGCACCATCACCTCCGGCGTCTCGTCGTGGTAACGGCGGATCTGGTCCACCCCCAGCGCGATGCCCTCGTCCTTGCTGGCGTTCTTGCACTCGACCACCAGCACCGGGATGCCGTTGATCAGGAAGACCACATCTTCCCGCGTGCCGTGGCGGCCATTGTTGAAATAAAACTCCTCCGTCACCTCATACACGTTCCGCCGCTCGGACGGCGCGCGCTTCAGGTCGGCGTGATCAATTGTGATCAGGTCTAGCAGCCTGTCGGACTTAGTCCTAAAACCTTAAAAACCTGGGTATTCAGATTTCGCGGCCGTTTGAAGTCCCTGTTTGCTGGAAAACCTGGCTCTTATAGCAAAGAATTCCTGGCCCGGGGCCGCACTCTGCGCCAAAGTCTT
>CAMDJM010000071.1 GCA_945900785.1 Akkermansia muciniphila
ATGCTGAAAACCACGGGCCGGGCCGCCGTGGTGCTGCCTGACAACGTGCTCTTCGAAGGCGGAGCCGGGGAAACCGTGCGGCGGAAGTTGATGGAAACCACCGAACTTCACACCATTCTCCGCCTTCCCACGGGCATCTTCTATGCCCAAGGCGTGAAGGCGAATGTTCTCTTCTTCGACAACCGGCCGGCCGGCAAAGACGCGGCCACCAAGGAAGTGTGGTATTACGACTACCGGACCAACATCCACCACACCCTCAAACGCAAGCCGCTGCGGTTGGAGGATCTTCGGGAGTTCATCGGCTGCTACAACACCCCCAACCGCCATAAGCGGAAGGAAACCTGGCACGCGGAAAAGAACCCCGAAGGCCGTTGGCGGAAATACACTTACGAAGAACTCGCCGCCCGCGACAAGACCAGCCTTGATCTGTTCTGGCTCAAGGACGACAGCCTCGCAGACCTCGACAACCTGCCGGAGCCGCTGGACCTGGCGGATGAAATCGTGGAGAACCTGATGGCAGGCCTGGCGAACTTCCGGACGGTAGCCGCGAGCATTCGCGGGTAGGATCAGTTCAGACAATGGAGCCGGGAACTTTGGCTTGGTCAGGTGATCGTCGCGGGGATGCGGTAGAATGTAGAATTCGCGCGCCGGGCTTTGGGGGACGGTGATTTCCAAGCGGCGTCCGGTGGCGGTGGCGGGGATGATGGAGCGAGTGATCCAGGGGAGGTGCTCAGGTCCCGGGTGGACTGGAATGTGATCTGTCATCGCGGTCAGGGGACCGTCACCTGCATCCTCAGCAGTTGGCGCTCTACGGCGGACGGGGTCGAAGACTCCAGTTGGCTTGGAATATTGGGAATCTGAAGGATCGGAAACTTTCATCATAAACCGCAAAAATCAGAAGGCACGCTTCCATAAATTAGCTTATGGCAGCAGATCAAAACCTTGCAGGAAGCGGTCCTTGGCGGCAACATGAGGAGCGCTGCCTTCCTCACATCCTGTTATGTCCCAGTTTTTCAACTCCTTCTGCCCTTTCGCGGCTGTGTTCCGGTTCATTTGCGCGGTGGTGTTGTTCGCCGGTTATGGGTCTGTTTTGCCCGCACAAACCACTACCAATTTGAAGCTCGGCCTGCAGCCGGCAGCCAGTCCGGCCGGACGATGGCAGCTTACCTGGCAAAGCGTGCCGGGGCAGCGCTACCGGTTGGAGCGCTCACCGGACTTGGAGGCCGTCCCGTGGACGGAGGTCACCACTATAACGGCTGCTGACGCCATTACGGTCTTCACCGACCCGCAGCCACTGAGCGGGGTCAGGAATTTCTGGCGTGTCGTCGTGATCGGCAACGGTCCGGATGGGGTGCCGCCGGTCGTTTCCATCATTGATGCCCGCCTCGTCGATCAGGCCGGTGCAGTGGCCCTGGAACTCCGCATCCGCGCCACGGATAATATTTCGGTGACCGGAGTGAACTACACCGAGGGCGTGACCCAACTGGGAGCTGCCACGGCTGGCCCGGTCCAAACCTGGACCCGCATTGTGCCGCTGGTCAGTGGCGCGGTGAATCCACGGCAATTCCAGGCGGTCGCCCGGGATGCTGCAGGAAATACCGGCTTTTCCGACATCTACACCTACCGGCCCCAGCAGGCCTACCCGGCCGGGATGAGGCCGCTGGGCGGGGCGGGGGTGTCTGCGGCCGGGATCATCGGGGAAAAGCCGGATGGTAGCCTGCAACCCTTCACCTGGATGCCTGACAGCAACGCCGGAGCCTCTCCCCAGCGGGCCTTGCGGGTCGATTTTGCCCAAGGGGCGTCCCTGGTGCAGGTGTCAGGGAACCCTGGATTCCGGTCAGGAAAAATCACTTTTGGCTTTGGGCCGCAGTCGCCCCTGCGTTTTGATCCTGCCGCCCTCCCTGCCACGGCGGCCCTCGCCAGTGCCGCGGCGGAGTTTGCGGGGTTCGGCCTGTCCGTTCCCCTCTCCCTTGGTCAAACCGCGCAGATTGCCGCTGATGGAGGGCTGAGTTATGACACCGTGCGCCAACTCCTGGGACTCCCCTCCGGCACCGGAATTCCCCTGCTGTTATTCGAGCGGTTCTCCCTCCTCTGGCAGGCAGGCACCTGGACTCATGCGGGGCTGACTGGTGGGCGCTTCGCCCTGCCTGGCCTGAATCTTCCCCTGCCACCGCAGACGGGCGATTATGCCACTGCCGTGCTGAATCTGCTCTCCGGGGACCGGGCTGATTTTCCGGTCACCGGCTCCTGGCCCCTCCCTGGCACCGGGGCCACTCTCAACGTAGCCCGCGCCCGGCCCCTCGTCCTCACCCTGCGTCCGGATGGCACGGTCTCCTTGAGGGGGCCCGTCACCATGCAGTTTGCCAATGGCCTGCGGGTCCAGGGCACGATTATTCTCGACGATCCCGTTTATAAATTCTGCCTCGAATCCGATACCCTGTCCTTCCCCCTGATGGGCCTTCTGGAAGGCCTCCTGCCAAATCAGCCTGCCAACTGCCTCCCTGCCGGATTCACCGCACCTGCCCTGGATAGCGCGGAGGAATGCCTGCGCAGTTATGACCGCGCCTATCGTTCCTTCACCCAGGCTGCCCTCAATCTCCGGCCGGATGCCACCAGCGACACCGCACTCAGCAGCGCCGCCGGTCCGCAGGATCTGGTCGCTGCAGCCATCGAATGCTGGGCCGCCACCGCTGCGACGGATGTGGCTGCTTCCCTGCCGATCCAGCCGGTGCGCGACTTCGTGAATCTGTGGTGGAAGCCTTCCCTCCAGACGGACGATTTCATCACGACGCTCCAAAATTTCGAGGCCCTGCGCCGCGTAAAAAAAGCCGCAGACGATCTCGCCAACGCTGGTCTCAACGGAGCAGATGAAACCGCGCTCACCCAGGATTTGGATGCTGCCCTGCTCGAAGCCAAGGCGGCCGTCATCGCCATTTCCCAGACCCCGGCGGCCAACCGCAGCCTGGAAAACATCCAGGCCATCACCGCTTTGTTCGTTGAGCTGAATCTCAATCTGAACACCGATGCCGACCTGATCGCTGCGGCCCGCAGCCTTTATGGGGCTTACATCACCAAGCTGGCCAGCAGCCTGGGCGTCACCGCCGGCCAAACCTCCTATCTGAACAATCCGGGGGTGAGGAATCTCGGCTATGAAGCCGCACTCGAGCACTTCAAACCGCTCCACGATGTTCTGGCCGAGGCCCAGCGCTTGAATATTTCCGATATCGAACTGCCGCTGGTCAATGAAGTGCGCAGCCAATTGATCCTCCGCGCTGGTGACCATCTCCTGGACCGTCTCGCGGCCCTGGCCGGACCCAATTCCGTGGTCAGTGATCCCGGAGCGGCCCTGCTGGTGGCGGGGGATATTGCGGAATTCCTATCTTTTCTCCAGATCCTGGGCATTGATGAAACCGATCTGCCCGGTCTCCCTGTGGCCGGCGATGTGGAAGCAGCGGTGTCAGCGCTCGATCAGACGCTGGTGGATAGTCTTGCCGGCACCGGGCTTCCTCTCTCGGAGATCTTCGACCGGGGCGTGGCCCTGACCACAGCGCTGGATGCTTTGAATCAGCTCAATCCGGCATCGTCCTTTTCCCTCAGTGCCCAGCGCCGCATCCACTCTCTGATTCAAACCAACCTCCCGGTGGAAGCCACCCTGGCCGTGGCGGGGAATGACGTGGATCGTCTGGAGCGGGTCCGTCAGGCTGGCTTTGCTTTTGGCAGGCTTTCCCAGCTCACCAGTGGCATCACCACTACCTATCAATGGGAAGGGCCGCCCGTGGGCGAGGTTTGTTCCCGCCTAGCGACCCTCCTGACCCAGCAAAAAGCCTGGGGCCGCCTGCGCACCTTGAAGCTTCAGTTGCTGGATGAGGCAGATGCCATGGCGGCGAAGGCAGAAGCCGCTGCGGCCACCAGCCCGGCGACCGCCCAGGCCAGACAGCAATCCCGTAAACGCTATCTGTCCGTTCTCTCGGATGTTCTCGTCATCGAACGCGCCGCCATTGTCGCGTTTTGGCAGGAAACCAACACCCTCCGCAATGCCCAGCCTGCTGCGGCCAAATCAGATGGGTTTCTTTCCGGCGATCTGACGGTGGAACGCCTGCGGGGCTGTCTGGGCTATGACCGGGTGACCCAGGTCCTGACTGGAAGCTTCGGGGGCAGGATCGGTTTTCCAGCGGACGGGGCCTTCTTTGAAATTGTCAGCGCTACCCTGGCCAGCAATGGCAGCTTCAATATCCAAACGGCCACCCAATTGCCGCTGGAACCTTTTGGGAATCCGAATGTGAAGCTGAGCGGCACTCTGGGTATCATCGGCACCGATGCCGGTCTGCAAAGCGTCAGTGGCACCGGCCAACTCGCGTTGAAGATTCCTGGACAAAACGGGGTCCCCGCCGGCTCCCAGAATTACAATGTCAGCTATGGCTACAGCAACACTGCGCCGGGCCAGCCGCTCACTCTCACGGCCAGTCTCGCCACGCAAAATGCCCCGCTCAAGTTTGGCGATGACTTTGTCCTCTTCGGCGGCACCCTTACGGCAGATTGGAAAACCGGCTCGCCGGGTGGGTTCAGCATCGGTCTGGGAGGCCGGGCCGGTCTCTTCCACCGGGAAAATCCCCTGACTGCCCCCATCGCTGAAACAGACTTCTGGGCTGTCACGGAAATCAATCAGCTCGCCCTCGCCTTCGACCCGCAAAAAATCCGGGCCACCTTTACCGGCGGCGTGCTCTCCCTGCCGGAGGATATCTTTGTCAGAAATACGGCGGCTCCCGTTGATGGCTTGAAGACCAGGGCCATCCTGACGGGACAGCTTTGCGTGGATGTGCCCTACACCACGGGAGTGCCCTTGTTTTGCGCCAATGGAAATCCAGCGGCGCCCTTCACGGCTGACTTTGAGAACTTCCACTTCGCTGTTCCCGGGGTGCCGAAATCAAAAATCGACGTGACCCATGCTTCCGTCGAATTTTTCCAGAATCAGTTTCCCGTGATGAAGAGCCTGGCCGCTTCGTTTGCGTTTCCGCTGCCAGGAACGGACGCCACGGATTCCAGCAAAGACCGCCTTGTTTCTCTTGATGTCACGGGCAAGGACTGGCGCATTGATGGATTCCCGAGGGAGGCCTCCTTCGCGCTGAATCAAAATCTGCGTCTCGCCGATCTGGACGGTCTGGACGTGGACCTGCTGGGTGGCACGGCAGTGCCGGGTTGCCAGACGCTTTTTTCCCTGACTTCCCAGCCGTCCGGCCCGCGCCTGACGCTGAACGGTGGCATGCGCGTGCAGTTTGAGGAAAAGCTGGCCAGGGATGCCAATACTCCACCCACCGCCCTTGCCGCGACCGCCTGCGGCAGCTTCGCCTGGGACTTTGCCACCCTGCCTGACTTCCAGTTGAGCACGGCTCAAATCGCCGGACGTTTCCGGCTGGGCGGGGAACAGGGCATCGTCATTGGAGGCACCGGATCCAGTCCGTTGGCGGTCCTGAGCTTCAGCGGGCTGGAAAATCTGCACCGCCTCACCAATGCCAGCCTTTTTGTGGTTAATTTTACGGGGGCGCTGGAGGTTCAGGATTTTGTGAAGTTCGGTCTGAAGGACGCCAACCTCAAATGGAATGGCAATGGGCTGCTGCCGGCGGTTTCCCTGGGGGGCGTGCAAACGGATCTGGGCAGCGAATCCGTCAAACTCGCCTCCGGATTTCTCCCCGTCTATCCCACTGGGCTGGGGGCGGAGTTTATCGATAACACCTTGCCGCTGTTCCCAACGGGTCTGGAGAGGGGCCGCTTCGATCCACTCAATCTCCGTCTGCTCGTCAGCGGTGGTGTCAGCATCCCGCCGCCGGTGGCGGATGAATTGAATGAAACCCCCAGTGACCTGCCCGGACTCGCCGGCACGATAGATCAATTGGGAATTGGCCTGAAACGTCAGGGAAATCTGATCGTCCCTGACATTACCCTGAATGGCCTCGGGCTGAAGCTTTCCGGGATTGATCTTCCCCCGCTGGGTGGCCTGACGGGCAGTCTCTATGTGGGTAATCTCAATGATCCTCCCAATCTCTACTTCGCCGGCACCGTGGGGGGAACGGTCAATGATGTAGGGGCCAAAATCGGCATGGGGGTGCACCGCACCAAAGGCCTGCTGGGGGCGACCTTTGATCTGGATATCGGCCCGGCCGGGATTCCGATCGATGGCGGAGCCCTCGGCGGGATTCTCCTGACGGGTGGCAGTGGGGGTTTGAGTTTCGGCAACACCTTTGCCAATCCCGCCGACTTTCTGAACAGCATCCAATTTACCAATGTGAATGGCGAGAAGCGGCCCGTGAATGATGCCAGTCCCGATGCCTTTCCCTCCACCGGGTCTCCATCCCCTCTGACTTATCCGACCACTCCCCCCGAGCCCTCGAATGCGTCCGTCACCTGCCTGAACGGCCAGTTTCCTCCGGCCACCATCAACCCACTCTGCAAACCCCATCCTACCATTCCAGGCCGGGTTGTCTTTAAAGGCACCGACCTTCGTCCCGGCCCGGAGGAGCCGAATACTGACTTGAAGATCCTCGGGATCGGTCCTGACCTCACCCTGGCTTCCATCGGCATCACACCTGGCTCCGTGCCTTCCTCCATCAATGCCGCCGTGTCGTTTGGGGTGGACCGGGTAATGGCTCCGGTGCGTGATTTTAAAACCCGGCTACTGGCATCCATCCCGCCTGCCGTCAATGGCCGGACCAAGGCCTACTTTGCGGAATTGCTGGAGAAACAAATCCACCAGCTGGAAACCTCTGCCGCCGGATTTCTGCGTCAGGCGCTTGGCCAGGCGCTGGGGGTGAATCCCAATGCCAGTTTGTATCAAGCCATCACCGACGCTGTCGCCAAAGGCATTCCCTGTCTGGATGCCACCCTGCGCGTTCAGGGAAATTTCTCCCATGCCGCAGTCTCCACCGTCCTGAAGGGAGAGGGCTCCGTGACCCTCTCCACCACCGGCACCGCGACCATGGAAGGCGCGATCAAACTGGTCGGGATTCCCGTCGGTGAGGGCACTCTGGCATTTTCCCTCACTGATACCCAGGGGAACATCAATCCATCGTTTGGTGGGGTGCTGAATGCCGGGATAGGTCCGTTGACCCTGGGTGATATGAGCATGGCCTATCAATGCGATGGCTGTTTCGATGCGGTGCTGAATGCCTTCACCGCCTTCCTCGCCACCAATGCCGAGAACATGGGGGCGGCATCCCGTCAGCTCCTCATGGAAATGATGAACCGCACCGTGCCTCTGGCCAATCCCCGGCCGCCCGATGGTGATCCCGGGGCCTTTTTTGTGGAATTGGAAGACCGGCAAAAACTGGCTTTCGTGGCCAGCCTGTTCAACGTCGTCGAAGTCCTCGGCAACAATCGTCCCCTGCCACCCGGTATCACCGGCAGCGTGGTCGGCGGCTTCATCAGCAGCTTCCAGCAATTTGTCAGTGACGTCCTGCTTCAGGTGAATCCGCAGTTCTGCTTCCAGGCGAAATTGAAGCCATCCCTGTTTGGGTTTCCGCTGATTCCTGGTCCCACGCCGTTTGATGCGCGCTTCGCCTACGAAAAAGTAAATGATCCGGGTCTGGGCCAGAGTTTCCAGCAACTAAGCGCGAATGCCACCTTTTCGCCCGCCTTCGTGATGGCTTCCCTGACTACGGGTTCGCTCGCCATGCTGGTGCCTTCCGTGGATCAGGCGAATCTGGGGTTCTCCTTCCGCATGCCCGCTTTCACGCCGGAGACGGTGGACCTCTCGATGAGAAATCCCGGTCTTTTTGCCCAGAATCAATTTGCCTCCATGGTGCAGGACAGCACCCTGACTTTTGGTTATGCCTTCATGCCGCTGGGGATCCCGCTGGCGCAGGGACAGGCCCGGGTGATCATGCCCCGCCTCGCGCAGCATCCTGCCAATCCCAACCGCGCCGGGGGACCGTGGGTGCTGCCATCCGGCACCATCCGGGCCACGCGGGATGAAGTGATCATCGCCGCTCTGGTGCGGGGCCGCCTCCAGGATCCGAACTGGCGCGGCAACCGCGGGGAACTGGATGATCTCTTCTTCCAGCCCTTCGCCAACCCACCCACGGCTGGATCCAGGGAGGAGCGTATTGTCAATATTTCCCAACGGCTCAATGCCACGCAGATGAATGACCTCGGCTTTGCCGACGACTACTTCCCGCATGGGGGCATCATCGGGGCGGCGGAACTGCAGTTGCCCAGTGTGGTGGCCCAGGCTCCACCGTTTGAATTGATTGGCAAGGTGTTTGATCCTGCCAATCCCAACTGGCTGGCGGATACCCAGAACCTGTTTGCCAACTACCTGACGGCCAATACCACCGTTGGCCAGATGGCGGCTTATATTCCCGCCCCGAATGTGCCGCAGGGTTTTGATTTCAACAGCGCCAACAATGGTCCGCAGCAGTTGATCGACTCCCTCATCACGGGCGATCCCCTGTCCATTATCAAAAAGACCGCTCCCAATGGCATTTATCCTTTTGACCAGGTGCTGCTGGCGGGCTGGGCCAAGGCGCAACTGCTGGGCATGCCGCTGGCAGAAGGCCGGATCATCTTCGAGCCAGCCTCCAACCGCTTCGCGCTCAGCGCCGGGGTGCCGGATGGTTCATGGCTCAAAGACATGGTCGGAGCCAGTCTGTCGGTGACGATCAAACAGCCGGCGATTCTGAATACCGCCCCTGCTGGCAATACCATGGATGAAGTCTACGCCTCGCTGCCTAAGAAGACGATCAAGGAGCGCTTTGATGAAATGGCGGCGGCCCTGACCAACGCTCCGGCAGCCATCGGCGCGACCATTTCCCAAATTCAGAATACCCTGCCAAAGATCAGCGCCGAAGCCAGTGCCAATATCCAAATCCCGCCAGCGCTCGCGCCCTTCCTGCGCACCCAGGCCAATGCAGGGGTTTCCTTTTTCGCCTTCTCGCCTGGATATGATCCATCGTTCGGTCTGAATGGTGCCGGCACCGCTGATGACGACTTCTCGCCGTTTGCGGTCAGCCAGCGCCGCGGCGGCCTCGGGGTGAAAGGGAAGTTTGATCTCTCCTACACCCCACCCGCCGGGCAGCCTCTGGTGATTAAAATCGATGATGCGTCCTTCTCCGTCACGCCAGGGGCTCAAAACCTCTTCCCCGCCCTGACCGGGCAACTCCTCGCCAGCCAGATTTCCATCCCCGGGGCCCCGACCGTAAGAAAAGGAGTGGTGCAGTTTGCTTCTTCTCCTGACAACGGCGCACCCTACCTGAGGCTCGGTCTGGAAATGGATCCATTCAAGGTAACGGTGCCCGGCCAACCCAGCCTGAACCTCCTGAACTTCACCCCGCTGAGCGGCGCAGTGCTGGGGGGAAATCTCAGCATCACCCGGGCGGATGGACAGCCGGGTGATGCGGCGGTCAATCTCCGGATGAACCCCATGTCTGTCGCCATTCCCATGCTGGGCACCCAGGTTGCGGTGGCATTGCATGGAGGGCAGTCCGGCCCGGGAGTGTTTGATGATTTTAGCTTCAGCACCCAGAGCGATCAGGTCTGGAGCGCGCAAATGACGATCTCCCAGCCCGGCAACTTTAATGCCGCGCCGACCCTGGAAATCCGGGATCCTCTCAATCCTTCCAATCCCCAGGTCCTGATGTCGGTGACGGCCAGCGGCCCATTGAATGGCACGCTCGGGGGGACTGGCCTGACGAATTTCCAGGGACAGTTCACCGTCACGGGCAATGCCTCCCCCGCAGTGCCCACCTTGGTGACTTTCTACCCCGGCACGGAGCAGCAAAGCACCCTGGAACTCCCCAGCGCCAGTGGTTTCATCGTCGCCTTCGACAGCACCGGGCGCTTTTACTGCAATCTGGGAGCCCTGACCAATATCAATCTGCCAGGCCTGATGTCCGCGAATGCCAAAATTGAATTTGGCTTCAATCCTGACGAACCCCAGCCGGATGTCGCCCGGACGCCGTCCTCCCTTTCCTTTTCGCCGATCAATCTCGTGGCTTCCGCCAGTCAGCCGGTTACCATCAGCAACAACGGCACGAGGGCTGCCAACATTTCCCTGGAAGTCACCCATCCGGACAGCCTGAGGGACTTTGAATTGGCGGGGGATAGTTTCCAACTCGAACCCGGAGGCTCGCGGACCCTTCGCATCCTCTTCCAACCCAAAGCAGGAGGCGTCCGCACCGGCACGCTGCGCCTCAATTCGGATGACCCTGACTCCCCCCTCCTCACGGTTCCTCTCAGTGGCACCGGACTCGTCCAGCCGGTATATTTCGCCAGCCGTCCTGCCATTACCTTCGGCCGCACCCTCGTGGGAGGCACCAGCAGCAGCACCTTCACTATTGGAAACAGCGGCTCGGCGGCCATGACGGTCAATTCTGCCACCTTGCCGGCCGGATCCCCTTTCACCGTTTCCCCGGCTGGGCTCATTACCCTGCAGCCCGGGGAGGACCGGCTTTACACGGCTACGTTCAGTCCCACCGCAATCGGAAGCGTCAGCCGCACCCTCACCCTGGCCGTTGCCTCCCCTATCGGAAGCCGCACCCTGACCCTGAGTGGCACCGGCAGTGATTCCAGTTGGGTCACGGTGCTGGACTCCGCCACTACCGGCAGCACCGCCTCGCTGAATGCGGTGAAAATGCTGGATGACCAGCGCGGCTGGGTGGCCGGGAATGCTGGCACCCTGCTGGAAACAAGGAATGGCGGGCGTTCCTGGAGTCCCCGGCGACTAACCAATCAAAATTTGAATGCCTTTGCCATCAGTGACAAGGGCATCAACGAACCGGAAGTGGCCGGCTATCATTTTGAGGAACCGCCGGGCTCACCCAGTTATTTGGATGGCTCCGGCAATCGTCGTCATGGCATCGCCCCGGTTGGGCCAGAGGCCCCCGCCCTGGCATTTTCCAATGGGCGCTTCGGCAGTGGGCTTCACTTTGATGGCATCAATGACTATGCGGAACTGGGCACCTTTGCCCTGCCTCAGGATTTCAGCATTTCCCTGTGGGCGCGGTTTGAATCGGTGGCAGACGGTCAGGCGATCCTTGGAAAATACACCAGCACGGGCTTGGCCCAGTTCCTATTTGGGAAATACGGAGGCGGCTTCCGCGTTTTTGTGGGCAGCCAGCCCGCTTGGACGGTGCCCGCCACCCCGGTGCTGAATGTCTGGTCCCACTTTACCCTGACGGGAAATTTTGATGCGGTGACCAATACGACCACCATGACGATGGACCGTGACGGCATCAGCCTGGGCAGCCATGTCTTTACCGGGGCGGTGGATACTCCAGCCGGGAAGCCCTGGGTGCTTTCCACCGATTGGGACAGCTCGACTGCCCGCTCGGAATTCTTCAGGGGTTCCATGGATGAGGTGAGATTTTTCAATGGCCTGATCAGTAGCAGTGAACGTACCTCCCTGCGCACCCAGAATGGACGCCGCCTCGTGGTCGCAGGCCATGGCGGATTGGTTTACGAAACCTTCAGTGATGGGGACACCTGGGGCCAGCTCCCGGATCTCAATGCCTATGGCTGGCGCAATCAGACCCGCACCTTTGAGCGGCGCGATTGGTTTTCGGCCTCCTTTGATGGTGAAAAACTCTATCTGGGCGGCCGCCAGGTGACTTTTGGATCCAATTTCCGCAAGACCGTGATGCTTGAAGACTTTGCGGATGGCGCAGACGGCCTCAATAACACGGCGGATGATGAATTTGCCGAAGTCTCTCTGCCAGGGAGCAGCGCGTTTAATCCCGGGCTGATCGTTCTGGGCCTTGCCACCCAGGGACAAAACAAACTTTTCGTTTCCAATGAGGGGATTGCCTACCAACAAAGCGCGGTTAGCCCCGGAGCCGCCACCGCCCTGACGCCTACAGCGGCGGCATCCCTGAATGCTGCCGCAGCGCATGGTCTTTTCACCCAATACACCGCCGTCGGCAATGGAGGGGCGATCCTGAGTGCCAACAATGGGGCCTTTGGCACGCGCACCAGCGGCACCACAGCCAATCTGCGGGGCATTGCCTTCACCAGCGCGGACCCGGCCTATCATGTGGTGGGCGATGGCGGAGCTTACCTGACCAGTGATAACAATGGAGTGAACTGGACGGTGGTGAACGATGGCCTGACCGGCGATATGCGGGCGGTGGATGCCAGGGTGGTGCCGGGTGGTGCCGCCACGGAGTATCACACCTGGGCGGTGGGTGCGCAGTCCGTCATCAACTACCGTCCACCCGCTGAACCCAGTGGGGCGTTCTTCACCTGCTATCCGGGGCAGTTGGACTATGGATTCGTCACCACCAACGAAAGCCGCACCCTCGTGGTCACGATTGCCAACCGGGGCAAGCAGGCGCTGACGGTATCCGCCTCCGGAGCCAGCATTTCCGGACCGGCGGCCAGCCGTTTCAGCCTTGCGCTCACCAGCATTGGCCGCCTGGAACCGGGCGACACCACAGAAATCCCGGTGCGCTATCGTCCCACCGGGACCTCGGAATTCGATTATGCGGAACTCAGCTTTGCGACCAACGATGCCGGCCAGGCTTTCCGGGTGCCGCTCTTTGGACAATCCGCAGCCAATGAATGGCGGCCCGTCGTGATCGCGACTGCGGCCGGACCCGTCCTGGGCGAAGTGGTCAACCTTGAATTCATCAGTGCCAACCTGGGTTATGCCCTGGTGAATCCTCCGGCCGGCGCTTCCAGACTGTTCCGCACGGAGAATGGGGGAAGTTCCTGGGCTCAGGTTGGGTCCAATTTCCCGAACCTCGGCGGCACCCTCCGGTTTACCAGCCTTGCCTATACCAATGACTTTCTTGATATAATTCACCTTGGAGGAAGGGTGGAAAATGCCTCAGGGACGTTGATCAAAGGGGTCGTGCTGATTGGCTGGGTGGAGAGCCTGGAAATTGCGCCAGGTGAATTTCAATTGCAGGAGCAATGGTCGGACCATACGCCTTTATCTGCCGGACAAACGATCCAGCCTCTGGCTATTTCTGATCTGGGAGCGTTTTCCTATCCGCAAGGCTCTGCCGTCGTCGCGGCCACGACCGGCTCATCCAGCACGGCCACGATTTATAAAAGGACCACTGGAGCCTGGAGCACCACCACCAACCGGCCTTCTCCTACCTTTAATGGTGGTCCTGTCGCCGTTTCAGCATTCGCTGAAAATACCGCAGCTTTCCGCTACTACGGGGCCACGGCCACGGAAGTATTCGCCAATGGCCTAACGGCCACCAGTTGGCCCGCTGCCGCAAAGAAACTGCAGACCGGCAGTGCCCAAACGATCCGGGATCTCGTCTTTGATCTTGATGTTGGCGGGTTCGACGGGGTTTTCAGCCGGGGCTGGCTGGTGGGGGATGATGGTCTCTTCTTCAGGCTGCGGGATGATGTTGTCTTCCCGGCTTCCGATGCCGAGGTCTTCGGCACGACTGATTTGAAGGCGGTGGATTTCTCGGGCCGTAACAACGGCTGGGTGGTAGGACAAAGCAGGATCTTCAACACCACTGATGAAGGAGCGACCTGGGCGCTCAACTTTGATGCGGGATCCAACGCCAATCTGCTCAGTGTCAAAGTGCTGTCAGGCGCGAAGGTTTGGAGTGGGGGCTCCCTGGATGGCAAGGCGACGGTCTGGCGCTACACGCCCCCGCCGGCCGTGCCCAAACCGCTGCTCAGTTCGGTTTCTTTCCGGGATTTCGGCACGGTGGCCGCAGGCAGCGCCACCAGCACGCAGAACATTGCGATTACGAATACCAGTTCGACCGCGCTGGACCTGCAGGAAATCTCGATCAGTGGGGATGAATCCCGCCCCCGCTTCCGTCTCGTGGGTCAGCCGCCTGCCAGCGTCCCGGCCTCCGGCACGGTGAATATTGGCGTGGTGTTCGATGCCGCCATGGAAACGTCCATTGCCGATACCATGGCCCCGGAGTTCCTGCACCGCTTCGAGGGCGATTGGGCGGATACGGTTTACCGGGATGATAGTCTGAATCACCGCGATGCCACGGCTCCAACTGCGACGGCGCAACGCCCTGTGCCTGCCACTTCGGACATGCGGGACCGTTGCCTGCGCTTTGATGGGACGGATGACCGGCTGGAAATTCCTGGGGCCCTGGAAATTCTGCCGGCCAGTTGGAGTGTTTCCCTGTGGGCAGCCCCTGAGGCCGTGCCGTCGGGTGACCGTGTCCTGCTATCAAAGGATCTTTCCAGCGGCGGGGATGGCTTGAAAATCCTCCTCACCTCCAGCGGTTACCGGGTCGTGATCCGGGGAGCCGGCTTCACCGGTGGAGGCGTGCCGGATACCGGGTTCCAGCATCTGGTGGTGACCGGAGTGCAGAGCGGTTCCAGCACCCTCGTGACCGTCTATCGGGATGGCGCGCCGCTTTGGTCACAATCCATCGCCGCAGTGGCGGGAGACCTGACGGGCCGGCCATGGACGCTGGGCGCGGAATGGACCAGTGCCACGGTCACCGCCGGGCATTTCCTCGGGTGCCTGGATGACATCGGCCTGTTCCCCCGTCTCCTGACAGACCGGGAAATTGCGATCCTTGCTGCCAAGTCGCCCGTCTATGGCGGGCACCGGGCGCAGCTGGTGGTGAATTCCGGCTCTGAAAATGGAGTGCGTAACATCGATCTCCGGGCTTTCGTGCCCGAGGCCAGCGATATGATGGTTTTCAACACCGAGCCTGCGGGACGTTCCCTGGTGATTGATGGGGTGGCTTTCACCACGCCGGTGGCCTTCGCGGTGACTCCGTTTGCCAGCGGATCCACCTCCGCCCGGGAATGGGCGGAAGGATCGCGCCACACCATCACCACCCAGGACGCGGCCTTCACCCTGACCAATCCTGACGGATCTTCGGCCAATTATGTTTTTGGCGGATGGAGCAGCGCCGCCACCCGGCAGTGGGTGCTCACCGCCAGCCGCTCGGGCAGCATGTCCCACACCGCATCCTTCGTGCCGGGCACCGTTTCCCTGCCGGCTCCGATCAGCCCGCCGCCGGGCCGGGTGGTGGGTCCCAATCCTCTCATCGCCGGCCTGGCCAATTCGCCGCGCGGACCGTTCTTCCGCCTCAGCGAGGGCTCGCTGAAGCTGCCGAATCTGGGAGCGACCGGATTTGCCATCACCGGCGAGCTTTTCGTGAGTCTGACGAAATTGCAGGGACAGTTGGAAACCACGGCCTTGAACCTCCCTGACTCCGGTCAACGGCATCTTGAAATCGGGGCCAGCCGCTGGTTGGTGGATGCCACGGCGGGAGGGAATTTCCTGCTGAAGGCGCGCCCGCCCAGCCTGCGCCTGTTTGGGACGGATGTCCTGCCGGATGGTCAGACCACGCTCCGCTTCACCAAGGCAGCCGGGGTCAATCCGGCGAAATGGAGTGCGGAGTTCCGCCTGCTCAGGGACTACAAACCGGCACCGGATTTGTTGGAATTCGCCAAAGGTTTTACCAAAGTCGAATGGCTCGCCGGAGGCTTGCCTGGATTCGCCCTGGAACTCCAGGGTGGCCTGCGTCTCCTGAAGTTGCCCAACGGCGCTTTCGCCTTCAACCAGGCGATGAATGTCAAGCTCGACACCATCAACTTCAACGTGGGCATCAACAGTCTCCTCGCTTCAGCCGGCCTCGCCCAGCCCTCACAACTGTTCAGCGCCGGGCCCTTGAGGGTGGGTTGGGGGGATGTCCGCCTGAGGCGCAGTAACGGGGGGCCGGTTTTCCTGGAATTGGTGAACCTGCCGTTTGATGTCAACGGAGCGAACGCGGCCACGGTCTCCGGCAGCTTGAATACCAATGGCGTGCTCTCCCTGACCGGAACCCTGACCGCCCTGGGCAATGGTGGAAAGGCGATCCGCCTGGATTCCGCTGGTCAACTGACTCTGGAAAAATCCGGCAGTGGTGCGGCTACCTTTGATTTGCTGCTCCAGGCGCTGCCTTCGCCGCGCTTTGCCCTGAGCACCCCCACCCTGATCCTGAAGAGCACGGCGAAAAGCGGCAGTGCCCTGCCCAGCGGTGGGCTGACGATTCCGGGAATCGAATTGGATACTTCAGGTGCTTTCGATACCGGACGTCTGGCTCTGCCTGCCTTCACTTTCGACGGCATCGGGGTCTCCGGGAATCCCTCCGGCAAGCGCCGGAATAACTACATCCGGCTGGCCCGCGATCCGGCTGGCACGGCCACCTTCTCCCTTAAATCCGAACAACAGTTCCTCGCCTGCCGGCAAAACCTGAATCTCAGCGTGACGAGCGGAACCAGTCCGAAGTTGAGCGGATCCTTCTCCGGCAATTTCTGCGTCCTGCCAGAACCCATTTCCCTGAAGTATGACAGCTCGAAGGCCTGCCAATTCGAGGGCAATGCCTTCGGGTTCACCATCCGGTTCGGCACCAACTGCGCAGAAGTCACGTGGTAATGGTGAGTGCCAAACCATTTGAGGCAGCCGTGCCTCCGGGTCCGCCGGAGTTGGCTGGAATCACCTTCCAATGATCACAGCGGTGGCACTGCGTGGCGGGAGGGTCAGGTCGATGGTGGTGGTATGAGTAGAGTCAAGATCGACGGCTTGCCCAGGGGAATCAGCCACGGTGAGGGTGGCGGATTTTGTCAGGCCGGTGTAGTGGAGCGGCAGGGAGATGCGGCGGGTGAGGGGCTGGCCGAGCGGATTGAATAACATGGCCAGACCAGGGGAGGGCAGGGCAGGATTGACATGGATCCAGCCGTCCCAGTCGCGTCCATCGGCCCGGCGGAGGGGCAGGATTTCGCTGTCGAGGATGGCCCGGTGGGCCTTGTAGAAATCCACGCGGCGCTGGACTTCCGTCAGGGTTTCCGGGCCATCAAAGAGCCGGGTGCCGCGCACCACGCCGGTGACGCCGCCTCCGAGGAGGCTGGCGAGGCGCAGGGAATAGTCGGCGCGGTGTTCGCTGAGGGGTTCGTAGGTGGCAGCGGCCCCCCCGCCGTGATATTGCGTCAGGGGCAGGTGCATCCAGCCCATGCCGGGCAGCTTGTAGCGGGTGCCGTCGAGGATGTTCTGGCGCTCAATGATTTCCTGCATGGCGCGGGGCAGGGACCAGTTGTCCTCGCGGTAGCCCATGGAGTTGCGGTTGGCTCCCTGCAGGACATACCAGTCCGGCACATTCAGATAGATGCCTTCACTCCGGCACCATTGATAGTATTGGGTAATCTGTTCCCACTGGTTCCACCGGGAATCGGCCAGGCTCTGGTGGCCGGGGTGCGTGGTCGAGCCGCAGACATCCCCGGGATAGGAGCCATCGTGTTCATGCACCATGAATCCGGCGGCCTTCAGGTTGGTCCGTAGTTGGGTGAAATGCTGGAGCCCCCATTCACTGCAAAGGCAGGGCGCATTGCCAAATTTGGCGCTGCCTCCAATCTGGCCGGTTTTGGGATTGATCACATCATCCCGGTCGCTGATGTGGCGGCTGGAGAGCAGTGAATAAGAGCCGGTGGCGATGCCCTTGGAGGCGGCGTAATCGGTAACCTGCGATTTGAAATCCGCAAAATACGCTGGGTCCGGGTGTTCCAGATTGAAGCCGCTGCCAAAGCTGAGGATGAGCATTTCGAATCCTGTTTCCGCCATCTGATCGATGGCCGCCCGGCAGGAGGGGATGTCGCTTTTGACGAGATGGAACATGAGAGGATTTTCCATGGTCCAGGGGGCGATGGTGCGGTAGAGGTGACCCAGGCTTAGGGTCCTGCGTTCGGCGTTGCCATCGGTCAGAGGCATGATCCAGAGCCGGAAGGAGGTCAGGGAATCGCCGGGCTTCAGTTCCCGGGCAGGTCCCTGGGGCGGGGCGACGTTCAGCAGGCAGAGGGCTTTGTTGCCGTAGTTGGTTTGCGTCAGGTGGCTTTCGTCCGTGCTCCAGCTCACGGTTTGGTTTTGCGCGGCGGCATTCGACATGGCTCCGGTGGTGAAGTCGGTTTCGACATGCAGGGGCGGCACCTGAAAGCGCCACGGATCTTCCACGTCGGCATCGGCTTCCGTCACGCGCATTTCCTCCAGCTTGAAGGCATCCAGCATCACCGGGGTGTTGCCCAGGTTCTTGACGCTCAGCCATTTCGCGATGCAGGGCAGACCGTCATAAATCTCAAAGTGGATTTTTGTTTCCACATCCCGGGCGGGGGAAGCGTCAGGGCCGCGATAGGTGAAAGTGATTTCCTGGCCGCGCGGAGGCCAGGCGGTGGCTTGGCTGATCCATTGCTTTTGCGGCTTCCATGGAAAGCGTTCGCGGCAGGGTTGGGCGGCAATGCCGGTGAGCCGGAAGGCATTTTCCAGCGGCTTGAGCGTGGCGGTTTCGGTGGCGGAGAGGAAGTTCATGCTCCGCTGGCCAGTGAGCCCGCCGATGGGATAGTTGGTGCCATTCAGGGTGATGCGGGCCTCCGGTCCGGTGGCCCGGAGGAACTCGTGCCCGGTGGTTTCGTCCCGCAGGCTGGTGGTGGCCACGGCGGGTTCCAACTGCCATTCGCGGCGGATCAGGCCATTGCTGAAGATGAGGCTTTTTCCTTCCCCACTGCGCGTGAGCAGGCTGGCGGGTTGTTGCGGGGAGATCAGCCAATCCGCTGCGGGCAGGCTGGAGGGGACGCTCAGCGGCAGCGTGTGAAGTTGGACCTCCTCTGCCAGGGTGGCGGCTGGGGAGGCAAGGACGGCGCTGCAGAACGCGAGGCGGCAAAGGATGGCGGTCATGATGAAAGGGCGGTCCATGCGAGGCGCTCCAAACTGGAAACGGGCGGGCCGTGACAGGATACGCGCCGCAGGTTTCTGACTTTGCAAATCTGGAGCAGAAGCCAGAACCCAGAAGCCTGTGCCCCAAATCTGGGTCGGCCCACCGCAGGAGCAGGAAAACAAAAAACCGGACCGTGCGTGGAGCAGGGTCCGGTTTCAGGGAAGGGGTTTTCCCGGAGATTTGCTATTAGTTGGAGCGGACGAAGGTGGAAAGCTTGCCGTAGCTGTTGAGCAGGGCTTCCTGTTCGTCTTTGTCCAGTTCGCTCATGAGCTCGACCAGGCTGCCGGTGATGTCTTCGCGCATGCGGTCCACGAGGTCGATGCCTTTGCGGGTGATCTGGACCATGACCTTGCGGCGGTCTTCGCTGGCGTGGAGGCGTTGGACGTAGCCGAGCTTTTCCAAGCGGTCCACCAAGCCGGTGGCGGCGGCGGTGCTGTGACCCATCTTTTTGGAGATGTCCGTCATGGTCAGGTAGTTCTCATTGGCCAGGTAGCCGAGGAGGAAAAACTGGGCGAAGGAGACATTCCCCTTGTTCAACTCCTTGGACAGGTTCAGCAGGAACGAGCGTTGGGTGAACATGATGAAGTCCGCCAAGCGGCCTGCATCCTTCCGGATGAGTTGGTCGTCGTGATTAACAGTTTGCATAAGCGGGATGGCGGTGTGGTTTAAACTCTGGTGAGTGTGTAAATTCAATTGATTGTGATTACTATAGTCTATCAGGGGGGGCTAAATCAAGGAGTTTTGCAAAATTGTGCAATTTTTTTTTAAAAACGCTCCCCTTGCGCTGAGTTTATCGTCAATTTTGGAATAATATCAAGGATGAATCTCGTAAATTGTAAAATTCTATGGTTCCTCAATACCTCAGGAACTAAATAGTTAGGAAGAGCGATGTGATGGAAAATCATGAAACATCAGGTCCCGCCCTCGATTT
The DNA here is from genome assembly GCA_945900785.1 of Akkermansia muciniphila. Classification (GTDB taxonomy): domain Bacteria; phylum Verrucomicrobiota; class Verrucomicrobiia; order Verrucomicrobiales; family V1-33; genus CAIZWU01. The sequence goes on from CAMDJM010000071.1 coordinate 19,612, forward strand.
TCCTTCTACAATCATCAGAGTGGCAGAATAGACGCCTTACCTTGAAAAAGAGGATCGCCTGAAGGGCAGGGGTCCATTGGTATAAGGGAAAGCCCCTGAGGCGGAGCGATATTTCCATGAAATGAACCTATTTGGCAAGAAACACCCCCCTCAGGAGGTATTGGATCCTGCATGAAGAATCGGTTTACCTTGGTTGTTTTGACAGGATTGGCAGCGGCATCAACCGGCGCCACGGCCGGGGTGCTTTCCTTTAATCAGGATATCCGGCCGATTCTTTCCTCAAAGTGTTTCTCCTGCCACGGGTTTGATGCGAAGAACCGCAAGGCCGACCTGCGGTTGGATATGCCGGAGGGAGCACACGGCGCGGGGAAGAGTGGAGCGGTGGCCATCCGGCCGGGCGATGCGCCGGGGAGTGAAGTGTGGAAGCGGATCATGTCGGCGGATCCCGATGAAGTGATGCCGCCGCCGGATTCCCACAAGGCCTTGTCTGCGGGGGAAAAGGAGATCCTGCAGGAGTGGATTTCCCAAGGGGCAGCCTACCAAAAACACTGGGCCTTTGAAGCGCCGGTGAAGCCGGAAGTGCCCCCCATGCCGGTATGGATGAGTGGCCGCAATGAGGTGGACCGTTTCATTTTTGACCGGCTGAAAATCGAGGCTCTGACCCCTTTGCCGGAAGCGGACAAGGAAACCCTGATCCGGCGGGTGACCTTTGCTCTGACCGGCTTGCCGCCCTCCCTGGCGGAGGTGGACGCGTTTTTGGCGGATGCTTCCCCGGATGCTTATGAAAAGTGCGTGGACCGCCTCCTCGCTTTGCCCGCTTATGGGGAGCAAATGGCGCGTCACTGGCTGGATGTGGCCCGCTACGGGGACACGCACGGGCTGCACCTCGACAATGAGCGCTCGATGTGGCTCTACCGGGATTGGGTGGTGGGGGCTTTGAACCGGAATCTGCCCTTTGACCAATTCAGCATTGAGCAACTGGCGGGGGACTTGCTGCCGGAGCCTACCCAGGACCAGCTGATTGCGACGGGCTTCAACCGTTGCAATGTGACGACCGGCGAAGGCGGGGCGATTGATGCGGAGTTTACTTTCCGTTACGCGGTGGAGCGCACGTCGACGACCGCCCAGACCTGGCTGGGCCTGACCGCCGGCTGCGCGCAGTGTCACGATCATAAATATGATCCGGTCTCACAGAAGGAATTTTACCAGCTCTATGCGTTTTTCCTGAGCGCGGCCGATCCGGCGATGGATGGAAACACCCTGCTGACGGCTCCCGTGATGAAGCGAACCCTGCCGGAACAGGCGGCGCAATTGACAGAATTTGATGCTAAAATCGGCGCAGCGGAAAAAATGCGTCAGGCCGTGGTGGATGCGCTTGTTTACACGGACCCGGCCAGCCTCGTGCCATTGCCGCCGGTCAAGGTAGAGGAGCGGGTGCTGGTGGAGGATGACTTGCCAGACACGGCGAAAACCCGCAGTCAGCCCGTATGGGCCAGCAACCCACCCGGCCCGGTGGCCAGCGGCCAGCGCGCCCTGAAGGTCAGCGGGAAGGGGGTCACCCAGGACTATTGTGAAGAAATGAATCCGCCGGCGGTAGTGCCGGCCGGCGCGGCATTTTCCTGTCAGGTTTTCATCAGTGGAAGCGAGACGCCCCGGGCCGTGATGCTGCAGTTTAATACCAACGGCTGGAAACACCGTGCGATGTGGGGGGACCCGGCGGCGATTCCTGGCTGGGGCGCTCCCGATACCGGCGAACGCTTTGTGGCCGGGCCCCTGCCGGCCGTGGAGGGCTGGCAAACCCTGGAGGTGGATGCGGCGAAGCTGGGATTGAAAGCCGGGGATCCTATCACCGGAATCGCCTTCACCCAGGAAGGCGGCACCGCGTGGTTTGATCTGCTTAAACTAACCGGACGCATGGATGATGCGAAGGATGAGTCCAAGTCCTACTCGGCCTGGCTGGCGGCCCGCGAGGGCAAGGAAACCGGTGGCTTGCCCGGCGAGGTGAACCAGATTCTGAGCAAGGTGCCGGCCGGCACCCGGAATGACGCCCAGAAGAAACAGGTGCGGGACTACTATCTGATCAATGTCTGCTCCCTGACCAAACCGGCCCTGGCCCCGTCGGGGGAGGAAATCGCGAAGCTCAGAAAGCAGCGCGCGGATTTCGATGGCGCGATCCCATCCACCTTCATCATGAAGGATCTGGACACGCCGAGGGATAGTTTTATCATGATCCGGGGGGCCTATGACCAGCCGGGGGAACGGGTCCAGCGGGACGTGCCGGTGGCTTTCCCGCCTCTCCCAAAGACGGAAAAACCGAACCGGCTGGACCTCGCCAGGTGGCTGGTGGATGGGCAAAATCCGCTGTCCTCCCGGGTGACGGTGAACCGCTTCTGGCAGCAGTTGTTTGGCACCGGACTGGTGAAGACGTCAGGTGATTTTGGTTCCCAGGGCCAGCCGCCGAGCCATCCTGAATTGTTGGACTGGCTGGCCGTGACCTTCCGCGAAAGCGGTTGGGATGTGAAGCGGCTGATGCGTCTGCTGGTCACCAGCGCGGCCTTCCGGCAGTCGTCCGCGGCTCCGGAAGCCTTGTGGAAGCGCGATCCGGAGAACCGGCTGCTGGCCCGTGGCCCCCGGCTGCGGCTGGATGCCGAAGAGGTGCGGGACAATGCTCTCGCGGTTTCCGGCTTGTTGAAAACCCGGATGGGCGGAGCCGGGGTGCGGCCCTATCAACCGCCCAATATCTGGGAACCGGTCGGCTTTGACGGCAGCAATACCCAGAAATATGTCCAGGATAAAGGGGATAGCCTTTACCGCCGCAGCCTCTACGCCTTCATCAAACGCACCGCCCCGCCGCCCTTCATGGTGAACTTCGATGCGCCCTCCCGCGAACAAAGTTGCGCCGTCCGTGAGCGCAGCAATACGCCCATGCAGGCGCTGCAGCTCATGAACGACGTGCAGCATGTGGAGGCGGCGCGGGGTCTTGCGGCCCGCCTGATGACGGAAGGCGGCGACACTCCGGAGGCCCGTATCACCTTTGGCTGCCGCATGGTGCTGGGGCGTCGTCCCTCGACGGAGGAACTCGGCATCATCCGTGCCGCCTGGCAGGAACATCGCACTAAATACACCGGCGCTCCTGCCGAGGCTGCGAAGCTGATCCGTCAGGGCGAATCTTCACCGCCGCCTGAACTGGCGGAGCCGGAACTGGCCGCCTGGACCCTGGTGGCCAATCTGTTGTTAAATCTGGACGAGACCATCACCCGCAATTAAGCCCATGGACCCATTTTCCGAACATCAACTCCTGCAGACCCGCCGCCAGTTTTTTGGCCGAACCGGCCTGCGCCTGGGCGGGCTCGCTCTGGCAAATCTAATGGGAGCCCGCAGTCTTTCTGCCTCAGCCATTGCAGACTCCCAGCCCGGAACGCGGGTGCATCCGCCCATGCCAGGATTTCCCCACTTTGCCCCCACTGCGAAGTCGATCATCTACCTGCACATGAATGGCGGACCGCCGCAGTTGGATATGTGGGATTACAAACCCCAGCTGCAGGCGTTTTTTGACAAGGACATCCCCAAGGAAGTGAGGGGCGATCAGCGCATCACCGGCATGACCAGCGGTCAGGCGAGGTTTCCGGTGGCTCCTTCCATTTTTAAATTCAACCAGCACGGCCAATGCGGGCGATGGGTTAGCGAGGTGCTTCCCTATACCGCGAAAATGGTGGACGACATCGCCCTTATCAAGACGGTGCACACCAACGCGATCAACCACGATCCCGCCTGCACCTTTGTCATGACCGGCTCGGAAGTGCCAGGACGCGCCAGCATCGGATCCTGGCTGGCCTATGGGCTGGGCAGCGAAAGCAATAACCTGCCGGCTTTTGTCTGTCTGATGCCGCGCTCCGGCGGAGGCCAAGCCCTCTTTTCGCGCATGTGGGGCAGCGGATTTCTCCCCACCCGCTACACCGGCGTGACGCTGCGCGGGGCCGGCGATCCCGTCCTCTACCTGCAAAATCCTGATGGCATGGCGGCCACCGACCGGCGGGTGATGCTGGATGCGCTGGGCCAGTTGAACCAACGGGGATTTGCCAAATTCGGCGACCCGGAAATCCAAACCCGGATCTCCCAATATGAAATGGCCTTCCGCATGCAGACCAGCGTGCCGGAGCTGGTGGACCTGAGCCGGGAGCCGCAGGCCATCCTGGATCTTTATGGCCCGGAAGTGAAGAATTCCGGGAGCTTTGCCCACAGTTCCCTGATGGCGCGCCGCCTTGTGGAGCGGGGGGTCCGGGTGGTGCAGATCATGCACCGCGGCTGGGACGTCCATGGGGATTTGCCGAATGCCCTCCGCAAGCAATGCATGGACACCGATCAGGGAGTTGGAGCCCTCCTCGCCGATTTAAAGCAAAGCGGCCTGCTGGAGAGCACCTTGGTCGTCTGGGGCGGGGAGTTCGGCCGCACCGTCTACTCCCAGGGCACCCTCACCGCCACCAATTACGGGCGCGACCACCATCCGCGGAACTTCTGCATGTGGATGGCCGGCGGCGGCGTGAAAGGTGGCATCTCGCTCGGCGAGACCGATGACTTTTCCTACAACATTGTGCAAACCCCCGTCCACCTGAACGAGATCAACGCCACCATCCTGAAGTGCATGGGCATCGAGCACTCCCGCTTCACCTTCCCCTCCCAGGGCCTCGACGCCCGCCTCACCGGCGTGGAATCCGCCCGGGTGGTGAATGAGATTTTGAGTTAGGGCATGGAGGCGGCTTTGCTTGTCTGCTTTGACCCATCAGCCTATGCGCTGGAAAGGTTGCAATGTTGTGCTTCTCAGTTCGCATTTGGCCTGTAACAGCAGGTTGGAGCCTCTCCACGAATCAGACATTCCGTTTTCCCACGGCCTTTGAGGGGGGCAAAAAACATGCAGATCTGCATGCACTTATGAACGAAACCGGCACTGGCCCCCGAGAATCGCCCCTTGTTTTCCTGCGGGGGACCGGCCACAGAAATGGATGACACGCTCAGATGGACGCCAGCCGGATCAACTCCGCCCGATTTCTTTTATCCCCAATATTTCCAAACAGGCCACCGGGTCGGTGCTGAGTTGTTTTGGGGAAACCCAGGTGATTTGCACGGTAATGGTGGAAGATGGGGTGCCGGGCTGGATGAAGCAGCAGGGGGTGCAGGGCGGATGGCTGACGGCAGAATATTCCATGCTGCCCGCATCCACGCAGGGGCGGAAGGCGCGGGATATCAGCAAGGGCCGGCTGGATGGCCGCAGCTCGGAAATTCAACGTCTGATTGGCCGGGCGATGCGCTCGGTGGTGGACTTGAGTGTGCTGGGCCAGCGGACGGTCTGGATTGATTGCGACGTGTTATCCGCAGATGGCGGGACACGCACCGCGGCGATCACCGGGGCTACGGTGGCCTGCGCCATGGCTTTCAACAAATTGGTGGCGGCGAAGAAGCTTTTCCGCTCGCCTCTGACGAAACTGGTGGCCGCGGTGAGTGCTGGGATGTTCAAGGGGGAAGCGCTCCTGGATCTGAATTACTTCGAGGACAAAGACGCGGAGGTGGATTTTAACTTTGTGATGACGGAGAGCGGGGAATTCGTGGAAATCCAAGGCGCGGGTGAGGAAAGCACCTTCACCGAGACGGAGTTCGCCAAGTTGATGGTTCTGGGAAAAAAGGGGATCAGCGAGCTGTGCGCCCTGCAAAAAGCCGCGATCCGCACCACGGATGTGGAGCCCACGCCCAACCAGCTCGGGGACCTCGCGGATTTCTTCAAAAAGAAGTAGGTCAGCAAGGAAGCACGGGGCTCCGGCCCGTGAGTTTTCCGTGTATTCCTGGGGCCCCGGATTTTTGATAGTGCGGTGGCTTTAAAGATTCATTCATTTTTTGATTTTGAAACCCAAGGGCCGGAGCCCCGTGCTCCCTTCCTCCCATGCCCCGTTTTACTCTTTCAGAACGGATGCTGCTCCTGCTTCTCGCGGCGGTGCAGTTTACCCACATCATGGATTTCATGATCATGATGCCGATGGGCCCGCAGTTGATGCGGCAGTTGGCGATCGATCCTCCCAAGTTTGCCTCACTGGTTTCCGCCTACACCTGGAGCGCGGGTTTGGTCGGGCTGGTGGCGACGGCCTATGTGGACCGCTTTGACCGTCGGCCTTTGCTTTTGGTGACGTTTGCTGGATTTGTCCTGGGCACCCTGGCCTGTGCTTTGTCGCATAGTTTTACGGAACTGCTCATCGCGCGGATCATCAGTGGCGGGTTTGGTGGAGTGTCCGGGGCGCTGGTGATGACCATTGTGGCGGATGTGGTGCCGCCGGCGCGGCGGGCGGCGGCTTTTGGGATTGTGATGACGGCGTTTTCCGTGGCATCGGCGCTGGGCGTGCCGGCCGGGTTGTTTCTGGCGCGGAAATTCGACTGGAAAGCACCGTTTGTGCTGATTTCCGCGGTGGGATCGGTGATGTGGCTGGTGGCTCTGATGGGCGTGCCCCCGCTGCGCGGGCATATGACAGGCGTGCCTGCCGGGCACCGGGGGCGGGCCATGCTGGCGCTGGCTTCCGACCGGAATGTGCAGTGGGCGCTGCTTTTCATGTGCGCCATGGTAGGGGCTCATTTCACGGTGATACCCTTCCTTTCCCCCTATCTGGTCGCCAATGTGGGCGTGCCGGAGGAGCATCTGTTCATCGTCTATCTGACCGGAGGCATTCTCACCATTTTCACCGGTCCGCTGGTCGGGCGCCTCGCCGACCGGTATGGGCGGCTGAAGGTTTACACCATCGTGACCCTGGCCGCGTCGGCGGTGGTGCTGTATTTGACCAATGCACCGCGCCTGAACCTCGGCCAGGTGATCGTGCTGGCGGGATTTTTCTTTGTTTTTGCCAGTGGCCGGTTTGTGCCGGGGCAAGCCATTACCAGCCTGGCGGTGGCTGCGCCCCAGCGTGGGGCCTTCATGAGTTTTTCCTCCTGTGTGCGGGATCTGATCAGCGGGGTAGTCACTTACATGGGCGGTGTGATCGTCACCCGCAGCAGC
>CAMDJM010000072.1 GCA_945900785.1 Akkermansia muciniphila
TGGGGGTCTCGCGGTCAATGTTCTGGAATCGGGCAGCCATGATAAGACTTTGGCGCAGAGTGCGGCCCCGGGCCAGGAATTCTTTGCTATAAGAGCCAGGTTTTCCAGCAAACAGGGACTTCAAACGGCCGCGAAATCTGAATACCCAAACCAGGCTGCTAGTAGGAATCTACTGTTCCAACGGAGGCGGACTGCTGCACTCCGCCTGAGGCAGCACCCCCGGAATCAGGGCCAGCGAAGGCGGCTGCAGGATGGTCGTGGCAGGCACTGGCTGCGGCGCGCGGTGGCCGAGGCCGGCCTGGAGACCGGCCGCGAGGCGGGCCACCATCGGCGCCTCCGCACAGGGAAAACGGAAGACGAGATGCAATCCATCATCGGCGCGGTGAAGGACGAGGTTTTCGCTTAGAAAACTGCTTTCCTGACGGACCGTGGCACCGGCCAGGGAGATCCGCACCGCATGGGGACGGAACCAGCCTTGGGCCAGAAAAACCAACACCCCGGGTTGCCCGGCGGGTGAGATCAGGGTGCCAAACCGGTTTGCGCGGTGGCCGGGCAGCCCATCGCTCCGGCCACTGGCACAGGGCACCGCCCAACTGGCTGTCTCCATTTCCAGCCCTGGCAGAGTCCGCAGTTGGGTTTCCTGCGCCACCGTGAGCGCTGCCGGCAGGTCGCCCGCGTGAACGCCGCGCCAGGCGCTCCCACCGGAGAATTTCTTCCATAGCAGATAGAGACTGGTTTTGACCAGCCGGCCCAGCCGGGGCAGCGCCATCCATGTGCCCGCCAGCAGAGCAAGACAGACAGTGAACCCAGTCGCCGGTGCCTTGAACAGCAGCAGAGCCAGCAGCAGCACGGCGGCATCCTCCACCAGACTGGCCAGGATATTCGTAAACGGCTCCGGTGAAGCATTGATGATCAGGCGCAGACCGCTTTTGGTCAGATGGGAACTGAGCGCCAGCCCCACCGCTACGAGCGCCACCGTCACCGATGCCGCAGTTCCAAGGCCAGCCGCACTGGCTACGGCAAGGCTCAGGGCCAGAGCCCCGGCGGGCCGGATCAGGGTATGAATCGCGTCCCAAAAACTATCCACCCAGGGAATTTTATCGAGAATAAATTCCACCACCAGCAGGATCAGTGCGACAATCATGATGGCAGGATGGCCCAGCACCGCAAATGCCGGAAACCCGCTCAGATTCACCCAGCCCTGCGACACCGCCACGCTGGTGAGAAAAGTCGTCAGGTAAAGATTCAGACCGCCCAGGAAGGCGAGTCCAAAGGTCAGGCAAAGCAGGTGGAGCATGTCGGTTGGAAGGTTAGAACAGCGGACCAGTAACCCGGCGACCGGAAGCATGAGGTTACAATAGCAGCGGATCTTTGAAGAGGCAGGCAAAAAAAAACCGCCCGCCCCAGCAAAGCCAGGACGGACGGCAGGAAGAGGCGGCAGGCCTGGGAGTCCTAGTAGCCGTAGTAAGGCCGGGGCTGCGGACGGTAATACTGCTGCTGCTGGTAGTTCCGCTGGTCCTGGGCATTGCCGACGGCATTGCCGCCCACGGCACCCAAAGCCCCGCCGATCGCGGCACCTTCAAGGCCACGGCCGCTCTGGTGACCAATGATACCACCCACTGCAGCACCGCCGAGACCACCAAGGACGGCACCGGTTTGAGCGTTGGGGCCAGAGGCACAGGAGACGCTGGAAAGCGCCACAGCAAGAATAGCAAGTTTAGCGGATATGGATTTCATAAGTTTGGTTTCTGGGAATGGACGGGGCTGGATTGCGTTTTGACGAAGGACAGCGCCGCCTTATTCAGGAATTTTCCAGAAAATGCGGACCGTCCAGCGCTTTATACGCTTCAAGATGGCACCGATGACCGGCCCGACAAAGGAAAAAGCTGAATTTCCGAGCCACAGGAACCCGCCGATTTCAGCACCTTGAGTTTGATACGACCCGGGGCCTGACCTATCCAACCAAACGCCGGATGGTGGCGGACAGCTCGCGGTAATCCTCCTCGCCGCAGGTGAGGGAACGGGGAAGCAGGGCGCTGGCGGCTTTTTTTTCTGCCCAGTCGGCAGAGGTGAGGTGACTGAAGAAGTGGATGAGGGAGGCTTCGATCGGGGCTTCGATGGTCCAACCGGTTTGGTGGGTGCTGACCCAGCGGCCGGTCTCGGTGGAGGCATCTGCCAGAGCGGGACAGGCAAAGAGGCCGCCTTCATAAATACGGTTGGGCAGGAGCCAGGAGGAGTTGGTGCCGGTATCCGAAAAATCCAGGGTCCAGTTCAAATCAATGCGCCCATAGATGTCCGGCAGGTCGCCAGGATAGTGATAGGCCCCGGCCCATTCCAGATTCGGCAGGCCTGGGAGCAGCGCGGCGATGCCCGGCGCATCGGTGCCGGAGGGATAACCGCGCAGATAAAAATGGAGCTGCTCCGGAAAGCGCTCGGCGAGGGAGCGCATCAGGGCGATGCTTTTAATGCAACGGAAGGCCCCGAAGAGGCCAATCACCCAGGGCCGCCCGCCGCGCACGGGGGCCTCAGCCGCTTCTGGGGCGCTCAAGCCGGTGGAGGGATAGACGCGGTTTTCCAGGAGGAATACGGGGCCGGTGAATTGTTGGATGGGGATAAAATATTCCCTGACAAATCCCGGCGAGGTGGTGACCAGCAGGGCGGTGCGCCGCAGCACAAAGCGCTCCATGCGGCGCATCAGCCGGCTACGGAGCCCCGCCCCCAGCATGGCCGGCTGCACATCCGCCAGCTCCAGCATCAGTGGGGCGAGCCGGGGACGATGGTGCCTAGCCATCCACCGGGCCGCGAGGGCGAGCAGGGCGTTATCGGTATTGACGACGTAGAAGGCGTCCGCTTCCGCCAGTTTCCGGCGGTGCTGCCAGAGCAGTCGCAGGCTGCCCATGAAGACCAGGACGCGCTTCAGATAGCGGCGGTTTTCCGTGATGCCCAGCTCTACATTTTCCCAAAAGGGCGGCACATCCTGCCGGTCCCGCAGGCGGTGAAACATGTAGCCCCGCACCGTCCAACCCTGAGCCTGCAGGGCCGCAACGCGTTTCATCACCCGCGCGTCCCCGCGCTCATGGGCGAAGCAGGCGATCACAGGGGCGGCGGGCGGCGGCATTTCTGGGAAAAAGCAGCACCATTCCGCGATTTCCCCAAAACGCAACGGCGTGGCAGGTGTCCGGGGCTTGGCTGGACTGGCTTTAACCGAGCCGGTTCACGGCACTGAGCACGGCCTTGATGGAGGCCAGTTCGATATTGGTATCGACCCCAGCCCCCCAGCGGGCGGTGCCGTCCGGGAGGCTGATTTTCAGATAGGAAATTGCGCTCGCCGTGGAGCCGGCACTGAGGGCATGCTGCTTGAAATCGCCCACCTCAAAGACCGGAGCGCCTGCGGCGATGAGCGCCTGCACAAAAGCAGCGATGGGACCATTGCCCGTCCCGGTCAGGTGCACTTCCTGCCCACCGTGCCGGGCGGAGGAGCGGCAGTGGAAGACTCCATCCACCCCATCCGCATGGAAGTGGCCCAGCTGCCAAGGGGCAGAGCGGGTGACATATTCCTTCCAGAACATGTCCTTCAATTCGCTGCCGCTAACCTCCCGGCCGAGCCGGTCCACGGCATCATTCGCCAGCGGCCCAAACTCGCGCTGCAGGTCTTTTGGCAGGTCGATCCCAAATTCACTTTCCAGCATAAAGGCGACACCGCCTTTGCCACTTTGGCTATTCACCCGGATAACTTCGCGGTATTCCCGGCCCAGATCCGCCGGGTCGATCGTCAGATAGGGCACATCCCAGTGCGGCGGAGCCTTCCCGGCATCGCGCTCTGCCAAGCCTTTTTTGATCGCGTCCTGGTGGCTGCCACTGAAGGCTGTAAAGACCAGCTCCCCGGCATAGGGCTGACGGGGCGGCACCGTCATGCCGGTGGTGCGGTGATACATTTCCGCGAGGGCATTGATATGGGAAAAATCCAGCCCCGGGGCGATGCCGTGCATGTAGCAATTCATGGCGACGGTCACTATATCCAGATTTCCGGTGCGCTCGCCATTGCCAAACAGGGTGCCTTCCACGCGGTCCGCGCCCGCCAGCAGGCCCAGCTCGGTCGCAGCCACGCCAGTGCCGCGGTCGTTGTGGGTGTGCAGGGAAATGATCACGCTCTCCCGGTTCTTCAGGTTCCGGCACATCCACTCGATCTGGTCTGCATAGACATTCGGCATGGCCACCTCCACCGTGTCAGGGAGATTCAGGATCATCTTCCGCTGCGGCGTGGGCTGCCAGACTTCCATCACCGCTTCACAGATTTCCCTGGCGAATTCCATCTCCGTGGCGCTGAAGCTCTCCGGGGAATATTGCAGGAGCACTTCCGTGCCGGTGGACTCCAGCCGGGACAGACGGTCCTTGATCAATTGGGCCCCCTGGCGGGCGATGGTGATGATTTCCTCCTTCGATTTCCCGAACACCACGCGGCGTTGCGCGGGGGAAGTGCTGTTATACAAATGGATAATGACCCGCCGCGCGCCCAGCAGGCTTTCCACGGTGCGCTCGATCAAATCCTCCCGGGCCTGCACCAGCACCTGGATGGTCACGTCGTCAGGAATACGCTTTTCCTCAATCAGGCGGCGGTTGAAGGCAAACTCGGTATTGGATGCGGCGGGAAAACCCACCTCGATTTCCTTGAATCCGCATTTTACGAGGGCATCGAACATCTCCAGCTTTTGGGAGACGTTCATGGGCACCGCGAGGGCCTGGTTGCCATCCCGCAGGTCCACGGAGCACCAGATGGGGGCTTGGGTCAGGGTGCGGTCCGGCCAGGTGCGGTCCGGTAAATGGACAGGAGGGAAGGCACGGTATTTTACAGAAGGATCAGGAATCATAACTAAAATTAAGGATAAAAAGGATAAAAAGAAAGGGAGATAACCATCTGCTGCCAGGCCCGGTTTCCCCGGGAGGACCGTGCCGCCAGCCTAAAAAACAAAACGCAGCTCCGCCACCGCGTGGCGGAGCGGGCTAAGTCGAAGCACAAAGCAGATCATCATTCGGGTTTACCAAAACCACGCTGAGGGGCGTTTGCAAGCGTGGGCGCGGGCTCCCCGTCATCGGGAATCCGGGCTGAATTCCTACCTGATTCCGTTGCCCCATGAAGGATCAAGCTAGGATTAAAATAAGGGGAAAATGAGGCGGTTGGTCAGGTGGGACTTGTCGGCGGCGGGAAAAACTGCCAAGGGTAAACAAAAATCATGGCGAACCCACTCATCCTGCAAATCACAGCCACTGCGCTTCAAATTGGAGCCTCCGACGTTTTTCTCGCGGAAAATGCCCCCGCCCGTTTTAAAGTAGGCGGCCTCATGCAGGAATCCACCGCCCGTCCAGTCAGCCGGCAGGATCTGGAGGATTTTTGGAAACTCTGCGGTGCGGAACCTGCCACCCAATCCGATGCCGATACCGCATGGCAAATGCCGGATGGCCCCCGGTTCCGCGTCAATCTGCACCGTCACCTCGGCCGTCTCGGGGCGGTGCTGCGTCAAATCCGCACCCAGATTCCCAGCATGGAAAGCCTGGGCCTGCCGGAAGAACTGCTCATCAGTTGGCTCCAGCGCCGGGCTGGTCTGATCCTGGTGACCGGCCCCACCGGATGCGGCAAAAGCACCACCATCGCCTCCTGCCTGGAATATGTGAATTCCACCCGCCCGGCCCACATCGTCACAATCGAGGATCCCGTGGAATTCATCTTCCAGGACCGCACCAGCTTCTTTACCCAGCGCGAAGTGCACCTCGACACCCCCAGCTTTTCCGACGGCCTGCGCCGGGCGATGCGTCAGGCTCCTGACATCATTTTCGTTGGTGAAATCCGCGATGCCGCCACCGCCCTGACTGCGCTCCAGGCCGCAGAAACCGGCCACCTGGTTCTCAGCAACGTCCACAGTCCCAACATCGTGGAAACCATCGACCGCCTCGTCCATCTCGTTCCTCCCAACGAGCGCGACTCCATGCTTTCCCTCCTCTCCAATCAAACCATCGGCATTCTCAGCCAGCGTCTCCTGCCGTCCGCCTCCGGCAAAGGTTCCACCCTGGTCTGCGAATCCCTTGAGGTGCAGGGTGCCGTCCGTCTCTGGCTGCGGGAGATGGCGCTGCCCGCCCTGAGCGACTTCATCCGCCGCGGGGACAATCCCAGCAATAAATCCTATCTTCATGCTCTCGTCGAAGCCGTGCAGGATGGCCGCGTCACCACAGAAACCGCCCTGACCACCGTCCCCAACGCGGCTGAATTCAGCCGCGCCCTCCGCGGGATTTCTTGAGACCGACCTCCTCATCCTCCTCCCAGGCACCGGCCATTCTGCCTTTCTGAATTCCCAACTCCCCTCCCCCCTTCTGTTATGTCCCTTTCCTACGATCTTGTCGATCTCCTGACCCTCACGCGCCAATTGGCCGGCTCTGATCTCCACCTGAGCATCGGTGCCCCCCCGGTAGCCCGCATTGATGGCCAGCTGACTCCCCTCTCAGACCAGATCATCGACGCCAAGCGATGCCGGGAACTGGTCCTGGCAGTCCTCACGGAAAGCGAACGCACCCTGCTGGAAAAAAATTGGGAGCTGGACTTTGCCATCCAACTCAAGGACATCGGACGCTTCCGGGGCAATGCCCACTTCAGCCGGGGTCACCTCGAAGCGGCCTTCCGCTTCGTTCCCTCAGACGTGCCTGACCTGAAAACCCTGGGACATGGTCCCACTGTCGAAGGCCTTTGCCGTGCCCCTCAGGGATTGATCCTCGTGACAGGGATGGCTGGTGCCGGAAAATCCACCACTCTGGCGGCGATGACCTCACAGATCCTCCGGGAACGGCGCGCCGTGGTCACCACCATTGAGGATCCGATTGAATTTTGCTTTCCCCATGCAGACAGCCTCATCAAGCAGCGCCAGATTGGCATCGACACCCACGATTTCGCCCATGCCCTGCGTGCCGCCTTGCGTCAGGACGTGGATGTCATCGTGGTCTCTGAAATGCGGGACCAGGAAAGCATCGCCGCAGCCCTCACCGCCGCTGAAACCGGACACCTGGTCATCTCCACGCTGCACACCCGCAGTGCGGTCGGCAGTCTGGACCGCATCGTGGACATCTTCCCCCCAGCCCAGCAGCCCCAGATCATCACCCAGCTCGCAGCGTCGCTGGTAGGAATCGTTAACCAAAAACTGCTACCCCGGGCCGATGCCACCGGCCGGGTGATGGCCAGTGAAGTCATGGTCATCACCCCTGCCCTGTCAGCCATCATCCGGGATCACCGCTTTGAACAAATCTATGGTCTCATGCAGGTCGGCAGCATTCATGGCATGCATACTATGGACAGCAGCCTGCTGCACCTCCTCACCGGAGGTTTCATCAGCATTGAGGACGCCCTGCTCCACGCCCGGGACCCCGGAGCAATCCGGGAAGATTTCAAAACCTGGCTCCGCAGCAATGGGAAAAGAACCAGGTAAAATTCCTTGTTGTCATGCCACCCTGCGTTTAAAAGCGATCACTAAATCCGCCAAGGCTGGAAAATTCCCGCCTCTGGCCGCCAATCCGATCACCTTTCCCCATGCAGCCTATCAATCGAGTCCTTCTGATTCTGCTCGTTGCCGGATCAGGTTTTTACTTCTGGAGGAAGCAACAGAACCAGGTGGAATATGACCGTCAGGTAGGAGCTCTCGCCAGCTCCCTGGACCGCCGGTTTCTCTCCCCCAATACCCCGTCATCCCAGGCTGAATCCATGTTCCGCAGGGCTCTGGTAATCCTGTCGGACTACCGCACTCTGGTCGCCCGGAAGCGCGTCACCCCCCCGGAAGTGGATTATCTCCGGGACGCCCTCGGACAGGCCGGCTACTCTTCCGATTTTGAAATTTCCATCGTGTCCAAATCCCTCCGCGACAATCTGGCGGTTTGCGACCGGACGAAAATCATCAGCGAACCCGAAGGGCTGCAATCCCTCCTGACTGGCCAGACGCCTGTCATCCGCGGCGGCCCCTCCAAGGGCGATCTCCTGGTGATCGGCCGCCGTGTGCCTCCGGCATTGGCCCCTGAAGTCATCAATCATCCAGCAAACTTCGCCATGATGCCTTCGGCCGCCGCCGCCCTGATGTGGCCCTACACCCTGAGCGACGCCACCATGTCCGCTATTGGCGAATTCCAAACCCTGAATCTGATTGATAGTAAAACGGCGGCAGACCTGAAGCAACGCTCCGGGCAACTGCGCAGCGCCAAGCCCTGATCCCCTTCCCGGGATGAAATCCATCCTTTGTCTCGCCCCATTTATCCTGGCAGGCCCCCTGCCGGCTGCCGGGCCGGAACTAAGCCTGCATCAGGATCTGGTGGAATCCTGGCAGGCTCCCGCGCTGCCGTTGCAGGACAGCCGCGCGGTTTTCGATTGGGTCTTCAGCCGCCTGCCCGCCGAGGTGATAGTCTATCCTACGGAGAACTATTATTATTGGCGTCTGAGTGCTGGCGGCCGGGAAATCCGGGGCAACCTCCGCCCCGCCAGCGGGATGAGGGAGCAAGGCCTGATTTCCTTTGCCTATGCCGAATGGCTGGAATTTCCTGACAAGTTACTGCAGAAGGACCTTCTGACCGCCGCCCGGCGTTTTGGCAAGGCAGATGGAGTCCTCGTCACCTGCCCGGACGCCTTCACCTGCGACATCACCGCCCAGGGCAAAACGGTGCGCTTCCGCTTCCAACAAATCCCCCAGCTCCCCCCGCCAGATGGCGTGCTGCAAGCCCACGAGCGCTTCGTCTCCCGCACCTGGGACGAGAGTGGTTTGCCCTTTTATCTATGCTACGACACCCAGGCCCGCTGCTTTTTTTGGATATTGAACGAAACCCCGTCCGTCGCCGAGAGCTTCACCGCACTCTCGCCCACCATCCAGATCGGACGCCGCACCGGCTTTGTATTTTGGAGGGACCAAGCACACGCCAACCGGAAAATCCTCACCGCCGTGCGGGAAGCGAGCATTCTGCGGAATGACTATTTTGATGGCCCCTTCGATCAGCTCGCGGACAACTACGCCGCCCAGGTCCCGCTCAGGAAATACATCGAAGAGGCCTTCCCCTCCCTGAAAAACCAGATCGATCTATACGGCTACTACACCTCTGGTGAGGACGCCGGCAGCCGCGTCGCCCTCACCAGCTACCTCGCCTATCAAACCACCGCAGAAGCGCTGGCCTTCACCCAAAAAGCTGCTACCTCAAGCAACCCGGTAGAAGCCATCGCCGCCGGAGGCAAGAACCGCTGAACTGGCGGACCGGCACCTGCCAAATCGCAGGGGAAGAGCCGTCAGGGCTGGCTGGCTCGAATGGCATAGGGCTGAATGGTGATGATTTGCCATGAGTGATCAAAAGGAAGCTGGCTGCCTTTCAAGGCGTGGACCGGGACGAGATCCCCGGACATCCAGACATGGTCGATTGACAGCAGCGCCAACCCGAAAGGCCAGGTGCCGGCCCCGGGGCTGCCGGGAGCCTGGCTGAGTCCATGATGCCACGCCTGGCGCCAGACATCAAAGGACGCGGAATCGTAAGGGGTGTTAAAATCCCCAATCACCAAGGTCCGCCGTCCGGTTCCGGCCAGCTGGCGGATGCGCTCGGTCTGCGCGGTGCGGGGCACCAGCGGCATGGGACTGAGATCGGCTACGATGACCTCCATCGTCCCGTTCCGTCCGTTCAATTGAATGGTGATACGTTGGGCGGCCCCCTTCTTCATCAGACCCAGAGTGTCCCCCATTTTGGCCGTGCCCCGCACCGCCACCAGCATCCCGCCGGACAGTCGGTAAAGATGATAAGCAGGATGCCGGGGAGTGAAGCCTAACCGTGCCGCGACCGGGATTTTTTCGGACTCCGCCAGCACTAAAATGTCAGGCTGATGCTGATCAAGCAGGCTATGCACGGGCTCCGGAATGACATGGGGATGTCCGATATTCCAAAACATGACCTTCACCGGCAGCCCAGCCGGCTCACCACTGATAACAAGTGGAGCAACTGGACGGAATGGCCATCCTGCCAGAGTTGCAGCGAAGCCACCAGCAGCCCATAGGACCGCAGAACGCTTTCCGCGCATCCACCAGGCCAACACCGGCCAAGTGAGGAATAACACCGGCCAAGGGGTCGCATAAAACAAAGCCGCCGACCAAGCCGGTCCGTCCCGCACCGTAATCCGCACCAGCAATGCTGCGGAGGCAAGAAACATCAGGGCGAGGGGAATCCAGCGCCGGGCGAGGTTTCTGATGGTGTCGCGCTTGGTCACAAAACGGATCAAATCCCCAGATAAGCGGCCTGAACCTGCGGGTTGGCTTTCACCTCGACGCTGGGGCCTTCGAGGATGACTTTCCCGGTCTCGAGGACGTAGGCGTAATTGGAGACTTCGAGGGCAAGGTTGGCGTTCTGCTCCACCAGAAGAATCGTCAGCCCGGTGGTGCGGTTGATCTCGACAATTTTTTCGAAAATGGATTTTACGAGCAGGGGCGCAATGCCGAGGGAAGGCTCGTCGAGCATGAGGAACTTCGGCTTGCTGAGCAAGGCCCGGGCGATGGCGAGCATCTGCTGTTCGCCGCCTGACATCGTGCCGGCAAGTTGCTTCCGCCGTTCCAGCAGGCGGGGAAAGATGGTGAAGGCGTAATCCATGTCCGCAGCGATGGCTTTGGCATCGCGGCGCAAAAAGGCTCCCATCCTCAGGTTTTCATCAATGGTCAGATTGGGGAAAATCATCCGCCCTTCCGGCACCTGGCAAAGGCCCCTCGCTACGATTTTGTGGGGGGCGAGATTGGTAATCTCCTCACCGCCATAAACCACCGTGCCAGCCCGGGCTTTGATCAAGCCGGACAAAGCACGCAATGTGGAGGATTTTCCCGCTCCGTTTGCGCCGATCAATGTGACGATAGATTTCTCAGGCACCTTTAGGCTCACGCCATGTAAGGCACGGATGGAGCCGTAAGAAACTTCCAAGTTGCTTACTTCAAGCATGGGGAGGGAGGATGGTTGAAGGTTGATAGTTGATGGAAGAGACCATCAAGCTGCAGAAAAATGCAGCCGCACTGTATGCGTTGATTGACATCAGGCATGGGAGAGGGAAGGAAGGATTCATGCGGTTTCCAATAGGGACCGGCGCAGGCCACTGAGCATTTTACCTTGTTGTTCAGCGGCTTCGTAGAGACTCTGGAATTGAGCCTCAGGCAAGTGGCCCTGATTGCGTGCAATGAATGACTGGGAGACGACTTCAAACACTGATCCTGTAGCAATTTCGATGAATCGGGCGAAGTCTTTGCGGGAATTGCGGGAGGAGCCTTCGGCGATGTTTGACGAAATGAAAACAGCAGCCCGGCGCATCTGGTTGGTTGAGCCGAATCGCTCATCGGAAGGGAAGTTGCGCGTGTTGGAATAAACCAGGTCCGCGAATTCAATCGCTTGGTGCCAGACTTCCAGTTTTTCAAAGTTGAACATCGGGGCGGGGAAAGGTTGATGGTTGATGGTTGATGGTTGATAGTTGATGGTTGGGTGGTTGATGGATAGGACCTGCAAAGCAAAGGGTATCGAATGAAGTATATTCCATCAACCATCAACCTATCAACCATCAACCCTTCTCCCCCTCCGTCCCCAAATAAGCCGCAATCACCTTCGGATCCGCCTGAATCTCCGCCGGGGTTCCTTCCGCGATTTTGACGCCGTATTCCAAAACGACGATGCGGCGGCAGATGCCCATGACGACTTTCATGTCGTGCTCGACGAGCATGATGGCGATGTCGAACTTGTCGCGGATGAATTGGATCAGGCGCATCAACACTTCTTTTTCGGTCGGGTTCATCCCGGCGGCGGGTTCATCCAGGAGGAGGAGCTTGGGCCGGGTGGCGAGGGCGCGGACGATTTCGAGACGGCGCTGGTCGCCATAGGGGAGGCTGGTGGCCATTTCACAGCGGGCTTTGCCGAGGTCAAAAATTTCCAGCAGATCCATCACATCGGTCTCCACCGTGGCTTCAGACTCGCGCCAGGTGCGGCCCCGCAGGAGGGCCTGGCCCATGCCGCCGGTGAGGTGCATGCGCATGGCGGTGCGAACGTTGTCAAAAACGGAGAGGGAGGGGAAAAGCCGGATGTTTTGAAAGGTCCGGGCAATGCCGAGCGGCGTGATCTGGTGGGGCTGGTGGCCTGGCAGGGGGATACCGTTGAAGGTGATTTTGCCAGCAGTGGGCGTGTAGACGCCGGTGATCATGTTGAAAACGGTGGTCTTGCCCGCGCCGTTGGGACCGATCAGGCCGAAGATGCCGCCGGGCTGCACGTGGAAGCTGAGATCGCTGACGGCCTTAAGACCACCGAATTGGATAGTGACGTTTTCCAGATGCAGTCCTTCGCTCATGCGGCGCGTCCTTTCTTTTGGAAGAGGGTGGCGGGCAGGAGTCCCTGGGGGCGGGCGATCATCATGATGATGAGAAGCAGGGAAAAGATGATCATGCGGTATTGCTCAAAGTCCCGCAGGTATTCATTCAGCACGGTGAGGACAATAGCCGCGAGGATGACCCCGACGGTGCTGCCCATGCCGCCGAGGATGACCATGACGACGACATCGACGGATTTCAAAAAGTTGAAGCCTTCTGGATTGATCGCCCCTTTTTGATGGGCATACAGCCCGCCGCCCACCCCGGCAAAAAACGCCCCGACGACAAAGGCGGTGACTTTATACCGGGTGGTGTTGATGCCCATGGACCCGGCAGCGATTTCGTCATCGCGCACGGCGAGGAAACCGCGTCCCCAGGTGGAATTGATCATGGAACTGACGACATAGATGCAAACCGCAGCAGCCCCGAAGGCCCAGAATATGGAGGTGGTGGCGGGGATTCCGCCCAGGCCCAGCGCCCCGCCGAAGACACCATCGGGCTTGGTGTTTTGCAGGATGACGCGGATGATTTCGTTGAAGCCCAGGGTGACGATAGCAAGATAATCCCCACGCAGCCGCAGGGAAGGAACGCCGACAATCCAGCCACAAAGCGCGGCGCAGATCCCGCCGATCAGGAGCGCGATGAAAAAGGAGATACCAACCCCGGCTTCCCCACTGCCAAAAATGCGCTGGAGCTGCGGTCCCAGCTCGATGCTGACAATGGCCGCGCCATAGGCTCCCACCGCCATGAATCCGGCGTGGCCGAGGGAAAATTGACCGGTATGGCCATTCACCAGATTCAGGCTGACCGCGAGGATGACGCTGATCCCGGCGGTGAGGACGATGTCCAAATAGTAATCATTCATCCGGCCCGAGAACTGGGAGACGGCGAAGCTGATGAGCAACGCGGCGAGCAGGGCAAACTGTGCTTGATAGCGCTTCATGTCAGACTTTTTCGCGTTCGGTTTTTCCGAGAAGGCCGGAAGGTTTAAAAAGGAGGATCAGGATCAGAATCACAAACGCCACCCCGTCCTTGTAGCCAGTCGGCAGGCCGACCACGGAGCTGTAGCCACCGACGAGGGTTTCCGTGACGCCAATGATCAGCCCACCGAGGGCGGCTCCCGGAATGTTGCCAATCCCGCCCAGCACAGCGGCGATGAAGGCCTTCAAGCCAGGGATGATGCCCATGAAGGGCTCCACCGAGGGATAAAGCGAGGCATACAAAATCCCACCGGCCGCCGCGAGGGCCGAGCCGAGGCCGAAGGTGAAGGAGATCACCACACTGTTATTCACGCCCATCAGCGCGGAGGCCGTGGGGTTCAGCGACAGGGCGCGCATGGCCAATCCCATCCGGGTTTTCATCACAATATAACGCAAGGCCACGAGGAGCATGATCACGGTCACAAACACGATCATCTGCGTATTGGTGACGGCGAGATTGCTGGTCAGGGCGATGTTGTTGGCGGGAATCAGCGCCGGGAAGGATTGCTGCGTGGCCCCAAACACCGCCGGGTGCTGCCCGGTGTATTCGATCAGCAGGGACACGCCGATGGCGGTGATCAGCACATTGAGACGCGGGCGGTTCCGCAGCGGACGGTAGGCGAGGAATTCGATCAAAATCCCCAGCGCCGCGCAGATCGCCATGGAGAGCAGCATGATCACGGTCAGGCTGATGGACCAGTGCAGGCCTGCCATCATGGGGCCGAGCCATCGGTTCAGATAGAGCCCTGAAAAGGCCCCCAGCATGAAGACATCGCCGTGGGCGAAATTGATGAAGCGCAGCACGCCATACACCATGGTGTAACCCAGAGCGATCAGGGCGTAGATTGACCCCAGGAATAGTCCGTTGAGGAGTTGTTGGGCGAACTGTTCCAATGGATCAGGAGCTTGGTGCCGGTAGGTCAGGAAGAGGAACCCGCAGGCTCAGGGCTTCACGGTTTCCACGTAAACAAACTGACCGTCCTTGATGGTGAGGATGACGGCGGACTTCGTGGCATTGCGCTGGGCATCCAGGGTGATCACGCCGGTGATGGCAGGGAAATCTTTGGTGGCGGCGAGAACGTCGCGCACGGCTTTGCCATCGGTGGTGCCTGCGGTTTTGATGGCGTGGAAGAGGAGATTGGCGGAATCATAACCCAGGGCAACGAAAGTGCTCGGCTTTTCACCGCCACGGGCGGCAGCATACTTTTTCACAAATCCCTGGATGGCTTCAGAGCTGTCTTCGGTGGAGAAGTGGTTGGAGAAGAAGCAGCCTTCCACCGCTTTGCCCGCGACTTTGATCAGGGAGGCATCATCCCAGCCATCGCCCCCACACATAGGGACATCGATGCCGAGTTCCCGGGCCTGGGCAGCGATCAGACCGACTTCAGCATAATAACCGGGAACGAAGATGGCATTCACGCCGGCGGCCTTGATGGCGGTGAGCTGGGCTTTGAAGTCCTTGTCGCCGGTGCTGAAGCTTTGCTCCACCGCGAGAGTGCCGCCATTTTTGGTATAGTATTCTTTGAAGAATTGGGTCAGGCCCACGCTGTAGTCCTGTTTCACGTCGGTGATGACCGCCATGGTTTTCCAGCCTTTGGAGAGGGCGAACTTCGCCATCACGGTGCCTTGGAAGGGATCGATGAAACACACCCGGAAAATGTTGTCGCCGATTTCGGTCACCTTGGGATTGGTGGAGCCAGGGGAAATCATCGGGATGCCCGCCTTTTGGCAAATCGGGGCCATTTCGAGGGATTTTTTGGAAGCAATCTCTCCGATCACGGCCACCACATTGTCGCGGGACACGAGTTTCTTGGTCACGGTCGCAGCTTCACCATCCTTGGATTGGTCATCTTCGGTGAGGAGTTTCACCTTTTTCCCGAGCAGGCCGCCCGCCGCGTTGATTTCCTCCACGGCCATCTTCACGCCATCGTTCTGGGCCTTGCCCCAGGCAGCGGTGCCGCCACTGAGGGAAGCCACTTCCCCGATGACGATATCCGGCGACGCCTCCTTGCTGCAGCCACCGAGTAAAAACGCTAACGAAGCTCCAAGGGGGAGCACGGCACGGGAGAGGAATTTGACGGACATAAAATGGGAAATGGTGAAGTTTTACAGCAGAAAGCCTGCGGGACGATTCTAGTAGGTCTGTTCCGCGCTGCAACTTGAAAGCCGGATGGAAAACTGGAAAACCCTGACCCCGGGGGGACGTTTTCCCTTAAAGCTGGGATGCGCGGCGTGATAAAATCCATCCATAGTGGACTTTTGGCGGCATTGGCCGAACAATCCGGCCTATTTTCCGCGTGACTGGATATTGCAAGGTGCTGCCCTGCCCTGCCCCCTTGGTTCCACCTTCCTCCTGTCAACGTTGATGCCTGCAGTTCCCACTCCAACCCGTGACCTGGTCCAATGCAGGGCTAGCCGGTCCAGTATTTCCGCGGGGCATGCCATGGCAGTGGCCGCATCTGTCATTTGGCTTGCCTTCTTCAGCGCAACGACTTCCAAGGCGGCTGAAGACATCCCCTCTGCCGCCGGGGCCGTTGACTTTACGACTCAGGTAAAACCCATCCTCGCCCAGCACTGCGTTTCCTGCCATGGTCCGATCAAGCAGAAAGCAGGACTGCGGCTGGACGCTGGCGCTTTCATCCTGGGCGGTGCCAAAAAGGGTCCCATCCTGCTGGCCAGGCATGCCGCCGAATCCGCCCTGATCCAACGGGTCACTAACCCCAATTTGGATGAGCGGATGCCTCCTGAGGGCGCGGCCTTGAACGGCACCGAAATCGACCTCCTGCGCCGTTGGATTGATGCTGGCGCGGCCGTCCCCGCCGATGAGGAGATAGGGGATCCCCAGTCGCATTGGTTCTACCAGGTTCCTGTCAAGGTTTCCCCACCGGTCTCCCCTGGCTTTGAACAACTGACCCATCCCGTGGACCGATGGATCAGCGCGGAATGGTCCAAAAATGGTTTAACCCCGCAGCCGGCGGCAGATCCGGCGGCCCTCCTGCGCCGTCTGACCCTCGACCTCACCGGCTTGCCTCCGCTGCCGGAGGAATTGGCCGCCTTTGCCTCAGCCTGGGGCACGGATCCCCCGGGGACCCTGGCCCGCGCCATGGACCGCCTGCTCGCCAGCCCTGCCTACGGCATCCGCTGGGGACGGCACTTTATGGACATCTGGCGGTATTGTGATGAAATGCTGGATTCCTGCGGCAGCGGCGAACCCATGATCGGACAATACCACCAGTGGCAGTGGCGGGACTGGATTATCGAATCCCTCAATGACGGCAAAGGTTACGACCGCATGATCACCGAAATGCTGGCCGGCGACGAACTCGCCCCGGAAGATCCCGCCACCCTCCGCGCCACAGGCTATATCACGCGGAACTACACCTCCCTGAGCGGACGCGATGCCTGGCTCACAGACACCCTGGAGCATACCTCCCAGGCCTTCCTCGGCACCACCATGAAGTGCTGCCGCTGCCACGACCATAAGTATGATCCGCTCTCCCAGGTGGAATACTACAACTTCCGCGCCATCTTCGAAACCCTCGGAGCCCGGCTGGATGCGGTGCCCGGCACCCCGAACCCCCGGGATCTGGGGATCTCGCGGATTTATGACAGCGATTTGTCAGCGAAGACGGCGCTCTACAAAAATGGCAATCCCCAGGACCGGGATGAAAAAACGGTGATTGCGCCTGGCGTGCCGGCCATGTTCAAGGCCGGCGGGCTGTCTGTTGAACAAGTCTCCATTCCTTTAACCTCAGCCCGGCCTGGTCTGCGGCCCTTCGTCCGGGAAACCAAGTTGAACGCCGTGCGGGCTGCCCTCGCTAAAAGTCAGGATGAATTGAAGGCGGACGCGGCCCGGGAAGGCGCGAATCCCGAAGTCGCCCTCAAACGCCACGGAGCCCTGGAAGCCCGCGTGGCCCAAGCGGAAGCAGAACTCAAAGCCGTTGAAGCCGGCATTCACGCAGATGACCTCCGCGCCGCTGGTTCCCCGGAAGCCGCCCAGGCCGGTGAAGCCGCTGCCTTACTGAAACGAAGCCACCTGATTTCCGAAGCGGCTGCGGTGATTGCCGGGGCGGACCAAAAACTGGCCGAATCGAGGACGGCTGAAGGCGGGGAGACCAGTGCAGAAACCACCGCCGCCCGGAACAAACTCAACGAAGCGACCCAAAAACTCGGGGAGTTGAAAACCAAACAAGCCAGCGAACCGGCCGCCTACACCCCGCTTTGGCCCGAGTATAGCAGCAGCAGCACGGGCCGCCGCCTCGCTCTGGCAAAGTGGATGACCGATCGGAAAAACCCCGCCACAGCCCGCGTGCTGGTGAATCACGTCTGGATGCGCCACTTTGGAAAACCCCTGGTCGATACCATTTTCGAATTCGGACTGCATGGGAAAAAGCCGACTCATCCGGAATTGCTGGATTGGCTGGCCGTGGATTTCATGGAGCATGGCTGGGATTTAAAGTATCTCCACCGGCTCCTCCTCAGTTCCAGCACGTGGCAGCAGAGCAGTGCCAGGCTCCCCGGCAGTCAGAATGAAAAAACCGACCCCGAAAACCGCCTCCTCTGGCGGATGAACAGCCAGCGCCTGCAAGCCGAACAGGTGCGGGATTCCATCATTTTCCTTTCCGGACGGCTGGATCCGGCCATGGGCGGTGCCCCCGCCGACCCCGCCCGGAGCGACCGGCTTTTCCGCCGGAGTGTCTATTTTAAACACACTCTGGAAAAAGGCGACAAAATGCTGCAAATGTTCGACGCCGCCGATCCCTCCGAGTGTTATAAACGGCAGGAGAGCATCATCCCCCAACAGGCATTGGTTCTGGCCAACAGCCGCCTGACTTTCGAGCACGCCCGCGTCATCGCAGGGGAACTTTCCAAATCGGTCCCGGATGATCCGGCGTTCATCGCGGCAGCCTTCCAGCGGTTGATCTGCCGGCCGCCCGGAGAATCCGAGCAGGCTTCCTGCCAACATTATCTCGAAGCCTGCCGCGCCGCCACCAGTGGGCCGGAGGACACTCCCCTCGCCCAGGAAAAAGAACCCCTCATCCCGCCCAGCACGGACCCCATCCAACGGGCCCGGGAAAGCCTGATCCAAGTGCTGTTCAACCACACCGATTTTGTCACTATCCGCTAATTCCTTCAGCTTATGACCCTTCCCGCTCTCATTGCCAAAACGCCCTTCGGTCCCCGCGCGGTTTCACGCCGGGAATTCCTCAGCCGCTCCGGCATGGGCCTGGGGGGCGTGGCTCTGGGCTCCCTCATGGCGCAGCTGGGCCTCACGGCGGGCGCGGATGGCGTGACCACGGTGCCGGGGCAGCCACATTTTGCCCCGCAAGCCAAAAGTGTTATTTTTTGCTTCATGGTCGGCGGCGTCAGCCACATGGAAAGCTTCGACCCCAAGCCGATGCTGACCAAATACGCGGGCATGAAAATCAGCGAAACGCCTTACGGAGACGGCATCAACAAAAATGCGGCTTTGAACAATCTGGACCGCGGCATCGGCCGGAAAATCCTGCAGGGCCTTTATCCCATGCAGACCGGATTCAAAAAATACGGTCAGTGCGGCACGGAAATCAGCGATTGGTTCCCCCACACCGGCAGCTGCGCGGACGACATCGCCGTGATCCGGTCCATGTGGACCACCGACAACAACCATCAGGCGCAATATCAATTTCTCACCGGGCGGAACATTGCCGATGGAAATTTCCCCTCCCTCGGCTCCTGGGTGCATTACGGGCTGGGATCACTCAATGACAACCTTCCCCAATTCATCGTTTTTGGCGATCCCCTGGGCACCTGCTGCGGCACCGTGATGGGGCATGGGGCGGATTACCTGGGACCGCAGCATGGTGGAATTTTGCTGGATACCCCGGGGGCCGAAGCCCTTCCTTTTGCCACGCCACAAGCCGCCATCACCCGGCGTGAACAACGGGCCGCTTTTGATCTGATGAACGCGCTCAACACGGACTCCCTGACCCGTTATCCTGACGACCCGGCCACGGAGGCCCGGATCAAGAGTTATGAATTGGCCTTCCGGATGCAGATGGCGGTCCCGGAAGTGATGGATATTGAAAAGGAAAGTGCCGCCACCAAAGCCCTGTATGGTCTGGACCGGCTGAAGGATGGCGACGCCCGTTTTGCCAGGCAATGCCTGCTGGCCCGCCGCTTCGTGGAGGGCGGCACCCGTTTCATCCAAATCCACAGTGGGGCGGGCGGCGCCGGCGCCTGGGATGCCCACTCCAAAATAGCTGAAAACCACAGCCTCATGGCCAATCAGGTGGATCAGCCCATGGCAGGGCTCATCAGGGATCTGAAACAGCGCGGTCTGTTTGATTCCACCCTGATCGTCTTTGCGACCGAATTCGGCCGGACCCCTGGCCTGGAAACCGCCGAGATCCAGGCCAACACCCGCGAAGGCCGCGACCACCACCCCTTCGGTTTCTCCGTCTGGATGGCAGGAGGCGGGATCCAAGGCGGCATGGTCCATGGTGCCACCGACGAACTGGGCTTCCATGCCGTGGAAAACCGCCACTACGTCACCGACATCCACGCCACCATCCTGACCCAGCTCGGACTCGATCCCAACCGCATGGAGGTCCCCGGCCACAAGCGGATCGGGAAGGACTTCGGTCACGCGATCAAGGAAATTATTTCCTGAACCCAAGGTGTGGGCCTTGAGGATTTCGACCTCAAAAGATAAATATTGACGCCCGATACCATGCAACGCATGGTATCAGGGATGACGGACGACTTTTTCGACAATTGGACCATTCAAGTCCGCAAAGGCGTGCTGGAATTGTGTCTGCTGTCGGCGCTGGAGGGCGGGGAGCATTATGGTTACGCACTGGTGAAGCGGCTAAGTGCCACGCCGGGGCTTTCGGTGGCGGAGGGATCTATCTATCCACTGCTGTCGCGGATGAAGACGGCGGGCCTGGTGGAGACGCGGCTGGAGGAATCCTCCAGTGGCCCGGCCCGGAAATATTATCAACTCACCGGGGCCGGCCACGACCGCCTGCGTTTGATGCGGCCCTATTTTCTGAATCTTGTCAAAGCAGTGGCGAACCTCCAGCCCGGGGAGCGGTCTGAATAACACCCCGCAAAACTTCTTTCCTACCCAATTATGATCTCTGAAGCTCTTGTCTGGACCGATGCCGCGCGCCGGGCGCGGGAAGAATATTTCCGTGGACGCCTGAGTCCGGAGCGTCTGGAAGGGGCGGATCCGGAAGATCTGCAGACCGATTTGATGGCGCACCTGACAGAAGATCTGCTGGAGCGGGGAGCCACTCCGGTAACGCGCGAGATTTTTCTGATGGCTCTGGCGCGGATGGGAGAAACAATGCCGGTTCCCATGGGAAGAATCGCGGAATCCGGATGGAAGCCGGAGCCGGGAGTCGCCCTAACTGGGCAAATTTTTGACCCGCCCCGGCAGCGGACCGGTTGGGTCCGCTTCACGCTGCTGTGGCTGCCTTTGATCGTATTCTGCTTTGAAATCCTGACACGGGGATGCGCGGGAATGCTTTTTGATCCGATGCCGGATGTGGTGCATCATTGGATGGTGCTGCTGGTGCCGGTTTCCGCGCTGGTTTTTCTGCGAAGCCGGAAGCCGGAAGGGACCGGCTGGGCGCAGCGCCTGGCACCCTGGCTGATCGGGGCGGCTGGCGCGGTGGTGGGGTTTTATGCACTGTGCTTTTTGGTGATTATTCCGATGGCCCTGTTTGGCCTGGTGTTCTTCGGGGTGGGACTGCTGGCCTTGTCGCCACCGCTGGCGGTGATTGGAGTTGGTGCAGGCCCGGCGGAGACTGATCGGTGAGACCGGCTCCAACCGGCGTCCTCTGCAGCGGGGATTCCGGGTCATGGCTGGAGTCATCCTGCTGGTGGAGATGCCCGTGATTTTAACGCACCTCGGGATTTCCCGGGCGGCGGAAGCCGGATCGGATGGAAGTTCAATGGGCTCAGCGGTCAAGTTCACGCGCCGGTTTGGTTCGGAGAAGGCTTTGCTGCGGGCTTGCTATGCCCAGCGAAGGTCCAGTGCATTTCGCTTTGATAAAACGGCGGATCCCGCTTCATGGATTGTAGGCCTGCTGAAGTTGCCCGGCCTGACGGGGGCGTCGCGGACCGCTGAACCAGGGGTGGCCCGTGAATTGTATTACCGGGTCACGGGCACGCCTTTCAACGAGGCCGGGCTGCCACGCTTTAGCCAGCCATTGATCGGTAGTATGTTCAATCAGCGTCCATGGCTCACCGGGGATGAAGACCGGGGCGGCACCCAGGTCGCCGGGCGGATTGATGGGCTGAGCCTTGCGGAAGGCCGGATGGACTGGCATTGCGAGCAGGCGTCCGGGCTGACGTGGGGAGAGTGGACCCTGACTTTTGATAACAAAACCAGCGTGCCGGAGGAAGCGCGCTGCCGGATCGCCCTGCCGCCGGGAGGATTTGTCAGCCGGGTGACGCTTTGGGTGAATGGACAGCCGGAGGAAGCGGCTTTCAGCACCGTTTCCAAAGTCCGCGCCGCCTATCAATCCGTGGCGGTGGTGGAGCGGCGGGATCCGGTGCTGGTCACCCAGCCGGACGCCGGGAGTATTCTGGTGCAGGCCTTTCCGGTGCCCGCCCGGGGTCAGTTGAAAACGCGGATCACCTTCACCGTGCCGGCCGGGATGGACTCCAAAGTGTGGCTGCCCAGCCTCGTGGAGCGGAACTTTGAACTGCCTGACAGCGCCGCCCATCCGATTTGGGTGCAGGCGGATCAGGGAACCCTGACCCTTCCCGCCGGGGTGCAGCCTCACGCCGCCATGGAAGGCGGGGCTCCCACCGTTACTGGATCCTGGCCGCAATCCCACTTCACCGGCAGCGGCAGCTTCTTTACCTGGGCGCATCAGGCCGCCCCGGTGGTTTACGCGGAAGATCCCTTTGCCGCCCCGGAAGCCCGGTTGGTTGTCAGGACAGCCAGCGATCCCACCACGATCAAACCCACCGCCATCGCCTGGGTGATCGACTCCTCTGCTCCCATGGAGTCCCGGAAAAAGGCTATCGCGTCCGCCGTTGCAGCCCTGTCCATTCCGGGGCAAACCGCCATCTTCCTCCCCGGGGATGCCCCCGCCGAATTAAAGACCCTGACCGATCCTGCCGCCTTGAAACTGGACTGTGCCGGGGGCCGGGATAACACTCCAGCGCTGGGTGCGGCGGTGGATTGGATGCGCAGCCACCCGGGGGCCTGCCTGATTTGGATTCATGGGCCGCAACCCATCGCGGCGGCTTCCCGGAGCGCTCTGGAGCAACTGCTCGAGCGCAGCGTGGCCCCCTTTACCCTGGCGGATGTGCCACTCGTCCAGGGAGAAAATAACCTTTCGGGCGTCTTTGCTGCCCTGCCCCGGATTACCGTGCTGCCGGTGCGGCATGAGGCGGATCTGGCTCTATCCATCCGGAACGCTTTCCAACAACGCGGAGGCACCTTCAGCACCTTGCCTGAAGGCTCCGCGACACCTGTCGGCGCTGTCAAAACCAGCGATACCCTCGCCCGGTGGTTCGCCCGGCAGGAAGCCACGCGCCTCAGCCGCAACGACCCGGCTGCCGCCAGTGCGATCGCGGCGGCACACCAAATCGTCAGTCCCTGGTCCGGTGCCGTGGTGCTGGAGCGCGCGGAAGACTATCACAAACACGGCCTGACCCAATCCAGCGCTTCCGTCGGCCAGCAAATCCCGGTCATCCCCGAGCCATCCGGCGTGCTCCTGATTCTGTTTTCCACGCTTCCAGTCCTCCTGCGCCGCCGCCGGGCCACCCGGGCGTTTCTCCCATGACCCCGTCCCGGCTCAAGCGTGGACCACCCGAGGCGGCGGTCATCCCCAGCTTCCCCGCCCTATGTGCCTTACATCGCCACCACCAGCCAGGGCACTTGGTTTCTGGCTTGTGGGTTTATTTTTTGGAAGCTGCGCCCGGGCCGACCCCGGGCCGACCCCCGTTTCCGGCTTTTTCTGCTTCGGCGTCCCGTAGGGTTTCACCCCATGGAACTTTCCTCCTTCCCATTTCAGGATAGCAGCGCCATGATGCCCATCACAGGAGAGGATCGTGCCCCAAATGCGCTGAAAGGCCACCCCCCCATGAAGACGCTCCCCCAACTGGAAAAGCGCCAGGCTCTATTGCCCATCTACCTCGCGGCTCTGCGGACTTTTCTCCAGCGGGGGACGAAAGACAGGCTGCAACCGGCGCGGATTCTGGGGCTGTGGGCCTTGGATCTCGGCTTGGAAATTCCAGATCTCGCCAGTGTCCACGGGATGGCCCTGCTCTCCGTGCTTTTTGCCCCGCAGGACGATACTCCTCTGGCAGAACCCGGCGTCCAGCCGGAGCCAAGGCAATGCTTTTTACCCACCAGGAACGACTCCAGACAAATTAACCTCGCCGCGCTTTTCTTCGCTGAAACCATCCTCCTTCCCGAAAAAGCCCAGCGGAACCTCTTTAAGGTCCCACCCGGTCCCGGGCTCACTGACAAAACGCCCGGACAGCGGAATCTGGAACTCAGCGGCTCTGTCCAGGTCCTCCAGGAGAAGATCATCCAGCAGCAAAGTCTGACAGGAACCGCCCCGGCGGGGGATAAAACATCCCTTAAGATCCTTGAAAAATCCAAGTCGATGCAGGAGCAACTGCGCCACCTCTCGCGGCATTTACTAACTCTACAGGAGGAGGAGCGGCACAAAACCAGCCGCAAGCTGCTCGATACCGTGGCCCAGACTTTCACCGGCATTCATTTCCGCCTTGCTGCCCTCCAGACGGGGGCCAACCCCTCCCCGCAGGATCTTGCCAGAAACATTGCCAGCACCCAGCTGCTGATCGGGGAATCCGTAGAAGTGATCCAACGCTTCGCCGATGAGCTGCGGCCCACTGCGCTCGATGACCTCGGGCTCATCCCGGCACTTCAGTCCTACCTGAAGGCCTTTCTCGAAGACACCGGGCTGAGAGTGACTCTAACCGCCTTTGCCGGTATCGAGTCTGCCGATGCCGGCACCCGCACCATGCTCTACCGCATCGCCCAGGAAGCCCTGTCCAATGTGGTGCGCCATGCCAAAGCCACCCATGCCGGTCTCACCATCACCGCTCCCGCCGGCCTGATCCGCATGGAAATCCGGGACGACGGCCAGGGCTTCAAGGCCACTGACGCCCTGGCCGCTGAAAGACCGGCCGGAATCGGCCTGCTGGTCATGCGGGAACGCGCCGCCATGGCGGGCGGCACCCTCACCATCGACTCCGCTCCTGGCCATACCACCGTCCGCGTGGAAGTCCCCAGCCGCCCTCCCACCTTCGCCAACCCATGAACAAAATCACCGTTCTCCTCGCCGAAGACCACCACATTGTCCGGGAAGGTCTCCGTGCCCTTTTATCCATCGAGCCTGACATCCAGGTGATAGGTGAGGCTGAAAACGGCCGCGAAGCGGTCGCCCTGGCCCGGCGGCTCTGTCCGGACGTGATTGTCATGGATATCGCCATGCCCCTCCTCAATGGCCTGGAAGCCACCCGCCAAATCCTCCAGACCGCCTCCGCCAGCAAAATCATCGTCCTGTCGGCCCACGGGGACGACGCCTACGTGGAGAAAATCATGACCCTGGGAGCCTCCGGTTATCTGATCAAGCAAACCGCCGCACATGTCCTCCCCCTCGCCATCCGCGCCGTCCATGGGGGACGGCCTTTCTTCAGCCCCAGCATCTCCCAGCGCCGCACCCACCATGTGCGCAAAGCCCTCGCCCAGGGCGATCCCGTTCCCAAAAAAGACGCCGCCCACCTGACCCCGCGCGAGATGGAAGTGCTCCAGCTCATCGCCGAAGGCAAAGCCAACAAGGAAACCGCCGATGTGCTGAACATCAGCATCAAAACCGTCGAAAAACACCGCCAGAAAGTCATGGAAAAGCTCAATATCCACGACACCGCCAGCCTCACCCGCTACGCCATCTCTGCCGGCATCATCGAAAGCAGCGTCCAGGTCACCATCCTGTAGCGCGCGGCCCCGGAAAACAGACCCGCATTTTCCATAGCGCCCGGCTCAATCCCCGTTTAGATCCGCCCCCTATGTTACAGGCAGGAATCGTCGGTCTCCCCAATGTGGGCAAATCCACTATGTTCAACGCAGTCACCCGCTCCCGGAAAGCGGAGGCCGCGAATTACCCCTTTTGCACCATCGAGCCGAACCAAGGCGTCGTGGTCGTCCCCGATGAGCGCCTCGAAGTGCTGGGAAAAATTTCCAACACCAAAAAAATCGTCCCCGCCGCAATCGAGTTCGTCGACATTGCCGGCCTCGTAAAAGGGGCCGCCAGCGGCGAGGGTTTGGGAAATCAATTCCTCAGCCACATCCGCGAAGTCGATGCCATCATCCAAGTGGTCCGTTGCTTTGAAGACGAAAACGTCCACCACGTCAGCGGTTCCGTCGATCCTCTGCGCGACATCGAAGT
>CAMDJM010000073.1 GCA_945900785.1 Akkermansia muciniphila
GATAAGACTTTGGCGCAGAGTGCGGCCCCGGGCCAGGAATTCTTTGCTATAAGAGCCAGGTTTTCCAGCAAACAGGGACTTCAAACGGCCGCGAAATCTGAATACCCAGGTTTTTAAGGTTTTAGGACTAAGTCCGACAGGCTGCTAGAAACCGTGATCGCCTCCGCCCTCGCTGACAAGGAAGCCCGGGTGCGCTTCGCCGCCGTGCAGGCGGTGCATCAAGGCCGGCTCGCGGCTCTGGCCGCACCGCTCATTTCCCATGCCGCCGTGGAAAAAGATCGCCTGACTTATTACGCCACCTGGCACGCCCTGCGTGATCTCGCTGGTGAGGACAAATTGCGCCCCTTGCTTCAAGACAAACGCGGCAGCGTCCGTTGCGCGGCCTTGATGGCGTTGCTCGATCTCCAGGCCATGCCGAAAGCCGAACTGCACCCGTTCGTTCACGATGAAGATGAAACCGTGCGCGGCGTGGCGGCACTCGGCCTCGGCATCGGCACGCGACCGGACCCGAAAGCCAAGCTAGCCCTCGCACCGCCGTTTGCGCTCGCGACGAAGATCACTTCGGAGAGTGGCCGCGACTATCAGGTAGGCACGCTGCGGGACGGCCAGCCGAGTTACACCGATCGTAAATATGTCTTCAAGCAGGTGCCGGAATCATTGCGCGACTCTCCCATGATCCGCACCGCCAATGAGGACGACCGCTCCCGGGGCAATCACTCTCTGACTTTCGACCTCGCCCTCGAGTCCACCGTCATCGTCGCCCACGACACGCGCCTCAAGGAACGCCCCGCGTGGTTGCGCGACTTCGCCGATACGGATCAAAACGTCGTCACTGACGACACCACGTTCCATTTATGGTCGAAGGATTTTCCCGTCGGCAAGGTCTCGCTGGGTGGCAACTGGGACGGTAAGGAGCCCCGCGGTTTCGCCAATTACTTCGTCGTCCTGCAGCCCAAACCCCTGCCATCCCGCACGATGGCCACCACGGAGGAGGCGGTGCTGGCAGCCATGCGTGAGGCCAAACCATTACGCGGCGAGGCGCTGTTTTTCCTGAGTGCCGCCTGTGCCACCTGCCATCGCGTCGGCGGGCGCGGCATCAACTTCGGCCCCAACCTCACCAATCTCGGCGACCGCCTCGAGGCAAAGTTGATCGTGCAAGCCATGCTCGAACCAAACGCAGTCATCACCGAGGGATTCTCCGCGCACGTCGTCGTGGCCGGCGGCGCGAATTACTTCGGCATGTTGCTGTCCTCCGGAAAGACCCTCAAGCTCGGACTCGCCGGCGGCCAGACCGTGGAGCTGGCTGCGGACACGATCACGAAGCACGAAACGCTGCCCGTCTCACCCATGCCATCGTTCAGTGCCGTGCTAGGCCCGCAAGACGTGGCCGATATCACGGCATGGCTGATCTCTCAAAAGAGTGCGCCGTCCGCTATCACCACCCCGCTGCCGCCATCGCCGCCGTCGCCCCCAACAACAGATGGCTTTCAGGTCGGGCAGCGCGCGGATTCGCTTTCCATCTCGTGGCAGGGCCGCGCGGTTGGCGACTATGTTTTCCGCGACGCAAAAATTCCGCGACCGTATTTCGCCCGGCTGCACGCGCCGGACGGCACGCAGGTCACGCGTAATTTTCCCCCGGTGGAAGGTCAGGACGCCACCGACCACGACACCATGCATCCAGGACTTGCGCTCGCGTTTGGTGACCTCAATGGCGTGGATTTCTGGCGCAACAAAGGGCGCATCGGGCATGTGCGCTTTGTTCGCGAGCCGCGCGTCGAGGGCGGGCGGGTGTCGTTCGCCGTGGAGGAAAAGTATCTCGCGCCGGATGGGATCGAGGTCTGTCGCGGCACGAATGAGTTTTGCTTCGTCGCGGGCGACACCCTTCAGCCCGCGCTTCCGGGCACGCTGCTGATGTGGAACACCACGCTGCGCCGCGCGGACGGGCCGCTCACCTTCGGACCGCAGCACGAAATGGGACTAAGCTTTCGCATGGCCACGCCGCTGGTCGTGAAAGGCGGCACCGGCAGCATCCTCAGCAGTCACGGCGGCAAGAACGAAGGGGGCAACTGGGGCCGCATCGGAACATGGTGGGACTACACCGGCACCACGAATGGCAGCTACGCGGGCGTCCTCGTCTGCGCCGCCACGGACAACCCGCGCCCCGTCTGGTCGCACGCGCGGGACTACGGATTCCTCGCCATGAATCCCACCGGCCCGCCACCCGGTGTGAAGGATGTGCCCTCGCTGCCCTTCACCGTGCCCGCAGGTGAGCCACTGCGGCTGAAGTTTGGCGTGCTCCTGCACGCCTCGCCCGAACCCATGGCCCCGGCCAAAGCCGCGTCCGCCGTGAGCGGCGCATTGAAAGCTTGGAAATAGGCGGCCATGGGGCGAAGCAACTCCTCATGAAACTCATGCTTTCTTTCAGCCAAATTGCAGCCGTCCCACAAGTTGCGGACTTCCAGCTTGTCTTTACTTGTGCTGTTGTGAAATCCAATCTGATCCCTGGGATGACTCATCCCGTTTACTTACCTGCTCCATTGAGATTTAGCTGGGGGCTCAGGTGAAATGGGCCGCCATCTGCTCCACTTCGCCCCTCACCCGCTCCCGCAGCGCGTCCGGCCCCATCACCTGGGCCTTGCTGCCCCAGCTCAGCACCCAGCGGGTGATTTCTTCCAGTCCATGCAGCTTCACCCGGAATTCGATTTCGCTGCCATCAGGCTTCAATAGTTTGATTTCCTGACTGGCGTGCCATAGGCGCTCCGACACCACCCGCGCCGCGTATCCCTCAAAGCGGATGCAGACCTTATATTCCGCCTGGTCCGCCCCATGGTAGCTCCAGACGCCAAACCCCGCGCCCATGTGATCCTCTGCCCTGAATTGGGGATTCCTCACAAACACAGTTTCCAGCAATTCCAGATGACGGATCCGTTGCAGGGCAAAGGTGCGCATCGCTTCCCGCTCCCCATCCCAGGCCAGCAGATACCAGCCATGCTCGATCTGCCCTACGTGATAAGGCTGCACCCGCCGCGCTTCCGGTGAGGAAACCGTAAGCTTTTGATAGTCAAAGCGGACCTCCCTCCGGCTTTTGACGGCGTCCATCAGCTGACCAAACAATGCCACATCTGCCATCAGCACGCCTGTCGCCTTCACGGAAAACGCCTGATCCAGTTCATGCCATTGGATCGAAACTTCCCCTGGACAGGCCTGCGCAATCTTCCGGAAGCTTTCCGTCAGCATCCGCTCCAGCCCTGTGCCACGCAGTGGCTCCAGCGCATGACGCGCGAGGAAGAGGGCCACCAAATCATTTCTGGAAAGGTGCAGCAGCGGGAACTCATTCACCTCCCGCGTATACCAATAGCCGCGCTTCAGGGGATCATACTCCAGGGGAAAGCCCAGCTGGTCGCGCATGAAGTTGATATCCCGCTGGATCGTCTTCGGCGTCACCTCGATCTCCTTTGCCAGGGAATTGCAATTGGGATAAGTCCCCTCCTGCAAAAACCGGTGAATCTCAAACACCCGGAGAAAGGCCGGGCGGCTCATCCCCAGCCGTTGGCCCGCATGGCCTGCGCGCTGAGCCACCTCGCCCGCTTCGGACAAAATGTTCTGGTGATTTGAGAGCGTTTCCTTCATCTTAACTAAAATAATTCACAATTTCGTGTTTGTCACCCTGCCATTGTCCTACCCCCTGTGCCAAGGTCGATAAATCAACAAATCTTCCTCTCCGCCTGCATCCCCAGCGGTTCCAAAAACTAGCTCCCCATCCGATTCACCTTGCGCCCTCCCGGACTCCCGCCGACTAGCTGTAACCAATTCCTCCTGTCCCGCCCCATGACCTTCCCGGATTTCTGCTTTCAACCCACCACCGACGGGAAAGCCAGGGTGGCCGCAAATGGCGACCACCGGCCATCGGCCTTCTCCGCCTCCCCGCCGAAATCAGCAAAGCCACCTTCGGCATGACCCCGTCCGAATCCAAAGCCTTCAAAGCCCTCCGCAAAGGTAAACCCAAAGACGCCTGACCCCGCCATGTCCCCTCCTACTTTCAGCCAATTTTTCAGCACGGCCTGCGGTTCCGACCGCCAGCCCTACGACTACCAATCCCGGCTCGCTTGCGGAGAGCGACAGGAAGGACAGCCGGAAACCGACTGGCTTACCCAGCCGGGCCCCTGCGAAAGCCGCCTGATTAACATCCCCACCGGACTTGGAAAAACCGCCGCTGTCGTGCTCTCGTGGCTGTGGAACCGCGTCGCGCAACCGGACGCGACTGCCCGCCAGACGTGGCCCCGCCGTCTCATCTACTGCCTTCCCATGCGCACACTTGTTGAGCAGACGCGGGATGAAGCAGAGAAATGGCTCAAAGCTCACGGACTGTTGTGGGATGGAAAGGGCACTTACGACGGAAAGGTCGGCCTGCACATCCTCATGGGCGGTGAAGACGCTGGTGAATGGGACATCCACCCCGAGCGCGACGCCATTCTCATCGGCACGCAGGACATGCTGCTGAGTCGGGCCCTCAATCGCGGCTACGGCATGAGCCGTTACCGCTGGCCGATGCACTTCGGCTTGCTGAATAACGATGCGCTCTGGGTGATGGACGAGACCCAGTTGATGGGTGTGAGCGTGGAGTCGAGTGCACAGCTTGATGGCTTTCGCATGGCATGGCAGAGGTCTGGAACTTGTCCGACGTGGTGGATGAGCGCCACACTCGACAATGCGCGCCTCGCCACGGTGGATCATCCATCGCCTGCGGAAGGCTGGCCCCGATTGGAACTCAGCGATGCCGAAAAAGCCGGCGGCAGACCGCGCGACTTATTTGAAGCGCGGAAAAATCTCGCCCCGTGTCCGCTCGCGCTCTCTCCCCTGACGAAGGTCGACTACGCGAGGAAGCTCGCCGCCCTCATTGCAGAAAAACACCAGCCCGGCATGCTGACGCTGGTCGTCGTGAACCGCGTCGTGCGGGCGCAGGAAATCTTTGCCGCCCTGACCACCGCTGACAAGAAGTCGAAGCCACCACTCTACGATCCCGCCCACGTGGCGCTCGTGCATTCCCGCTTCCGCCGCGGGGACCGTCGACAGCACGAGAAACTTCTCTTCGGCGAAGGGGACCGCATCGTCATCGCCACGCAGGCAGTCGAGGCCGGTGTGGATGTCTCCGCCCGGCTGCTCATAACGGAACTCGCTCCGTGGTCTTCGCTAGTGCAGCGCATAGGTCGTTGCAACCGCCGCGCCGAATTCTCCGATGCCGAAGTGCTCTGGGTGGATGTGCAGCCTAAGGACGAAAAAGACAATCTGCTTCTGCCCTACACGAAAGGTGATCTGGACAAAGCCCGCACCGCTATCTCTCAAATCGCCGACGCCAGTCCGTGCTCCCTCGGCAAAATCATCGTCCCGGAGGATCCGGTCATCCGTCCGGTCATCCGCCGCCGTGACCTCGTGGACCTTTTCGACACCACTCCCGACCTTTGCGGGCAAGACCTCGACATCTCCCGCTACATTCGCGATGATCAGGATAACGACGTGCAGTTCTTCTGGCGCAATGTCGTCGACAATGGCCCGTCGCCCGATGAAAAACCGCCGCACCGCGATGAACTCTGCCGCGTCTCCATCGGCGATGCTGTGAAATTCTTCAAAACCGACAAAGTCCACGCCTGGCGCTGGAATCCGCTCACCGAAGCATGGGAACGCGCCAAATCCGCCCGCCCAGGCGTCGTCTACCTGCTGGATCAGAAATGCGGCGGCTACAGCGACGCCTTCGGCTGGACTGGCGACGCAAAAGACCTCCCCACTCTCCACCCGGCTGGCCACGGCACCCATGAAAGCTATGGGCGCGACCCTCGCTCCTTCGCCCGCTACTGGCTGGAATGGCAGTCTCACGTGGATGGCGTCTGTGCAGAGATGCAGCACATCACCGCTGCCCTTGCCCTTCCGGATGCCTTGTCCGCCTCCCTGCTCACGGCCGCCCGCTGGCATGATGCCGGGAAGGCACATCCGGAATTCCAAGCAGCGCTGCGCAACGGTGATCCCGCCAGGGAAGGCGCGCTCTGGGCAAAATCCGCCAGCGACGGCAGGTGTTCCCGCCCCGGATTCCGTCATGAACTCGCGTCCGCCCTCGCATGGCTAACGGAGATGCCCGCCGACACGCCGGACCTGAACCTCATCGCCTACCTCATCGCCGCACATCATGGCAAAGTCCGTCTTTCCATCCGTTCCCTGCCGGATGAAAAAGGTGACGAAACACAGCCCGACCTCCTTTTCGCCCGGGGCATCCGGGACGGCGAGACCCTCCCTGCCATCCCCGGCCTGACGGAGCACCTGACCATGCTGCACCTCAGCCTCATGCAAATGGGCGAAGGCCCTCGCGGCCCCTCATGGCTGGCCCGCATGATCGCTCTGCGGGACGAGCTAGGCCCCTTCCGGCTCGCTTGGTTGGAAACCCTGCTCCGCGCCGCCGACATGCGCACCTCCGCCGCCGAAGCCGCCCGCCTCGCCCCACCCGTATGAACTACGACGCCCTCATCACTTCCATCGCAGAGGTCCACCAATTGGCACAGACAGGTGCCGCCCGGGCGGTGAACCATCACCATGTTCTGCGGAACTGGCTCATCGGGGCGTGGCTTGTGCAGTTCGAACAGAACGGCGAAGACCGGGCAAAATACGGCACTGGCCTATTGAACCGCGTGGCCGCAGACCTTCGCACGAAAAGCATCACCGGGTGCAGCCAACAAATGCTGGAGCGCATGAGGCTTTTCTTCCGGGACTACCCTCAAGTCGGCGCGCCGATTTCCTCATCACTGATGGGGATTTTACACACCAAGCTAAAATCCAATGACTTGGACATTTCCTCATCAGTGATGAGGAAATTGGACGCGCCACCGGCGAGCGGACCGCCCGCACTGCCCGCTCAGATGCTGCTCCGGCTTTCCTGGACACACATCATCGAGATGCTGGGACTCGCCGACCCATGGCAACGCGCCTTTTACGAGAATGAATGCCTCAAGGCCAACTGGTCCGTCCGCCAGCTCCAGCGCCAGATCGGCTCACTGCTCTACGAGCGCACCGGCCTCTCCACTGACAAGCAAGCTGTCATCGAGCACGCCCGTCAGCAAGCACTCGAGGCCCCGGAGGACATCGCCAACCTCATCCGCGACCCCTACATCCTCGAATTCACCGGCCTCGCTGAGAGGCATCACTACTTGGAAAAGGACTTGGAAAAAGCGCTGCTCGACCACCTCCAATCCTTCCTTCTCGAACTCGGCACCGGCTTCTGCTTCGAAGCCCGTCAAAAGCGCGTCACCGTCGGCGACGAGCACGACTACATCGACCTCGTCTTCTACCACCGCATCCTGCGCTGTCACCTCCTTATCGACCTGAAAACCCGCCCGTTCAAACACGGCGACGCGGGCCAAATGAGTTTTTACCTCAACTTCTGGAAAGACCAAATGATGCAGCCCGGCGACGAGCCGCCCGTCGGCCTGATCCTCTGCACCAACAAAAAAGAAACCCGCGTGGACTACGCCACCGCCGGGCTCGACCACCACCTCTTCGTCTCTCGGTATCTCGTAGCCCTGCCCAAGCCCGAAGACCTCCAGCGCCTCATCGAAGCCGACTGCGCCGCCTGGGACCAGCGCCACCCCGAAAGCGAAACAACCTCCGCCACTTAAACCCCATGCCCGAACTTATCCTCTCCGGCTGCGCCCCAATCCCGTTAGCCCACTATCTGAAGGCGCTCGGCGTGCTGCGTCTTGTCTCCGAACAGGCGGACCCACTGGCTACCGCGTGCTGGAGAGGCGATCAGTTCGTATTTGAATCACGCTTCAATAGAACAAGCCTCGCCGAATTTTTCCTACGGGAATATTCCCCAACGCCCGTTCTGAATCCATGGAACGGCGACGGTGGATTTTTTAAGGATTCACGTGCGGGATCAATTGAAACGCT
This sequence comes from Akkermansia muciniphila, assembly GCA_945900785.1. Taxonomy (GTDB): domain Bacteria; phylum Verrucomicrobiota; class Verrucomicrobiia; order Verrucomicrobiales; family V1-33; genus CAIZWU01. Next base: position 7,933 of record CAMDJM010000073.1, read on the forward strand.
TCGGAAGTTCTCTACGAGCAAAAGCGACAGACTACGGGCATACCGTGCTACCATTGAGTCCATCCGATGCGCATTTCTAACGCATGAGGTAAGTGAAAAGCCGGCCGACGACCGGAAAAATGATGTCTTACAAGTTATGCGGAGTTCGTTGGGTGACTTAGCGCTCAAATGGTTTGACGCGGTTGTGGTTCTGACAGGGTCTGGCACTAAGTATCCGCCTCTGCTGGGTAGCGGCGGTAATGACGGGAGCATTGACTTCGGCAGAAACTTTATGCAGCGACTCCTGCTTGTAATTGATCCGGAATCAGGCGAGGCAAGCAGCGCTGCTGAAGTCTTCTTGAATGCTTCTCTTTTCCAAGAAGCCAGCTGCGGCGCAACAACGAGCGACAAGATCGGGCAGTTCCTCCCAGGATCAGCGGGTGGAGCAAATTCGACAGCGGGGTTCACTGGCAATCCTACCGCCAATCCGTGGGACTACATTCTCATGATCGAGGGAGCCTTGCTATTCGCAGCGGCATCTTTAAAGCGCCTGGAAAGCAGTTCCGAAGGAGTTTTGGCATTCCCGTTTTGTGTGCATAAAGTAGGAACCGGCTATGACAGCGCAGCGAGAGCTGACGGAGATCTAAACGGATGCGAAATCTGGCTGCCTCTGTGGGCACAGCCAACCGGACTCAAAGAAATATCTACCATATTTAATGAAGGACGCTCAGAATTCAACGGCAAGCGCTGCCGCAGCGGGGTTGATTTCGCGCGGGCGGCGATAATGCTAGGCGTTGATCGTGGGATTACTGCGTTCGAGCGCTATGCGCTTTTAGAGCGCAATGGGCAATCCAACTTTGCCACCCCTCTGGGCAGATACGCCGTCAAAAGAAATGCCCATGCCGACCTGCTAGCCGACTTTGACTCATGGTATGACCGGCTGCGCCAAAAAGCAGGCACTCAAGCAAATCCCTCCCCTCCGGCATCCATTGCCCGCGCGCTGCATTCCCTCGAAACCACCATCTTCGAGTTTTGCCGCCACGGAACCCCTGATGCCCTCCAGAAGGTCATCATCGCCCTCGGCACCGCAGAACGATCCATGGCGGGCAGCTTCACGTGGACGACCAAAGATACCAACCGCCTGCCGCCGCTCAGTGGACTTCGCCCTGAATGGATCAACGCGGTGACGACAGACCGACCGGAGTTCCGGCTAGCGCTGGCATTGGCAGGCACCAAGGCATGGGTCGAGAGTTCCCGAACAAGCCACTGGATACGGCAGCACCTTGAGCCGGTCCTTTTGACGGGAAATGCCCAGCACCTCCGGGCGCGGTGGCTTGATCAGGACGACCAAGACGTGGCGTGGCAGGAGGGTCCACTAGCCGCCTCTCTCAATGGCATCATGATGCGCAGGCACCTCTGGATGGATCGCCACAGTGCCGACTGCTGGCTCGATAAGTCGTCCCGCTACGCGCCGCTGGAAGACATCACTGCCTTCATCGAAGGCCGCACCGACGACCGTCTGCTGGCCGACCTCTTGTGGGGACTGAGTTTGGTGGATTGGCAGGCTGTCAGTATTGCGGACAGAGCAGAGCGTGCGGAGGAAAAGGATTCATCACACCGCTATGACTGGCGGACAGATGCCTTCCACCAAGCCGTCCCTTCCGCCTTCTACGCCCTGCTCAAGCTTTGCCACCGGCCAAAGTCTGATACTTTCCCCGCCATTCCGCTGACCCCTGCCATCCACCGGCAGGCCGCCGCAGGACGCGGTCTGGAGGCCTCCCGGTTGGCGGTGCGCCGGCTGCGCGCTTCCGGCTGCGCCCCCCTCGTGCGGGAACTTCCCGTGCAGGCCGACACCGCCCGCCGCACCGCCGCCGCCCTGCTCTTCCCCATCAGCCCACGCGACCTGCGTTTGTTAGAAAAATACGCTCTCACTGAAACCGAATCCCAAACGACATCCTAACTCAACAATAGCCAACCATCATGAACTTGAACGAACTCAAAGATCACCCCCGCCTGCTGCTCGAAGTCAGTCTCAAGCCCCTCCAGGGCTCGCGTTTTCAGCCCACCGGATTCCCCGACCTCGGCGCTGCCGCCTACGAAGCCCCCGGTGGCGAGAAGATGCTCCTCGTGGAGTCCGCCCAGAGCATGGCCAACCGCCTTGAATCCGTCTGCTGGGATAGCGTGGCCGACGATTGGGTCTCCCCACTCAAAGGCCTGCCCGCCGTGAAAGTGATCGACAAAGAAAAGAAGCCGCTCACCAACTCTGTGCTGGAAGCCCACCGGCTGAACAGCCCTTACATCACCAACGCGACCGGCTTTGAGGCGATCAAGAAGGAGATCGGCTTTGATGAGAAGCGCCCCTTTGACCGCGACCCGCTCGTGAAAGCGCTGCTCAAGTTCGACCCCAACACTCTCCTTCACGGGATTTTTCTGGAGAAGATCGCCGGTGTTATCCGGCTGCCGCGCGCGCTGACTGGGTTCATCGAAGCCAGCGAAGTCAACGTGGTCGCGAGCGGTGGTGTTAAAAACGACCGCGTGAAAGCGTCCAAGGGCGACGAAGGCCAGACCGCCAAGGAGGGTTTTGGCAACGTCCCCTTCCACCGGGAGGAATACACCGGAACTATCACCGCTTACTTCAATCTCGACCTCGCGCTCATCCGTGGCTTCGGCCTTTCCAGCGATGCTGAGGCGCTGCTCATCGCCCTTTCGCTCTTCAAGATTCAGCGGTTCCTGCGGGATTGCCTGCGCCTTCGCACTGCCTGCGACCTCGACGCTGGCGCTATCACCATCAAACGCCCATCCGGATTCACCCTCCCGGGCCTGGAAGACTTGGAGAAGGCTTTGCCTGGTCTCATTTCGAAAGCTTTCGGTGGAGACAAACCGGACCGTTTCACGACGGTGACCTTTGAGGATGGGGCGTCGAAAAAGCCCGCCAAAGGCAAGCCTGCTGTAGAACCCGCAACCCAAGTCGACGCATGACCCTCCTCGAACTCCGCTTCCCTGCGGGGCGCTACCATGCCACGCCATGGGGCAGGCATGTGAATGAAGGGGCCGTGGAGTGGCCTCCGTCCCCATGGCGCATCCTGCGCGCCCTCATCGCCACACGTCATCTCAAAGCCCGGATTGATGTCCCCGAGGCGCGCTTGGCAGCGCTCATCACCTCGCTGGCCGCGCATCAGCCGTCGTTCCAGTTTCCCAGCGCCACCACGGGCCACACCCGCCACTACATGCCTTACATTGAGGGTAGCAAAGAAAAGACGACGAAGGTATTCGACACCTTTATCCACTTGCCCAAGGACGATCCACTGACCATCACATGGGACATGGATTTGCCGGAGGATCAGTTCCGCGACCTCCAATTGCTCGCCGAACGCATGGGATACTTCGGGCGTGCCGAGAGCCTCGTGCTGGCAGTGGCGGCGCGAACTGTTGACACATTTAAACCTGATGCCCAGCCCGTGGTGGATGGCGAAGCCCCGCCTTCCGGCACTGAGCCGCTGCGCCTGCTCAGCCCCATGGCAGAACCCGCCTACCGACAGTGGAAAACAGGATACGAGGCCGGCCTTGCCGCCGCAGTTCCTGCTTCACCAGCAAAGGGAAAAACGGCCAAGCCACCAAAGCGGCCCGACTTGCCTTCTGATGTCTTCGCTGCCCTGCACGCAGACACCGGCGAACTGCAGGCAGCAGGCTGGAATGTGCCGCCCGGCTCTGCTTGGGTCACCTACGCCCGCACCACGGCAGCCTTTGCTCCCCAGCCGCGCCCGCGCCGCGTTTCATCAGCCACAGACCTGCCCACAGTAGCCCGCTACACCATTGCTAGCAAAGTCCTGCCTTCCATCCTCGACTCAGTCTCCCTTGCGGACCGCACGCACAAAGCCCTCTGCGCATGGTCCGACAAAGGCAGTGGTCGCGGCAGCGTTTTCACCGGCCTCGATTCCGAAAAGCAGCCCTTCAAAGACCACCGCCACGCCCATGTTTTTTGCGAAGCTAACGGCACACGCGGCGAGATCACCCACCTCACTGTTTGGGCTCCGATGGGTTTCGATGCTGACGCCTGCCTCGCCCTGCGTCAGCTCAACAAAGTATGGGGCCGCGAAGGCCATGACGTGCGCCTCGTGCTCGAAGCCCTCGGCTCAGACAAGGACTTCGCGGATTCTCCACTCCTCAAACCCTCCCGACACTGGCGCTCCCTGACACCCTTCATCTCCACCCGCCACGCCAAAACCACCCGGCCCGGTAAGCCAAAAATGGACGCGACCGGAGACTGGCAGATTGGAAGCGATGGGCATGATCTCATCCGGCTGCTCGCACTCGATCCACGAACGCGGAACGCCACTGTTGGAGTGATCGATCACGTTCCACCCCTTGCGGCAGGTGGAAGGTATTTTCGGGCGCTTCAATTTCAAACCATCCGCCACGGTGGTGGCGGTTCACGTGGAATCGGCAGCGGCACTGCATTCACTATCACCTTCCCGGATCCAGTGGTAGGCCCGCTGGTCTTCGGTTACGGCTCCCACTTCAGCCTCGGGCTTTTTGTTCCTGCTGACTAAATTCATTTCTTCCTATGACCGCCGACGATCATCTAGCCGGACAGCCGCCGCCTACCCCGGAGCAGGTGGCTTGGGTGTTTCATCTCCTGAACCAGCATTCGCAGGAAGGTGGGTCGTTCCGGCATTTGATTTATGAACGGATGGGATTTGATGAGGCGGCTTATGGGGTTTTGATGGGACAGGGGATGGCGCTTTCCAATTTACTGAATGCCGCGCGGGATAGCGGAGAGGTGCAAAAAGCGCTGCTGGAGGGGTGCTTGTGAACGCGGCTTCTTCACCGGACCACTGCTGGCTCATCACGCGGAGCGATGATGACTACTTTTACTGAATTCATCCATGAAAGAATCCCACTGCACCAACTGCTGATGGACTACCCCACACTCATCTCCTCTATCAGCGATGCCCATGCGCAGGCGCTGAGCTATGCGGCCAGGGCCATCAATCGCCATCTCGTGCTGCGCAACTGGCTCATCGGGGCCTACTTGGTTGAATTTGAGCAGAAAGGCGAGGACCGCGCGACGTATGGCAGCGGGCTTCTCAAGAAAGTAGCGGCGGATTTGGCAACCAAAAAGATTCCAGGCTGCGCGGTCCGGATGCTGGAGCGGATGCGGGTCTTCTATGCTCAATACCCACAGTTGGCCGAAGTGATTTCGTCATCGGCGATGACGATTTCTCCGCTGCTGCAGCTTACGGGTGCCAAACGAAAATCGTCATCAGCGATGACGAAATCTTTACGAAAGGCCGGGCAGGCCCCGGATCCTTTGCCAGCCGGGCGCATGCTCGACCTGTCGTGGACCCATTTCATCGAGCTGATCCGGCTGGGAGACGTGTGGCAGCGGGCTTTCTACGAGAATGAATGCCTGCGGGGGAACTGGCCGATCCGGCATCTCCAGCGCCAAATCGGCACGCAACTGTTCGAGCGGACCGCGATGTCTCCAGACAAACAGGCCGCGATCAATCGCGACCGGCTGAGCCTTTCCGATGCGCCGGCCTCCGTGGCCGAATTAATCCGCGACCCCTACATCCTGGAATTCACCGGGCTCCCGGAGCGGCCCGATCATCTCGAAAGCGATCTTGAAAAAGCGATCCTCGATCACCTTCAGGCCTTCCTGCTGGAACTTGGTGAGGGATTCTGTTTCGAGGCCCGGCAGAAACGCATCACCGTGGGAAATGAGCATGATTACATCGACCTCGTCTTCTACCACCGCGTGCTCCGCTGCCATCTGCTGATCGATCTCAAGGCGCGTGCCTTCCAACATGGCGACGCAGGCCAGATGAACTTTTACCTCAACTTCTGGAAGGAAAACAAGATGATCGAAGGCGATCAACCGCCTGTGGGCCTGATCCTGTGTGCAGACAAAGACGAGGCCCGTGTCCAATACGCCACGGGCGGGTTGCCGCATGAGCTGATGGTTTCCCGCTACCTGACAGCGCTGCCATCGCCAGAGACGATCAAGGCACTGATTGAACGCGACCAAGCCATGCGGGAACAAGCCCGGTTAAAACTTCCTGCGACCCCATGATCACCCACCCCGGCCCCGAGCTATTTGTTCCGGGGGAACCCTCCTGACTTTACGCATGAAAGAATATCACTTTACTATCCAATCGGAAGACTTCACGGCCAGTGCGGTGCTGGTGGGGGAATGGACGCTTTATGCGTTTGCGGAGTTTATCATCCTGAAGGCGGTGGGGTTTGCCTTCGATCATCCCTTCGAGTTTTGCGATAACTTCAAAAATCCTTACAAGAGCAAGGAGCGCTATTCGCTGTTCTCGGACCTTGGGGAGGAGGACGGGGGCGACGCGGAGCCGACTGACCTAGGGGTGGAAGGGACGTTTGTTTCGCAGGTGTTCACGACGGGAAAACGGATGGCTTTTTTGTTCGACTACGGGGATGACTGGCGCTTCGCGGTGACCTGCACGGTGGTCAGGGAATCCAAGGGAAAACGGCGCTCAAGGAAGGTGGTCATGACCGTGGGAGAACGGCCTGAGCAGTATCCTGACATGGAGGAGTGATGGCACGGCCCCGGGGAAGCCGACGGTGATTTCCCCGCCATTTTTCCTTTCCCCATGAAATCCTCCCCCTCAAAAAAGCAGCGTGCGACGGAGGCGGGAGGAGAGCAGCCGGAGTTATGGGAAACCGGAGCGCGGATTTGCAATCCGCCCCAGTCATCCGGCAGCTATCCGGAAACGGAAATGAAGGCTGGGGAGCATGAAGAGCCGTTGGAAGAGGAAGCGACGTCCCTGGCGGAGGCAGATCTGGAATCGGAGCAGAACAAGCCATCGGAGGTGCGCTTGGAAATAGGGACGTTGGCGGGGGAGGAGGAAGAAGCCATGCAGGAAACCGCTGGTTTGATGGCGGAGCCGGAGGCGACGCTGGATGCGGAGAGGAAGCGGGATCCGGAAATGAATCCGGAAGGGGAAAAAAATCCCGCATCGGAGGAGGGCCCGGAGATGGGGAAAGCGGTGGCGGCTCAGGGACCGGCTGAAGCCGGGACTCCAACGCTGCTCCCGGTTTTCCATCAACCATCAACCTCTCAACCATCAACCTCAGCCAGAGGGTGTGATCCGCAAATAATGCTCACGGAGTTGCCGGAAGGCGGGGAAGCGGCGGCATCCGGATTAGAAGCGCTCGTGGGGCTTTCGCGGCTGGATGAGCCGATGCCTTCGCGGATGATGAATGAGTTCGTGTATTGCCCTAGGCTATTCTACTACGAGTATGTGGAGGGGACCTTCGTGGAGAATGCGGATACGGAACGCGGGAGTGCGCTGCATGTGAAGGTGGACAAGGGGCGGGGCGATTTGCCGGCGGCGCGCAAGGCGAAGGGGAAACCGGAGGAGGGCAAGGATTCCAAGTCGGGGTTGGAGGATCGTGAGCCAGGGGAGGCCGAAGCGGGAGCGGAGGAGAATGCACCGGGGGATTCCACCACCGGGGAGGGCGGAGAGATCACGTCGGAGGCGGCGGAGGCGACGGGTTTGATCCACTCGCGGTCGGCGATGCTGAGTTCCGAGCGTCTGGGAGTGGTGGCGAAGATGGATTTGATCGAAGCCACGGTGAGCCTGGCAGGCGGCGTGCATGCAGACCGGGAGGTGCTGCGGGTGACGCCAGTGGACTATAAGGCCGGAGCCCCTCGCCAGGGAAAGGAGGCGAACGAACTCTGGGACACGGATCAAATGCAACTGGGCCTGCAAATCCTGATCCTGCGGGATAATGGCTATGTTTGTGAGGATGGGGTGATCTATTACCGGGCGACGAAACAGCGGGTGCGGCTGGAAATGACGCCGGAGCTGGAGCGGTGGATCATCGGGAAAATCAGTGAGGCGCGCCGGACGGCGGTGGGACCGATGCCGCCGCCCCTGGTGGCTTCGCCAAAATGTGTGCGCTGCTCGCTGGCTCCAGTGTGCCTGCCGGATGAGACGCGGCTTTTGACCGGTGGAATGAGCATTGCCGCCGGGACTGAAGCAGAGGAAACGCAAACCGCTACGCCGCCGCAGGCGGATGGCGGGCCCCTTGGCAGCGTAGCCTTGCCGGTGCGCCGGTTGATGGCGGCGCGGGATGACGCCCGGGCGCTGTATTTAAACACACCGGGCCTGCGCGTAGGAATCAGAGATGAGGTGCTGGTGGTGAAGGAGGGGGACCGCGTGATGCAGGAGGTGAGGGCCGGGGACGTGACGCATGTGGCTTTGTTCGGAAATATCCAGATCAGCACCCAGGCCGTGCAGTTGCTCTGCGACAAGGAGATCCCAGTGGGGTATTTTTCCATGGGCGGCTGGTTCTACGGGCTGACCCGGGGGCATGGGATGACGAATGTCTTTACCCGGATCGAGCAGTTCCGTCAGGCGGCGGACCCGCTGCGCTGTCTGGCGCTGGCGCGGCGGATGGTGCAGGGGAAAATCCGCAATCAACGGACCTTGCTGATGCGGCTGCATTTGGAAGCGCCCGCTCCGGTGCTGGCCCGCCTGAAACAGGCCGCGCAGGATGTGCTAAGGGCGGGAAATCTCCAGGAACTGCTGGGCATGGAGGGCGCGGCAGCGGCGCTGTATTTCCAAAACTTCAGCGGCATGATCAAAGCGGAATCCGGGGAAATGGATGAATTGCCCGGTTTGGAAGATCCGACGAGGGCTCCCGATCCGCCGGTCTTCACCTTCGACTTTGTCCGGCGCACCCGGCGTCCGCCGGCAGATCCGGTGAATGCCCTGCTGTCGCTGGGCTACAGCCTGCTGGCCAAGGACTGCACCATCGCGGCTCTGGCGGTGGGGCTGGATCCATATGTCGGCTTCTATCACCAGCCCCGCTATGGACGGCCTGCCCTCGCGCTGGATCTGATGGAGGAATTTCGTCCGCTGATTGCGGAAAGCACCGTGCTCACGGCGATCAACAACCGGATGCTGCGCAGCACCCATTTTGTGAAGGCCGGCGATGCGGTGAACCTGACCCCGGCTGGCCGGAAAATCTTTTTCCAAGCCTACGAGCAACGGATGAATGCCCTGATCACCCACCCCATCTTCGACTATCGGGTCAGCTACCGGCGGGTGCTGGAACTGCAAACGCGCCTGCTGGCCCGGCACCTCACCGGGGAGATCCCGGACTACATTCCCATGGTGACCCGCTAAAGCAGGAGTGGGGGGCGGAACCGGCCTCCCCCGGATCGACCGGAAACCATCATTCTTTTCTCCCATGCCCTCCATGTCTTCCCGCTCCGCCGCCGCCCCGACCAGCCGCCTGACGTTTCTGGTGTGCTACGACATTGCCAACGACAAACGCTTGCGCCGGGTCTTCAAAGTTTGTAAGAATTTTGGAACCCACCTGCAATATTCCGTGTTTGAGTGCGAACTGAATCCCCGCGAGCGCACCAAAATGGAACGTGAATTGAGGGAACTCATCAAACACGATGAAGACCAGGTTCTTTTTGTATCACTGGGCCCAAGCGAGGGCCGGGGCGACCGCGTCATCGCCTCGCTCGGTCTGCCCTACGCGCGCTTCGACGCCCCTTGCTATGTGGTGTGAAACACCTCAAGCTGCCCACTCCTGTTCTTTGACATCCCAAATTCATCCCCGCGAGCGGCCCCATGCCGCCCCCACCCCCGGCAGCGCTCGCGCGTTCAACCTCAGGACTTTGTCGCCTGAGGCCCCGGCCTTCCGTGACAAAATCAAGTCACAGGCCATACCCTCTCGCATTTCCTTGTCCGCCCCTCTCAGGCTAATGGGGTTACGAGAGGGGACCTTCCGCACTCACACGAGTGCGGCCCCGTTGAAGCACAGAAGGCACCATCGGCTGGAAAGGCTTTTTGTATCCTTCCGCACTCACACGAGTGCGGCCCCGTTGAAGCTGAGGTTGTGCTCACTGATAGGGTGCTCAATTCCGCCCTTCCGCACTCACACGAGTGCGGCCCCTTTGAAGAGGGCGGTTTGCCTGGAGGTGGTGCAGGTGTTGGCTCCCTTCCGCACTCACACGAGTGCGGCCCCGTTGAAGCCCCAAGGTGGAGACAACTGCCCAGCAAGTCGGCGGTTCCTTCCGCACTCACACGAGTGCGGCCCCGTTGAAGCTTTGTGCTGGAGGCCGCAGACACCCGCATCACCGGCCCTTCCGCACTCACACGAGTGCGGCCCCGTTGAAGCGCTTTCATGAGGCGCGATACCTGCCCCATGATGGATCCTTCCGCACTCACACGAGTGCGGCCCCGTTGAAGCGGAGGAATTGGTGCGTGAGCAAATCGAGGCGATGGTGGCCTTCCGCACTCACACGAGTGCGGCCCCGTTGAAGCGTCATCGGTGGCGGCGTCGTCGATTTCGCCATCTTTCCTTCCGCACTCACACGAGTGCGGCCCCGTTGAAGCCCTGCGAGGAAGTCCGCCTTCGCAGCATTGGCGCTTCCTTCCGCACTCACACGAGTGCGGCCCCGTTGAAGCGTTAGGATCAAGGCGGACAAAAACATCCTGCCGCCGCCTTCCGCACTCACACGAGTGCGGCCCCGTTGAAGCAATCAGATTGCGTTGGCCATGGAACTCCGCCGGTTGCCTTCCGCACTCACACGAGTGCGGCCCCGTTGAAGCAATGGCAGGGCGGGCAGCAGTGGTGTTTTTCATGACCCTTCCGCACTCACACGAGTGCGGCCCCGTTGAAGCATGGTCGGATAGGGAACGATGGCGTGGAAGGGACGCAGCCTTCCGCACTCACACGAGTGCGGCCCCGTTGAAGCTTGTCACCCACGCCGTCATTGATAGTGGACACCGCGCCTTCCGCACTCACACGAGTGCGGCCCCGTTGAAGCGTGACTGCTGCGGTGACGGGAATCAGGCTCAAGGTGCCTTCCGCACTCACACGAGTGCGGCCCCGTTGAAGCCCCCACTCAAAGCTGTCGTGCTTGGAATACGCCTCAAACACCTTCCGCACTCACACGAGTGCGGCCCCGTTGAAGCATTAAACCCCAGGTGCCACGCTACTGACACCATGCCATCCTTCCGCACTCACACGAGTGCGGCCCCGTTGAAGCTATATCAATGAAGTCAAGGATGCCACCGACTCAAAAACCTTCCGCACTCACACGAGTGCGGCCCCGTTGAAGCCAGGAAGCGCGGGGCCTCCGGGTTCACCAGATCCGGCCTTCCGCACTCACACGAGTGCGGCCCCGTTGAAGCTGCGGGTGGCGCAGGTAAACCATTGGCCATCAAGATCCTTCCGCACTCACACGAGTGCGGCCCCGTTGAAGCCACTCAAAGAGGGAGGAAACGGGGGGTTTTCCCTTCCCTTCCGCACTCACACGAGTGCGGCCCCGTTGAAGCTTAGCGCTCCGACATTCCACAGCGGCCTGGGTGGCACCCTTCCGCACTCACACGAGTGCGGCCCCGTTGAAGCCGACTTGAGCCTGGCGGAGCGGGCGGAAATCACGCACCTTCCGCACTCACACGAGTGCGGCCCCGTTGAAGCCCTCCGGCTCCGCCGCCTGCCGCGCCTGCCGTCCCACCTTCCGCACTCACACGAGTGCGGCCCCGTTGAAGCTAACTGAGCCGCGCCTATGAAAAACTCAACTTCAACCTTCCGCACTCACACGAGTGCGGCCCCGTTGAAGCGAGAGAAGGCCTGCCCGAGCTGATTGACGGCCTGGCCTTCCGCACTCACACGAGTGCGGCCCCGTTGAAGCTGCGAAGGCCTCCTCGCATACTTTCGCCGGCGCATCCCTTCCGCACTCACACGAGTGCGGCCCCGTTGAAGCTCCGGGTTGTTTCAGGGCATCGAACACGGAGGCCAACCTTCCGCACTCACACGAGTGCGGCCCCGTTGAAGCATGACCGAGAAGATCTGGTATCCATTTGCGGAAAGCATCCTTCCGCACTCACACGAGTGCGGCCCCGTTGAAGCACCGCCAACCTCGCCTTCACCGACAACGCCATCCTCCTCCCTTCCGCACTCACACGAGTGCGGCCCCGTTGAAGCAGCATGATCTGGGTCGCCATCAATCCACTGGGGGACCTTCCGCACTCACACGAGTGCGGCCCCGTTGAAGCCGGCAGGACTCCGCCGCGTGGACGACCGGGGAGACTTCCCTTCCGCACTCACACGAGTGCGGCCCCGTTGAAGCCAACCGAGGGGCAGAGCACGATGATGGCCTGCCCAGTGCCTTCCGCACTCACACGAGTGCGGCCCCGTTGAAGCCTGCTGGGCCGTGGCACCGCCGGCGGCTTGGCGCTCCCTTCCGCACTCACACGAGTGCGGCCCCGTTGAAGCTCTTTTGGCGTATTGGCTTCAACCGATTCCCCAGCCCCTTCCGCACTCACACGAGTGCGGCCCCGTTGAAGCCTCACAGAACTCAACTGGACCCCCACCGATAACACCCCCTTCCGCACTCACACGAGTGCGGCCCCGTTGAAGCTCGATCAGGATCAGGATCACGACCTGCCAGACGCCCCCCTTCCGCACTCACACGAGTGCGGCCCCGTTGAAGCCAGAAGCAGGCTTCCCCTTGGCCTGGGAGGCATCCGACCTTCCGCACTCACACGAGTGCGGCCCCGTTGAAGCCCTGTCCATGGAGTCGTCGCCGGTTCCGTAGTATCGCCCTTCCGCACTCACACGAGTGCGGCCCCGTTGAAGCTGGCGTTCAAGGATCCGATCCTTGCCGACATCATACCCCTTCCGCACGCACACGAGTGCGGCCCCGGAGATACGCATGGACAGCTTTAATGTCACGCTGGGAATAATTTCCTTTTGTGGCAGGAGGTGCCAAATATTCTTCTGCAATCGCTTCGGCAAGGTGGTGCCGCGCTTCTTCATAGCCCGGAATATGGAGTCGTTTGATCATTTCTGCGATCCCGGCGTCAGCGAACCGAAACTCTTCTCGCATGCAAATCAAATCCATGAGGCCGTCCGGACCCAGAAACTCACTTAAGTGCATTCCATGGTCTGAAAGAAATTTTCACCCAGACCAGAGGAATTTACCGTGGAATGGACCGTGCAATAGAACGGGTCAAACCCAGCATTTTGGAGCATTTCCCCGCATTCCGAGGTTGAACCAGTAGATACGAAAAACCCCTGCAAGTGACTGACTTACAGGGGTTTGAAATGGTTGCGGAAGATGGATTTGAACCAACGACCTTCAGGTTATGAGCCTGACGAGCTACCGGGCTGCTCTATCCCGCACTCCCAGCCTAAGGCATGGGGGGGCTTGTGCAACTGGATTTTAAGGCTTTCGGAAACAACTGCGGATATGGATAGATTGAGGCGGCGCTGGGCGGGCCCGGGTCGGGTGCCTTCCGGGCCTGCCTTGAAAGTGATTTCCAGGCTGGACGTGGGGGCGCTGATCGATAGTTTGCGTGCCATGAGCGAAATGATGCGTGCCATGGTGGCCTCCGGTTTCGGTGGGCCTGATGTTTTTGAGTTGAAGGAAATCCCCCGCCCGGTGCCGGGAGAGGGGGAGGTGCTGATCCGGGTGCGCGCTTCGAGCGTGAACCCGATCGATACCAAGATTCGCCGGGGGCTGCTGCCGCACCTGGCTCCGGATCCGATGGTGCTGGGTTGTGACAGCGCTGGGGAGGTGGTGGCGATGGGGCCGGGGACTGGGTGGCAGGTGGGGGATCGGGTGATGGCCTGCAGCGGCGGGGTGGTGGGTTATCCGGGGGCTTTGGCGGAATATCAGGTGCTTCAGGGAAGTCTGTGTGCGCGGTGTCCGGACGGGCTGTCGTGGGAGGCTTGCGCGGCGCTGCCGCTGGTGGGGCTGACGGCGGAGGAGGCACTGAGCCGTGGTGGGGTGCGGGCCGGTCAGCGGGTGCTGGTGCATGCTGGCGCTGGCGGGGTGGGGCAGATGGCCATTCAACTGGCCAGGGAGCTGGGGGCCGAAGTCTGGGCGACGGTCTCCACAACTGAAAAAGCCGCGCTGGCCCGTCAACTGGGGGCAGATGGCGTGATTTTTTACCGGGAACAGCGCGTCGCAGATTATGTGAGGGAGGTGACGGACGGACAAGGTTTCGAAGTGATCGTGGATACGGTGGGTGGTGACAATGTGGCGAAGTGTTTTGAAGCGGTGGCGGTAAGCGGCACGGTGGTTAGCATTTCCACGCGCACTTCGGCGGATCTTTCCCCGCTGCATGCGAAGGGCGTCTCGCTGCACGTGGTCTTTATGATCATCCCGCTGCTGTATGACCAGGATGAGCCCCGCCGGAGGCAGGGGCAGATGCTGGAGCGGATCAGCCGGCTGGCGGCCTCAGGCCGGGTGGCTCCCCTGCTGGATTCGCGGGTCTTCCCGTTTGAGCAGGCCAGTGCGGCACACGCCCTGCTGGAGAGTGGATCTGCCCTGGGGAAAATCACCCTCACCGGATTCCCTGATTAACCGTTGAGCCGCCTCTGGAGCCTGACCTTTTCACCTCTTCAATATGACCATCCTGATTCTCCGGGCCCTGCTGGGCGTGGTTTGCCTGCTGGGCCTGTTATGGCTTTGTTCGGTGGACCGCAAGGCCATCAACTGGCGGCTGATTGGAGGGGGACTGCTGCTGCAATTGCTGCTCGCTATAGCGGTTTTCACGATCCCTGCCACGGCCTCCGTGCTGCAGCCGGTGGCCGGTTTTTTTGTGAAGATCACGGACTTTTCCATTGATGGAGCCCAGTTGTTGTTTGGGAAGCTGGTGGACATTCCTACCATGGAAAAGGTGCTGGGAGAAAACAGCGGATTCCTCTTCGCCTTCCGGGTTTTGCCTACCATTATCTTTTTCTCGGCCCTGACTTCGGCGCTTTATTATCTGGGGATTCTGCAGCGCATCGTTTATGTGGTTGCCTGGGTGATGAAGCGGATGATGCGGCTCTCCGGCGCGGAGAGTCTGGCGGTGGCGGGTGAGGTTTTCCTGGGGCAGACGGAATCCGCCCTGCTGGTGAAGCCCTATCTTCCCAAAATGACGCGCTCTGAGATCGCGGCCATGATGATCGGCGGCATGGGCACGCTGGCGGGTGGGGTGATGGCGGCTTACATCGCGAAGCTGGGTGGGGTGGATTATGATGAGCGGGTAAAATACGGCACGTGGCTGTTGTGTGCCTCGCTGATGAATGCGCCAGCCTGCATCGTGGCGGCGAAGATCCTCGTGCCGGAGACGGAGCCGATTTTGGAAGATCTTTCCGTGCCCCGCGGGAAGACCGGGGCTAATTTTTTTGATGCCCTCGCGGCGGGCACTACGGAAGGCCTGCAGCTCGCCCTGAATGTGGGTGCCATGCTGATTGCTTTTGTGGCTTTCGCGGCCCTGGCGAATTGGATGCTGGCTGGCCTGGGCGGAGTGATCCCGGTGGGGGGCGGAGCCTCGCTGAATCAATGGATCGCCTCGGCGAGTGGAAATGTGTTCACCGGTCTTTCCCTGCAATCCATCTTTGGTATCGCGATGACGCCCATCGCCTGGCTCATGGGGGTGGATAGTGCGGACCTGCTCCGGGCCGGGCAATTGCTGGGCACCAAGCTGGCTCTGAATGAATACGTGGCCTACGACCAGCTGAGTATCTTCAAGCAAGCCGGGCAGATGAGCGCCCGGGCGGTGTTTCTTTCGACTTTTGCGTTGTGTGGATTCGCCAATCTGGGCTCCATTGGGATTCAGCTGGGCGGCATAGGGGTGCTGGCCCCGGAAAAGCGGCCCGTTCTGGCCGGTCTGGGCATCCGCGCGTTGATCGGCGGGACTATCGCCAGCATCCTGACCGCAACAATCGCGGGGGTATTTTTCCAGGGTTGAAGCATGCAGGTTGCGCCCTGCGGTTGGTTGTTTGTTGCAGATGCTGCAGCCGTGCGGGCGGCGGCTTGAACGTCGGATAAAACAGGCGGTTTGAAAATCGGATGTTCCGGCCAACGAAAAGGGAAGAAGAGCCTTATTTTGAAAGGTTTTTGAAGAAAACGACGGTGTTCCACGGCGGAGTTCCACACCGTCCGTTTTGACCGACTTTCAGATCGCCCGCCACACAGCCGCGCTCCCCCGGTGGCACCGCGTTTTCTTCTCAGGCCACATGCCATGCCATGCCCAGCACAGCGCAGCCTGCCATGACGGGGATCAGGTGCCACTTCAGCCGGTGCATGACCAGGAAGGCCAGAAGGGCGGTGGCGGCGATGAACCAATCAATGGGGCCACCGGGTTTGGGTTGCAGAGCATGCTGGGTAAAGGCCACGCCGAGATTCAGGATCACCCCTGCCACGGCGGCGGTGATGGCTGTCAGGGCAGCACCCAGGGCCGGGCGCCTGTGCAGGCGGCCGATGTAAGGCGCGCCCAGAAAGACCCAGAGAAAACACGGCAGAAAAGTGGCCCAGGTGGTGATGAGGGCACCGACGGTGGCGGCTGCGAGGGGGGTTAGGGATCCGGGGTTTTGCCAGCCTCCCACGAAGCCGGCAAACTGCAGCACCATGATGAGTGGGCCGGGGGTGGTTTCGGCCAGGGCTAGACCGCTCATCATCTGGGAGTGGCTCAGCCATTGATAGTGATCGACCGCCTGCTGGGCCACATAGGGCAGGACGGCGTAGGCCCCGCCGAAGGTGACCATGGCGGCCTTGCTGAAAAAGAGCCCCTGCTGGAAACCGGTGCTGTGCCATCCCAACCAGGCCCCAACGCCAAGGATGGGCAGCCACCAGAGGGTCAGGCAAATGCCCAGAATGGCCGCCGTCCGGCCCCAACTGGCGGAAGGCGCATCTGGCAACAGCAGGGCAGGGCTGTCAGGGGCGGCAGCCTGCGCCGGGCCATGGCTGCCGCCCGCAGGGAATTGTGAAGGCAGATAGCGCTGGCCGGTGGCACCGCACAGGGCGGCGGCCGCCAAAATGATTACAAATGAAACGCCACCGAAGAAGATCGCGGCAAAGGAAACCAGCGCCAGCCCCCAAAGGGTGGGACTGCGCAAAGCCTTTCTCCCCATCCGCAGGACGGCTTCCGCCACGATGGCGATGACGGCCGCGCTGAGGCCATAAAAGATCCCGGCGAGCCACGCCCAGTGCCCGCCAGCCATATAGAGCCAGCTCAAGGCAAAGAGCAGCAGCATGGAGGGCAGCACAAATAATGCCCCTGCCGCCACCCCACCACGCCAGCCGTGCAGACGCCAGCCCAGCCAGGTCGCGAGCTGCTGGGCCTCCGGTCCGGGGAGCAGCATGCAAAAGTTCAGGGCCTCGAAGAACTGCGTTCCAGAGATCCAGCGGCGTTCCACCACCAGTTCGCGGTGCATGATCGCAATCTGGCCAGCCGGCCCGCCGAAGCTGATGCAGCCAAGGCGGAACCAATAGCGCACCGCTTCCCGGAACGTCGGCAGATCCGGTGCCGGAACGGATGCGTCAGGCATGGAGTGGCAAGGGCAAAGGGAAGGGAACCATGGATCACTCACTTCACGGATCAGCCGGGCTCGCGGCCCAATGGCTCAACCATCCTGCCGGGACTTGGAAGGCTGGGTTCCCTCTGTCGATCTGGAGGAAGTCTGTGAAATCGGTGGTTCCACCCGCTGGGTTGGCGGAGGGCTCAGGCGAGGGACTCGAGCCGCTTGATGATCTCGGCCTTGGGCTGGACGCCGAGGGCTTTGTGCTTCAGTTCGCCATCCTTGAAGAAGAAGAGGGCAGGGATATTGCGGATGCCGTATTCGACGGCGAGATCGGGCTCTTCATCCACGTTGACTTTCACGACCTTGACGGCGCTGCCTTTTTCAGTGGCGATTTCATCAAGAACCGGGCCCAGCATCTTGCAGGGGCCGCACCACTCTGCCC